>JBDGRE010000002.1:0-40722 GCA_042218325.1 Candidatus Nanohaloarchaea archaeon
ACTCCGACGCATTACAGTCTATTAAACTGTTAGTCAAAAGAACTGTTTTACTTTTTTCAACGAGAGTCTAACAGGTACACTAAATGGAAGGGTGAGACCACTGTCTATGACCTCTTCAACATCCAACAGGCTCGGAAAATGTCTTGTCTGCCAACAACGGGTCAAAACCTCTCACACCTACCTCACTACAGCTGAGGGATATGCACATAGAATCTGCCTTGACCAGCAAGGAATCCTCGCATAGAGGTGAATGCTCTATGTATGAAGCAGTCGGAAAGACACTGGCAGCTTCATTCCTGATGCTCGGATTAGCAATCGGACTCATAGGAATCAGCAACAACCCAGACAGCCAACTAACAGAAGTAGGGATGACAGACGGAATCAGCAAACCCGCAGAGACAGGAACTACCGAGACCATTTCCAGCCACGGAGAAAGTGAACACTCGATACAGAAGTTACCGAAGACGCAGAAAGGGATGGAGAGACCGCGGGGACAGGCATAGCCCGATGCAGGAATCCAGCCTGTCTGTTCAATATTTTTAATTGTCCCACAGGCTCGCCACAATTATTGTAGGTGAATCCATCGATAATTGATTTGGACAACGACAAGCAGGTCTGGGCTGCAAGCCTGATAGCAGTCCTCGGAGCATTAGCCTTCTTCGAGGCAGGACTACTCCTCTCAGGAAACCTCGGACTACTCGGAGCAGACACCAAGAAAGTGATGAGCAAGGAGAAAGTCCGAGACAAGGTCCAGAACTATGTCTCAGTGACCTCAGGAGAAAGAGCCAACGCCACAGTAACCTCAATCGAAAGAAGCGACCAACTGGAATCATTCTACACAGTAGGAGTCAAAGTAACCGCACAGGTCCTGAACCAGACACGGACATCCGAGACCACGGTCCTGGTTTCCAGAGATGGAGAATACATCCTGTCAGGTCAGCCCAGAGACCTTGACGAACCAAAACCACCACAACCAAGAACACCGACAATCCAACCACAAACAGGAGAAGGAGAGGAAGAAGGAGGACGATAAACAACGCATTTCCTCCTTTTTCCCTCCTAACCCTTTATTTCAACAGGAGATGAGAACAGTGAACCACGAACTCCAAACCAAGCACATACTACTACTCTCAGTAAGCCTTTCTCTTATCGCAGGGGTAATAGGAGGATACTCCGCCACCAAGATATATTCCAAGCCAACTGAAACCTTCCAGCCCGAACCCATAAGCTCTCAGAAACATCCCAATTCCTCACTATACAAAGAAGCCTACCGAAGCCTGATGGACTCAGTAGTATCCATAAAAGTAAACAAAGTCACTGGAGGAAGCTCACAGGGAACAGGATTCATCTGGGACAAAAAAGGACACATCGTAACCAACCACCACGTCATACAGAACGCAGAAACAGTAGAAATACGATTCAAAAAAGGAGAATGGAGAAAAGCCAGTATAGTCGGAAAAGACATCTACAGCGACCTCGCAGTCCTCAAAGTCGAAAACCCTCCCAACTACACCGAACCACTCCCTGTAGCTAAGTCAAACCCAGAACCAGGAAGCTTCGTAATGGCATTAGGAAATCCATTCGGACTACAAGAAACCATAACACACGGGATAATCTCAGGAGTCAACCGCAGTATGCAGACAGCAGGGAACTTCCAGATACCCGACACCATCCAGACAGACGCACCTATCAACCCTGGCAACAGCGGAGGACCGCTCATCAACAAACAGGGAGTGGTAGTAGGAGTCAACAGAGCAAAGCAGGGAGACAATATCGGATTCGCCATAAGCCCTGCCATCATAAACCGAGTAGTTCCATCTTTAATTGAGAAAGGAGACTACACCCATCCTTACCTCGGAATCAGTATGCGGACAGTATCACCGAGCGTAGCAGAAGCCAACAATATAAGGGAAGCCGACGGAGTCCTCGTAGTAGAGACACTGGAAAGAGGTCCAGCAGCAGGCGAATTACAAGACAGCAGATATACTGCAATAACAGAAAACAGCAGAATACCTATCGGTGGCGATGTAATCAAAGCCATCAACGGAAGAAGCATAGATTCAAGCCAGGAACTATCCAGCTATCTCGCCACCCAAACCAGTCCAGGAGAAAAGATCACTATCACCATCCTCAGAAACCAGAAAAGAAAAAAGGTGGAAATAAAACTCGGAAAAAGACCTGAACCGTAAAAAAGGGTTAAACTCCGTAAAATCACTCAAACCCGTTATTTCTTTGAAAGAGCTTCTAAACTGCTGAAATATCGGGAAAGCTCGCCGGGGGCGTCATAGAAACCAGAGGTTACAACGCTCCGACGCAATACACTTTGTTACAAAAATTATAGATGAGAAACATGTGTTATGGGTCACAATTTCATCCTCCCGCCAGTACTTGAAAAAGGCGATAAGGTCGCAGTTATTGCAACTTCGAGTGGCGTGCAAGAGTTTCCAAAGGTTCTGGAAAAAGGCGTAGAAAAACTGGAAAACCGATTTGGGTTAGAACCCGTGGTCTACGATACAGCAAGGAAAGACACAGAATACCTGAACAATCACCACAAGGAGAAAGCTGAAGAATTAATGCGGGCATTTGAAGACCCTGAAATCAAGGGAGTTGTAGCTTTGACAGGTGGTTCAGAGCAAATTAGGATGCTGAAACATTTAGAGCCAAGAAGACTGAAACAGAATCCAACTCGGTTCTACGGCATAAGCGACAACACCAACCTACATATATACCTCTGGAACTTAGGCATCCAAACCTTCTATGGAGGGCAGATACTGGATGACTTACTGGCTGAAGGAGAAATCGGAGAATACACCTACAAACACTTAGAGAAAGCTTTCTTCCAAGATGGTTTGGGAACGGTAGAGCCTTCAGAACATTTTACAGATGATTACTTCGATTTGTTCCAAGATGAGATTAAGGATGACCGTGAAAGATACGATAGTCCTGGATGGAGTTTCTGGAACTTTGATGGAGAAATTGTGGAAGGCAGGCTTTGGGGAGGTTGCCTCGGAGTATTACCAGAACAGATGGCGGTAGAAAAATACCTCCCAGAAATGGAAGAATTGGAAGGTAAAATACTGGCTTTGGAAACATCAGAAGAACATCCTGACGAGTTAGAGGTGAAGAGAAATCTGCTATGTATGGGTGAAAAAGGAATGCTGGAAAAGTTCTCCGCAGTAATAGTTGGCAGACCGATGAGAAGCCCATTATTCGGAGAAGACAAAAGTTTAGAGGAAAAGCAGGAATATCACGAAACTCAGAAACAGACAATCAAGGATGAAATTAAGCGATACGCACCTGACACCCCTGTAGTCTTCGATGTAGACTTCGGACACACCCATCCGAAAATTCCGATGCAGTTAGGGGGCATAGTAAGACTTGAACCTGAGAAAAGTCAAATATTCTTCAAGTAACTTTCTCGGTTTAAAATCCGTAAAATAACTCAAACCCGTTATTTCTTTGAAAGAGCTTCTAAAATACTGAAATATCGGGAAAGCTCGCCGGGGGCGGGATTTGAACCCGCGTGGGAGCGTTGCACCCCCAGTGGCTTAGCAAGCCACCGCAATGGCCAGGCTATGCGACCCCGACAGTGGTGTAAGGTTAAAGGTGGCGTGCAAATGTTTAAAATGCCAAGTTCTCGGGCTGTGAGGTCAACAAGCTATTTAAATTTCTGACCGGCAACAGGTCTTAAGAGGTATAATAAAAGATGGCGGATAACATCATCGACTTTTCAGACATCACTGACAAGGACGTCTTCACGAGAAACGGTTCTTACTGCGGGAAGCTGAAGGATGTGGAGCTGAACCTCGGCAAGTTCGGGGTCCGCGCGGTAGTCGTGGGAGCGAAGAAAGGCTCCTACCTGGCGCAGAAGGTCGGCGGCGCGAAGAACGTCGTCATCCCGTACAACATGGTGGAAGCCCTTGACGATGTCATAATCATCAAGGATTTCCAGACCTCTGACATGGACGCGGGCGAGGCGGAAACGGCTTAAACCTGCCTCCTGACTTTTCGTTATGGTACTCCAGCTCGTAGTTTCAGCTATCTACCAGACCGTCAGGCATTCGTGGCTGTTCGCGGCGGTCGCCGTGAAGTACATTCTGGCGGCCCAGTTGATCGAGATCATCTACAGGGGCGGAGGCCTTTCGGAGTTCTCGGAGAAGATCATGGAGCGGTCGGCTGCCGTCGTCACAGGTATAGTCGTGGCGGGCTTCCTTCTTTCGCTGGCGGATTACCAGCCCTCGCCGCTGTTGAAGCCTTTCAGCGAGTTCGTGGCGCTGGCGTATTTCGCCTATCTTTTCTGGCGTTACTGACTGAGCTTGTCCTTGACGTTCTGGTGCCAGGCGTCGAGCGCTTCCTCGGTTATGTCCCGGATCTCTTCCATCGGCAGCGCGGTGTAGACGTAGTAGACCGTCTTGTCAGTCTTGCCCTCCCGCATAACCAGGTCCTTGTCCAGCATGTCCTGCAGCGCGCGCTGGACAGTCGAGCGGTTGCGGTCGACCCGGTTCGACACTTCCTGCACCGTGAGCTTCGCATCCCTCAGTTCGTCGAAAACGTCTTCCTGGAGGCCGTTGAGGTCGAAAACGTCGCAAATGATATCTTCTTCATCTTTTCCATCAAGGTCCAGGAAATCCATTGTGTAAAGCTGCGACACTGAAAAATAAAAATCAGCCCCCTCCAGACCCCGAGAGAAGTTAAAGCCTGCAGGTTTAATCTCCAGCCTGATGAAGAAGGCTGCGATGGGATGGAGCGGAGGGAAGGACAGCGCCTACTGCCTCGGAAGGGCCAGGAAGAGCGAGGAGTACGATGTCGTAGAGCTCTTCACTACGGTTTCCGGCGAGTTCGACAGGGTATGTTTCCACGGACTCAGCAAAGCTCTGCTGGAGAGACAGGCCGGGAGCACCGGCATACCTGCGAGGACGGTCGAGCTACCGGGCGGTTACTCGCAACAGGAGTACGCAGGAAGGATGCAGGAGCTTTACCGCGAGTACAGGTCCCGCGGGATAGAGACCGTTATATTCGCAGATATCTACCTGGAGGAGGTAAGAGAGGAGCGACAGGAGATGCTGCGGGAAGCAGGCCTCGAGGGTGCCTGGCCCGTATGGGGCGAGGATACCGGCGAACTTGCGCAGGACTTCGTTGACAGGGGTTTCCGAGCCGTAACTGTATCTGTGGACGGCAGTCGTCTCGACAGGTCGTTCGCGGGCCGGGAGTTCGACAGGGAGTTCATAGAGGACCTGCCCTCCGGCGTCGACCCTTGCGGCGAGAACGGCGAGTTCCATACATTCGTCTACGACGGCCCGGTGTTCGAGAACGCACTGGAGATCGAGACCGGGGAGGTCGTGGAGAAAGCTGTCAGCGGCGGGAAGAACTACTACACGGAAGTCAGGTAGCGCCCACGGGGTCCGGTATCATCCGCCTGCTATGACGTCGCGCACCGTCACAGTGTCGCCGTCCTCAAGCTCGTGTTCGCCCGAGATTATCGTACCGTTCCGGGATACGAGCACCTCCTCGCTGGCGACACCCTCCTGGTCCAGGAGTTCCGAGACCTTCGTGCCCTGTTCCACCTCTATATCGCGCTCCCGTTCCTCCTCGAGGTCGTCTCTCACCATCGTCACCTTCACTTTTCACCACCCATGCTGTAGGCGTAGAAGTAAGTCCCGGCGAAGCCGCCGAGCAGGGTGAGGTAGAAGACTGTTACCGGTGAGGCGCTGTAGAGCAGTGCTCCCTCGCCCAGCAGCGCCATACCTGTGAGGGTGGCGGCCGCGTACTTGTGACTCTCGTCCACGTCCACCTGCTACACCTCTATTATGTCGTTGCGGGCGGCGTGGAAAAGGTACTCCTGAGCGTAGCCCGCGTGCTCGCCGAAGTGTTCTCGCAGGTTTTTCGAGGCCTCGCTGTATCTCTCTGAGTGCAGTTCAGGGTAGTGCTTTTTCACGGCTTTCAGGGCCCAGGTATCGAGCGGGTAGGCCTCCGTGAAGCCGAGGGAAAACAGTGCGACGCAGTCCGCCACCTTGTCGCCGACGCCGTGGAACTTCTTGAGCTCCTCGCGGGCGTTCTCGTACCGCATGTTTTCGACCTCCCCGGGGTCGAAGCCGTTCCTGAACATCTCCGTCGACCTCACGATGTAGGGCGCCCTGTAACCGACGCCGAGGTCGCGGAGTTCTTCCTCGGTCGCACCGGAAAGCTCCCCTGACGAGGGAAAGCGGAGAAGTTCGCAGCCGTCGACTTCCACGGTTTCGCCGTACTCCCGGGCGATATCGTTGTGCATCTGTTTTATCCGGGGGATGCGCATCTGCGGGGAGCAGAGGTAGCTGATGAGACACGGGAAGAACTCGTCTCTTACTATCCGCAGGCCGTACAGCTCCTCGCGCGCCTTCTCTACGCGTTCATCATGCGGGAACGTCGAGAATATACTGTCAAGGTCGTGGTGGAGCCCCAGTGCTTTCCCTATCTCGGCCCGCGAGAGTTCGGTCCGGGCGAACACCGTATCTTCTTCCTGCTCAACAATCAGCGGCTCCCCCTTCCTGAAAGTGTAGAACTTGCCCGGCCCGGAGCCATAGAGCTCGCCGTCCATGCGGTGCCAGCAGAAGGTCTGGCCGCAGGTCATCGTCAGCTCCAGGTCGAAGCCGGGCGCTTCGATCGAGTACTGTTTCACAGCCTGTTTTCGGGAGGCAAGTTATTTCAGTCCTCCTTCGAGTAGCGGAAGAAGCCTGTTCCCTTCTCGTCCGGCTTCTTCTTCGTCTTCTTCGCGTCCCGCTTGAGGTAGCTCCGGCCGCACCGGTGGCACTGGACGCGTTTCTGGGCCTTCGATCTCTGCTTGAAACCGCAGTCGGGGCACTGGTAGTAGAGGTCCACGATTCTCTACGCGAGGTCAAGCGTGAAAAACCTTCATATCCGGGCGGCAACAAAAGCCATATTTATGAAAAGAGAGGCCATAAGGGGTGCAGCATTAGGTATGATTTTTTCAGGCATAGCTTACCTCGTAGTAAGATTTTCAGGGTACGGATGGCGCAGTCTCACCGTCCTGCTGTATCTTTACGTTTTCATGGGCGCCACGATATCTGCAGCAGGCAGCTTTGACATTCTGGACTCCAGTATAGCGGAAATATTTGACCGCGTGGTGCTGGTCGCCGAACGGGAAGAGCTGGTACTGAGGAAGCTCGTCTCGGGAGAAAAATATAGGGTGGAGGGAGAGCTTGAGAAGCTCTAGTAGCTCTCCCTGTCGATCTCCTGTCCGTCCGCGTTCATGAGTACCGCGGTGTCTCCGCCGTCGTTCCACGAGATGCCTGAATCGAAAATCGCCGGCTCCTGTTCGTCTACTGCGGAGTCGCTGTCGGTGTAGACGCGGAGTTTTTCTCCGGCTTCGACCGTTACGTCTCCGAACTCGTGGGTGGAGGAAGTGTCGGAGAGCGTCCAGCCCTCCAGGCTCACGGGTTCGAACTCGCGGTTCACGATGACAACGTGCTCCGGCGAACCCGAGGAATCGGAACTGGCCGCTGCCGAGCTGTTGGCTATGACCTCGATGTCCGGCATCGCTCTCTTTCTAAGCCGCTTTTTCCTGTCCTCGAGCTCCTTTTTCTTCCGCTCCAGAAGCTGGCGTAGCTCTCTTCTTGTCTGCTCGACCTTAGGCCTCTCGCTTCCCGAGAAGCTCGTCTCCCGGGAACCTTCTTCGACGACTATCCGGAGATCCCCCTGGGGTGTCGAGACCTTCTCGACAGTCCGTTCGCTGGATTCCTTGATCGTCAGCGTTCCCTGCGGAGTGGTGAGAGACCACTCTGTGCGGCCAGGAGTCCTCTGGACCTCAAGCTCGGAGCCAGCGTTCTCGAGCGTGACGTTGGCCTTCCCAGAGCTTATCGAGGTCCTGAAGCTGTTGAACGCTGTCTCGACGGTGGCCCGGAAACCTTCCGGCGTGGTGGTCCTTGATACCTCTTTCGGGACCGATTCACTGGTGGAAACATCCGGTAGTTCAGCTGTTGCTGCTCCTGTCATCTCGACTTGCTGTGAAGCTACCGGAACAGACAGTAGACCGACTATCACCGATGCAGCGATAGCTGCCTGCGGTATAGCTGCCATATCCAGCTATTCCTGTTGCTTTGTTTTTAAACCTTTTTGCGGCTAAGCAAGACTTGGAAGTCTTCATAGACGCCTTCTTGCTCCAAAAATCTCTCTAAGAGCTTCTATAGCTCTAAAAGCTTTTCCTATTGCCCTTTCTCATCCTTTCTTGCTGTTTTCGTAGTTGTTCTTGACCACGAGTATGACAGACTTGAAGACCCCGAGGAGGATAGGACCGAAGAAAAGACCGGGCGCGCCGAAGATGTAGACCCCACCTATGACACCTATCATTATGACCGCGGGGTGTAGCTCGGCGGACCTGTCGACCACTATCGGCCTGAGAACGTTGTCCGTGAGCCCCACGACGATCACGCCGTAGACCAGCAGGAAGATGCCCGCGGCATGCCTGTCCACGAGGAAAAGGTACACCGAGGCCGGTCCCCAGACCATGAACGAGCCCACGAGAGGTATGAAGCCGAGGACAACCATCATGAAAGTCCAGAAGACGTAGTTAGGTACGCCCGCGATGAAGAGGCCGAGGCCCGCTATCAGGCCCTGGGCTACCGCAACGAGTACGTGTCCCTTTATGACGGCCCAGGTTGTCTTGTCCGTACGCCTGTAAAGGCCTTCCTTCACGGGTTCTGGCATCGGTATTATCTGCTTTATCCATGCCACCATCTCGTCGCCGTCCTTGAGGAAGTAGTAAAGCAGGAACAGCATCAGAGTCATCCCTATCGCGAGGCTTGTGAGAAGGTTGACGAACTCCGAGAAGCTGCCGAAAGTGGCGCTGGTGAACTCCCTGACCGCGTTATCTATCGTTGTCTCGACATCTATGCTCCGGCCCGTCCTGTCCTTTATTATCTGTTCCACTTGGGTCGTGTTGATGACATCGGTCTGGTTCAGGTCCTGTGTGAAGTCCTGCGCGTCCTGTATGACCGCGGCAGTGGCTATGGATAGTGGCAGGACCGCTGCAGCCACGGCGAAAAGCATCAGCAGGAACGCCGAGACCCTCGCACCGGTCACCGGCTCTATCCTCTTCTGCAAAGGGTACAGGATGAACGCAAGGAGCACTGCGAAAAGCACGTAGGCCAGGAAAGGCTTAACCATAAGCCATGTCGCGGCACTGAGCACGGCGACCAGCACCGCGAGGAAGGTCTTTTCGGCCTCCATATACCGGAATTGTGCCCGATACTAAATAAAACCCGGCAGGTAGAAGGATATGGCCGGCACCATCAGCACCGCCATGCAGCACGCCCGCTCGCCGGAGAGCAGAGCAGCGTAGCCAATCGCCGACGCCGTGGCGAGCAGGAGAAAGCCCACGGGACCAGTGAGAGCGACCGTTACAGCGACGAGAAGCGCTGCGACTGCGTAGAACACCCTGTCGATATCGGTCCGGCGCATCAGCGAGACGAACCGGGGAGAAACGGAAAGCGCGAGCGGCGCGGACAGGCCTGCTGCGACGAGTGAACAGCCGGCGAGGAAGACGGAGTCCGGCATACCGAAGCTGGATATGCTGGAGAGCGCGACCGAGGCCCCGGAACGGCTCTTGCCTATCAAAAGCAGGGCCATGAAGGACACTATTATGTCCGAGGTGTTGACCCCTCCCATGCCTGCGAGGAACTCTTCGCGGGACGAGATCAGCGGCGAGAGAAAAGATGTCGAGACAGCCGCGCCCAGGCCCGGGAAGACACCGGCCAGGAGGCCCGCCATAAGGCCTGTTATGCCTCCCCTGAATGCGGTGGAGCCCGGGGGATAAACGTCCGCCTGGGGGGGTAGCTCGAAACCGTTCCGCAGGCCATGGTATATAGAGGGCAGTGCGAAAAGCCCCGAGAACACCGGTACGAGAACGAACTCCTGGTTCACCGGCATCGAGAAAGACAGGAGGCCGAGCGCGCCTGCAAGGGCCGCGATGGCCGCGGAATTCCTGAGCCTGGCCGAGCGGAAGACGATATACGACAGGAAGAACACCATGATGTAACCCATGTACGGTTCGACTGCGGAGTACGCGGGGCGGAGGTACAGCAGGATGAACGGCGCAGCCACGACGGCGGCCGCCACCGAGAAGACGCCACCGAGCACCGTGAGACGGAAAGCCTCTATACCCCTGCCTCTCACCGCCATCCTGGCCCCGGGGAGGGATGAAAGCGCGGACTCGGCCTCGGGAGCACCGATAAATATAGCGGGCAGGAAGTCGTGGAAAGTATGTGAAACCGACAGGCCGGCTACCAGCGCCATGTAGATGTTAAAACCGATGCCAGAGGCGAAATAGAGCGGTAAGGTCGTAAATATCACAGTATTCGGGTGTATTCCCGGAACAAGACCTGTTAAAACTCCAAAGATTACTCCAAGGGCCAGAAAGGCGGCATAGACCAGCATGGTTCGGGGTGGTCATCACGGATATAAAAAATGTCCTCGCATCACGGCCTATGTTCGGCGGAGATATGTCCAAGATGATGAAGCAGATGGGTGTCGATATGGAAGAGATCGACGCCGATCGGGTAGTGGTCGAAATCGGTGACAGGAAGCTCGTTTTCGAGACCCCACAGCTCTCGAAGATCAACGCGCAGGGGCAGGAAGTCTTCCAGCTCCAGGGCGACTACAGCGAGGTGGAGGACGTCTCGAGCGAAGACATCGAGCTCGTGATGGACAAGACCGGCTGCAGCGAGGAAGAGGCCCGGGAAGCACTTGAGAACGCGGATGACGTCGCCGGCGCGGTCATGGAGCTCCAGTAGCAGATTCACTCGGAGCCGGAACAAAGCATGATGCTCGCCCCGATTGCGTCCGCGACAAGCTCCTGACAACTTCCACTCATATCTTTTCTTGATTTAACCTGCCGCCTCTTACTCAGCCATGATTCAGCACCCAAAGTGTTCAGCTCTGGATGTACTCCAGTATCTTGGAGTAGGCGGGCCGCGTTATCGCTATCCCGATGAGTATGCCTACTATCGTGGTCGTCGCGAACCCTCTTATCGATACGAGTGCGTCGCCAGTACCTGCGAGAGGGTATGATATCGCCGCGACGAGCACGGCGAACACTCCTATAGCGAAGTAGTGAGGGTTGCTGTTGCCCGAGTAGCGGTTGTAGCCTACTAGACCGAGGCCCGCGAATCCCACCATCAGGTTGGCGAAAGCTGGCGAGATGATCGGCACCATGGCGCCTATCGTGGAGGCTGCGGAGGTGAATATGACGAAGAAAGCGGTCTTCATCCTCTTCTTCCAGTCCCTGACTCTTTCCCTGCCGGACTCGTCGGTTATGATTATCTGGTCGTCCACGCCGGTTCCTACCGCCGCGATTATACCTGCGACCGCGGAAAGCGTTAGCTCCCCGAAGGTCGAGAACCACAGGCCGAGGAGTATGAAAACCTCGGAGGAACCGGTTATGAAGAGCGGCAGGGCTATCTTCGGTTCTCTGTACCTCGCGAACACGAGGAGGGCGACCGCTACCAGCGAGAGAGCTATCGAGATCGTGGAAACCTTCATGAACTCGTTGCCGAGCGAGGAGCCGAGCTCGGTCTTCGACTCCACTCTGATGGATGCGTCAAGCGAGCCTGACTTCAGTATGGTGCGTATCCTGTCCGCCTCGAGCCGGGCCTTCTCCCTCCCTTCAGGCGTCTGCTGTGAAGCCGGTATCATTATTATGCGGTCGGTGGGCACTCCCGGCCCTATCGAGCCTATGCCGAGCGAGGTCTGGAGGTCGCCGTCGAGGTAGTACTTCAGCTGGACACTTGAGCCGTCTTCGTGGACGTAGTCGCCGCCGACGGTATCGAAGTTCTCCATAAGCGCCTTGAAGTCTCTCGCAGGCCCTGTCTTGTAAGTGACCGGTATCACCCAGTCGTACCGCGTCATCCGGTACTTTGCGCCGTTCTCCACCTGGCCGACGCTGGCCAGGTCCTCGCCGGTGTAGACACGCACTTCAAGGTTCGATACTTCCTCACTCGAGTTTATGTAGTGGAAACGGTATCCTTCAAGCGAGAACCGGTCGCCAGGCCTGTAGGTGCCGAGCGTGACCGAGTCGTCCTGTCTCTCCACAGTAACGGTGGAGTTACTCTTGCTCAGGAGGTAGCTTTCGCCTATGTCCAGCTGTTTCGAGTCCTTGACAGGCAGCGTCACTCGGGCCTCGAACATTCCCTGCCGGGCGATTATCTCCTCGAGGCTGCGGTCGGTCTGGTTCTCGTTGACGTTGCCGACCACCCTTATCTTCCAGCCGTCTATTTTGACCGTGTTGACCTTCGGGTCTTTTATCGAGTCTATCTGCCTGGCCCTGAGACGCAGAGTCGACGCCACGTCCTTGTTCAGTTTTCTCAGGTCGTCGCCAGTCTCATTCGTCTCGAGCGACAGCAGGAGCCTTGTCCCCCCTGTGAAGTCGACTCCGAGGTTGTCTTCAAGCCCCGTGAACTTGAGGTGGATGTCGCCGTTCTGTGAGACGTAGTTCGGCCGGAGAGCAGCCGCGGAGAGCAGCAGGACGACAATAAGGAATATTATCCTCCACTCCTTCATGAGAGATTTCAGCTCCAAGGCAGCCACCTACTGTCCATCATGGATTCCACGGGTTTCCAGTCCTCCTCCTCCGCGTATCTCTTGAGTATGTACGCGTTCCCGAACCAGGTCAAGGGCATGTCGGCCAGCAGGCCTATCACCATCACCGACGCCACCTCTGTCAGGATCGACGGGGCGCCGACCAGGCCCATCGCCACTATGTACAGTATTGTGAACGCAACTATGCCCCCCGAGCTCATGGTGACACCCGTCTTCAGGCTGCTGAATATACGGCTCTTCAGGCTGCCGTGCGTCTTCTTCAATACGCGGCTCGACAGCACGATGTCGGTGTCGACCGAGTAACCTATGAGCATCAGCAGCGCCGCGATGGTGCCGAGCGTCAGCGGGATACCGAGCAGCGACATCATGGCGAGGGAGAATATTATGTCTCCCGAGGCGGCGAATATAACCGCGAGAGACGGGGTGATGTCCTTGAAGGCGGCGAATATCACTATGCTCATCGTCGTGAACGCAAGCACCACTGCGACCACGGCCTGGGTGAAGAAGCTCTGCGAGACCGCCGGCGAGTAGGTGGCAAGCTGTATGGAGTCCGGGCCGCCGGGCAACGTGTAGCCGGCGCCGGATAGTATCTCGGCGACCTCGGTCTTGTTCTTCGTACTTTCCTTCAGCTTGACGAGTATGAGCGGCCGATCCGCATCGGGCTCCCCGATGGTCGCCTGGGCGTCAGGATAGCCGGCGGATGCGAACGCTCTCTCCACCTCGAGTACGTCGGGCGTGGATGAGAGGCGGGCCTGTATCTCTGTGCCGCTGGAGAACTCTACACCCTTCTCGAAGACGCTGCCAGGCGTGAACGAAAAGGAGCCGTTCTCGACCTGGACGTAGGGGAACTCGGCGGTCGCCATGTAGCTTGCTCCAAGTATCCCTACTGACAGCAGTACGAGGGCCAGCGGTATGATAGCGTACCGGTCGTAGTTCTCGTATACGCGGTCGAAATATTGCTCGAACACAGCTAAAATGCGGGCGTGGAACCCTTTTAAATTAGACGGCGGTCGAGGGAGGTCATAAAAATCTCCTGCCGAAACCTTCCGAACATGCGCGACATTTTCGAGAAAATAAACGACTTCTTCACGGTGGAAGGGCTGAAAAGTAACTGGGCGGTGCTGTCGGTGGCCGCGATCTTCATGTTCGGGGTGTGGCTACGTTACGCACCGGAACAGGGCATGGCTTACCTCCAGGCCCTGGACCCTTACATGATATTCAGGATGTCGAAACACATGGCTCTCGAGGGCGGCCTGCCGCCGCTTGACTTCATGCGATACTTCCCGTACGCGCAACCGGTTTACAGCGTGCAGCTGGGTGATATCGCCTTCCCTGCGCTTTTCTACTGGCTGGGGCCTTTCCTGTTCTTCCCTTCCTACCTTGAATGGGCGCAGTTCTTCCCCGCACTCATGGGCGGCGTCGGGATACTGTTCATGTACCTCTTCGCCAGGGAGACCTGGAACCGGACCGCGGGTGTCTCGGCGGCTTTCTTCCTCGCTACCATCGCCGGCGTGCTTCACAGGACCTCGGCAGGCTTCTTCGAGAAGGAGCCTGTAGGCACCGCGTTCATGATGATGTCGCTCTACTTCTTCTCCAGGGCCTGGAAGCGTGAGGACTGGTACGCCGGTATCGGTTCCGGCCTGGCGCTGGCCGCTTTCACACTCTCCTGGGGTGGTTCAAGGATGATGTGGCTTCTTTACCCGCTCGTAGTCGGAACAGTGTTACTTCTCGACGAGGATATCGAGGGGCTGACCCGCGCGTACACGCCTACAGTTATAATCGGAGGAGCGGCCGCGGCCGTGCAGCCGGCAAGGTTCTGGTTCACCGGCTCGCTGTTCATCGCGAACATAGGGATGGTCGGCCTGCTGTGGAGCCGCAGGCTCGTCGAGGAGCTGGAGATCATAGGCGAAGATAAGCTATCATACTACACTCCCACCGTCTCACTCGTCGGTGCTGTCCTGGCAGGTCTTTCACCTCTCTACTCCGATTTCATCGCATCCCGGATACTTTCCATAATGAAGAAGGTCACACAGGGCACCTCGGGAGACGTTATCGCGGGGACCGTTGCCGAGAACCAGGCCGCGTCCCTGTCACAGGTCGTATCCCAGCTCGGGGCGCTTTCCGCGGTCCGCATTAACCCACTGCTCGGCTACATCTCGAACGTCGCCGGCCCGTGGCCGCTGATGTTTATCGGGGTAGCGTTCCTCGGGACTTCTCTGGCGTTCATGGTGGCGAGGAAGTACGGCCTCGTCGGCGCCACCGTCGAGGATGCCAGCTACTACTACGCTTTCAGCGGTGTACTGCTGGCGTGGGTGCTGGCGTTCTCGTTCTTCTTCCAGTCATCTGTGCTCATAGCAGTCCTGCCCGCTGTATTCGCCGTGCTGGCAGGAGCTATAGCCGTCTACACACTCAAGGAGTTCGGTGACAGGGAGATAGAGTACAGGTGGTACTACTTCCTGCCGTTCTTCTGGACAGTCACAAACGTACTCGCGGCGGTAGCCAAGTCCCGGCTGATATTCCTCGCCGCCTTCCCGGTGGCGATGGGCGCAGGCTACACGCTTTCGCTGGTCATAGACCAGCTACGGGAGTTCAATCTCGGTGACCTGTTCAGGGATGTCGACCCAGGGCAGGCCCGGGCCGCGGCACTCGTACTCGTGCTGCTGCCTGTGCTCGTGGTGAACGCAGCCTCCGGCTACGCGAGCTCGCAGCAGATAGGGGGCTCGCCCAACCAGCTCTGGATGGAGAACCTCGACTACATGTCGAGCGAGACACCGGAGGGATCGGTTATACTGTCCTGGTGGGACTACGGTTACTGGTTCGAATCCATCGGCAGGAGGCCCGCGGTCGCGGACGGTGGAAACGCCGGTTTCTACTCGAGCGAGAGGTACGGGAAGGTCAACTACCCGATAGCAGACTTCCTGACATCATCTCACCCCTCCAACCACACTTACCTGCTGGAAAAGCACTCGGTGGACTATCTAGTGCTCGATAACTCGATGATAGGCAAGTACTCCGCGGTATCCCAGATCTCGAACCGCGATAACTCCGAGTTCGAGTCGATGCTGACACTCGGGACGAACAACCTGAGGAACTCGCTCAGCCGCAGCGGCAACAGCACCGTCGCACAGCTGACCGGACGCGGCATCAAGGCCTACGTACCGGTCTCCATAGAGGGAAGCACGATAGATATCTCGGGAGCGCCGAACATGGAGGTCAGGGGCAGCAGGATACCTATCGACTGCGTCCTGACCGAGAACGGCAGGAAGACCTTCAACGTGACACGGCAGCCAGCCAGGTACTGCGCCGTCGAGGACCCGTACTACAGCTTCGAGAGAGGTGCCTCGCAGCAGGGCTTACCGTCCAGAGTGATACTGGTGCCCAAGTCGATAGCTGATTCGACCCTCGTGAGGCTGTACCTGATGGACGGCTACGGGCTTGAGTGGGCGGAAAAGGTGCCCGGAGGCTCGAACGGCTACATCAAGATGTGGAAGATAGACAAGCCATGATATACCTCACAGCGTCGCTGCTGCTCGGATGCCTCGTGGTACTGCTCGGGACTCCTTACTCCCTGAGATACCTGTCCGCGTCCGGGCTTTTCGCTGTCGACCAGCAGAAGCCGGGTAAGCCCAGACTTCCAAGCTCCGGCGGAATCGTGGTGCTCTTCGGATTCATAGTATCCATCACGAGCTATCTCGCCATGTCCGCGTTTCTTGACGTCCCGGAGATAGATGCCGCGGTGACGCTCGCGGCGCTGAACTCAGCTGTCATAATCGGCCTTATAGGCCTGCTGGACGATATACACGTCGACCTCGAGTCAGTCATAAGGGAGCACATAGAGTTCGAGGGAGAAGAGATAGAGATCGATATAGACACCGGCGTCGAGGTTGAGCAGCTACCCCACCAGCGGCTGCTTGGCTCGGTGACCGGAGACTTCACGGAGGACGAGGGCTCCGAAGACATACTGAGAGAGGGCCTCGGACAGGTCCCCAAGATGCTTTTCGTCCTTCCCGCAGCGCTCCCGTTGATAGCTGTCGGCGCGGGCTCCTGGACCATGGTCTTCCCCGTGATAGGAGAGATAAGCTGGGGTCTCCTCTACCCGTTCGTGTTGCTGCCTCTCGGCCTGCTGTTCGTCGCGAACGTGGTGAACATGCTCGCGGGCACGAACGGTCTATGCGCATCCATGAGCCTCGTGGCCTCGTCCGCGCTCGGCGTTTACGCCCTTTTCAACCAGCAGATGGAGGCCGCGTTGATAGCCTTCAGCATAGCTGCTTCGCTGGCCGCGTTCCTGAAGTACAACTTCTACCCCGCCTCCGTGATGCCAGGAGACGTCCTCCCGTACCTCGCCGGGGCCGCGATGTTCTCCGCGATGGTGATAGGTAACATGGAGAAGTTCGGTGTCTTCATCTTCGCGCCGTGGTTCATCGAGTTCTTCCTGAAGCTCCGCAGCGGGTTCTCGGCGCATTCCTGGGGTATCCTCCAGGAGGACGGCACCCTTGAGCCACAGCACGAGAAGACCTACTCCCTGACGCATCCTCTCATGAGGAGGGGGCTGGACGAGCGCCAGGTAACGCTCGCGCTCGCGGGAATGGAAACATTAATCTGTGTGGCCGCTTTATTCCTGTTCACGAGAGGGATACTGTGACAGACTTCACGGACGAGATAACAGGGAGACTGAAGAACCCGCACTACCTTTTACTGCTCGGAATACTCGCCATGGCGACCTTCCTGCGGTTCCGGTACGCGTTCTTCGACGGCCTGTGGGTCGACGAGGGGCGTTACGGCAGGATAGCCAAGGAACTGTCCACACACATCCTGGACTACTCTGTGGTGTGGAGAGGCCAGATAACGTCGTATCCCCCGGTTTACCCGTACCTGCTGGCAGTTTCCACCTATATCTTCGGGAAGACCGATCTCGCGGTCCGGGTAGTGAGCCCCCTGATGGGTGTCGCGGGCGTCGGGCTCACCTACCTTCTCGGGAGGGAGATGAAGACACGAGAGATAGGACTTATAGCAGCGGCTGTCGTAGCGGTCAATCCCATCTTCTGGTTCCTCAGCGAGCGTATCCTGATAGGTGCGACCTTCGCAACCCTCTACACGGCGGCGATGCTCGCACTGTACTACGGCCTCGAGGACCGGGAGTACTCGCGTTACGCGCTCTGGGCTCTCGGGCCTCTCGTCTCACTGAACATAATGACCAAACAGCCGGCCTACACTCTCGGCGTGGTGATCCCTCTCTACTTCCTGTACGTCCACCGGGAGGAACTGGAGAGCTTCGTTGTCAGGGGCACCTCTTTCAGGGAGTCGGGTCTATACGATGTCTTCACCGACAGGGATTACTACACGGCCGCGGGGCTCGGCCTGCTTACGCTGCTGCCCTGGATGCTGAGGAACACGGCGGTCTGCAGCTTCCCTCTCTGCGGTCTTCCACGGGCCCTGGACTTCGCCGCCACCACGAACCAGGCGGCATGGGCCAGCACACAGGGACCGTTCTACTACATACTTAGCATGCCCGGTATCATGACCGCTCTCGGCACCGCCCTCGTAGGCCTCCGCGTGATCCAGTACATAGTTGATTACGCGGACAGGGACGCCGACACGATGGTGAAGGCTGCGTCGACGATTATCGGCCTGCTCGCGACCAGCTACTTCCTGAAGCCGGACCTGGTGCCGATGGTGCTCCTTACATCCATCGCGATCTTCGCGAGAAGTGACGCGGAGAAGCTTCTCTGGCTCTGGGCCGGTATCGGTATAGGTTTCATGTCGCTGGGCCGGGTGCAGGTTCCACGTTACATAGTCTTCGTCATACCTGCGCTGGCGACGGTCGCCGCGATCTCGCTCTACTCGGTTTCGGACTGGCTCGCGTACCAACTCGACAGTAGCGGTGTCACTGCCGCGAGGCTCGCGGTCGTGCTGATGGTGCCTGTCCTGTTCCTCTCGTTCGCCCAGGGCATGCAGAACATATCCCGTGGGGGCTACACGTATCTTGAACCGGCGGGGGAATGGCTCGACAGCAACTTGCCGGAGGAAGCGAACGTGGGCGCGACCTCGGACCCACAGATGAGGTACTACATCTATCCGAGGATGGCCTACACGCTGCCCAAGAACCAGTCAAAGTTCAAGTCGTTCCTCAGGGAGAAGAACATAACCCACGTGGAGGTCGACGTGTACGAGAGAGCGCAGGCGAAATGGGCGCAGACAGGACTGCCGCCCTACCGGCTACCGGTCTCGACCGTCCAGGACCTCCGGGCCGGGAGGATCTCACCGCAGCAGGTGGGGCAGAGCTACGGCAAGCCGCCGGGATATCTTGAACGCGTCAAATCTTTCGGCCGGACACGCGTACCTCTCACCCAAGACCAGCAGCAGCCGATGGTGATAATCTACCGGGTGAACCTGACAGGATGATAGCCGCGGTGGTCCCCACCCTGAACGAGGAGGAAGCGATAGGCCGCGTGGTAGAGGGTCTTCCCGCGGAGTACAGGGACCACGAGGTGGAGGTCTACGTGGTCGACGGCGGATCTACCGACGCGACCGTCGAGAGAGCCCGGGAAGCAGGAGCCGAGATCATACACCAGAGGCTTTCCGGCGGCAAGGGCAACGGGGTGAAGCAGGCCCTGCAGGAGATAGACGCCGAGATATACGTTATGCTGGACGGCGACGGGACCTACGACCCGGAGGAGTTCGGGAAGCTGGTCGACCCTGTGCTTTCAGGCCGTGCAGAACACGTGATAGGCAGGCGTTCCGACCGGGAGAAAGGCGCCATACCAAGGCTCAACCTCCTGGGCAACTATCTCTTCAACCTCGTTACCCGGATATCGACGGGCGAAGAGATACATGATATGCTCTCAGGTTACCGGGCGTTCACTAGAGAGTCTCTCGCATACACAGACTTCACCAGGCCCGGTTTCGGTATCGAGACCGAGATGACCTTCACGGCGCTCGAGAACCATGTCCCGATAGAGGAAGTGGAGATAAGCTACGCCGAGCGGGAGGGCGAAAGCAAGCTCAACCCCGTGAGCGATGGCTGGCGTATCATAAACACCATGGTCTGGAGCATCCGGGACATGAACCCCCTGAAGTTCTTCTCCAGTATCTCTCTCTTCGTGCTGCTAATGGCGGCCTACCCGTCCTACCTTACGCTCCGGCAGAAGCTGGAGACAGGGTATGTGACCGATCTCGGGCCCGCACTCGCCGCCGGGGTCCTGCTCATACTCGCGGTTCAGTTCCTCGTTTTCGGGCTTCTCGCCGACCAGGTCAAGAACGTCGAGAAGCGACTCCGGAACCGTGCGGCGAAGGTTTAAACCAGTGACCACTCAATTCCCCCTCAGGTGAAGATGACAGAGACCCCGAACGTGCTTTTCGTGGTACTTGACAGCCTCCGCAGGGACAGGATATCGGTATACAACGACGACGTAGATTTCACGGACAACCTCGAAGAACTGTCCAGGGAGGCGAAGGTTTACAGCGAGGCGGTGGCGAACGCGCCCTGGACCTTCCCGTCCCACGCCTCGATGTTCACAGGAATGTATCCGTGGGAGCACGGCGCGACCCAGCGCAACCTGAAACTGGATGTCGAACGCGACCTCCTGGCAGAGAGGTTCAGGGATGAAGGCTACCGCACCGCATGTATTTCGACCAACGCCTGGCTTTCGGGGAGGTTCGGGCTCTCCGAGGGCTTCGAGCAGGTGGAGAACCTGAGTTCGACAGGCTTCTCCGGGCTGCTCGGCAAGGCAAGGAGAAAACTTGATAGATGGCTCTCCTCGGCCGGGAACGAGAGACTGAAGAGGACTATCGTAAGGGTAGGGAACCACGTCTTCCACTACTGGCTCGGCGGAAGCCAGACGGAGGAGATAGTGGAAAAGAGCAAGACCTTCATGGAAACGGGTGACGAGCCGTTCTTCCTGTTTCTCAACCTGATGGACGCTCACGAGCCGTACTTCCCTCCGCAGGAATACCTCGACAGGCACGACTGTCCTGACCCGTCAGATATCTGCCAGAACCCGACCGATTTCTACGCCGGCAGGGTGGATGCCGACTTCGATGCTATCTCGAGGGTGTACGACGCCTCGGTCGACTACATGGACGACCAGCTAGGACACCTGTTCGAGGCCCTGGAGCGGTCAGGCAGCTGGGATGACACGGTCGTCGTAGTGGTAGCGGATCACGGGCAGCTGCTCGGCGAGAACGGGATGTACGGCCACCAGTACAGCGTGGCCGATGAGCTGGTGCACGTCCCGATGATGGTTAAAGCCGGCGAGATCGGGGAGGTGGAAAAGCAGGTGGAGCTCCGCGAGATATCCGATATACTTCTTTCGGAGGCCGGTCTGGAGGGAGACTACAGCGAGGGCACGAAGTATGCGATGGGAGGCTACGAGTTCCCGGACGTCCAGAGGCCGCGGATACCGAAAGGGAAGTGGAGTGAGCTGTACAGGCGCCACCATTTCGTGAGGACCCTGAACGGTAAGGCGGTGAGGTCGGAGGACGAGGACGGCGACACCGAACTGGTGTTCGAGGGATTCGTAGGCGAGCCAGCGGAGGACGAGAGAAGGACCATGAGAGAGAAGCTGGACTCGATAGGTGAAGGAGAGAAAGGCCAGCAGCTGGACGAGAAAGACGAGGAGATACAGAGGAAGCTCCAGGAACTCGGATACGGTTGACGAATTTCTTTTGAATCTACCTCCACAATAACCGGTTTATGAACTACCGGCGGGCTGCCAAGCTGCTGTTCTCTTTCACCATACTGGGTCTGCTTTTCTGGTTCTCAGACTTAGAGGCTATCGCATCCAACATCTCGAAGGCCGACCCCGGTCTATACCTCGCAGCGGTGGCGCTTTTCCTGACGACCTACGCGGCCGCCTCACTGAGATGGAGGAACCTCTCCCGGTCGATAGGCTACGACCTCGGCCTCACGGAATCTTTCCGCCTGATAGCCGTTTCCTACAGCTTCAACAAGCTCTTTCCCGGGAACGCGGGGGACGCGGTCCGGTCGAAGATATTCGAGAGGTACGAGGACGTCGACAGCCACGGCAAGATACTCGGCATCGTGGCCCTCGAGCGCTATCTCGGTGTTCTCAGTCTACTGACGATAATATTTGTCTCGCTCGCGCTGGCGGACATACAGATATTCGAGAAGATAAGATGGGTGCTCGCGATATTCGGTTTCGTATCGGTGGGTTTTGGGCTGGCTCTCCTCGTGGACAGGGACATGATGAAGCTAGTGCTCGGCTTCCTCCCGGGCAAGGCAGAGGGGTTCCTGCTCGAGGTGATGGAGGGTTACCAGAGTTCCAGCAGGGCCAACCTCGTCAAGAACCTTTTCCTGTCACTTTACATCAGGTCCGTCGAGGCCGTGATGTTCTTCCTCATACTCGGGGCGCTATCGGCGGATATAGGGCTGTGGGAAGGAGCTCTCGTAATGTCTACACTCAGCCTTGTATCGGCGATACCTGTTTCGCCCGGCGGGCTGGGAACGGTCGATGCGACCGGCGCCGCACTCCTTACCTTCCTCGGCACGAGTTACTCCCTCGCCCTTTCGGTCATGATACTGCAGCGCAGCATAGGCCTGTTCCTGATGGGTCTTGTAGGCGCGACGGTGTACACGGTCGAGACCTACTACCCCGTTTTCTCAGAAATCATCCGGTAGATCCCTCTCTTCCAGGTCTATCCTTCCCTGTATGAACGGCAGCGGTTCACCCTCCGCCTCGAACTCGATGCCGAAGAGACCTGCTATGGTCGGCGCTACATCGTATATAGTCCCCTGTCCGCGGCCGCCGCTCCCGAAGTCCTCGCCCTCCGCCGCGAGGAAGCCTACACGTCCGTGGTGGTTGGTCCTCCTGCTTGAGTGCTGCGCCCCGTAAAGGCTCTTCATGACCCTCTCCCCCGTCTCCTCGAACACTATGTCCGGCGCGTTACCTGTCTCGGGCCCGTCGAAGATCTCTTCGCGCCTGTAAGCGTCGACCGTGTCCGGTAGCTCATCCAGTATCTCCTCCACTACCTCTCCGCGGTCCTCGACCACGCCGCTGAACCTGTCGTCGTTGATGTAGATACCTCTTATACCGGAACTCGGTGTGAAGGCCCGGGACTCCTCCATGTCGATTCCCTCACTGAGCCCGGTCTCCACGCCTATCCTGTGGTTCTCAGGGATAGGGAGAAAATCTTTCACAGCTATGAAGGCGTTCAGCGACAGGCGGCGTGTCAGCTCGAACCTCGAGAGGGCGTCGAGCGCAGTGCTCACAACAGGGCTGTCGTTGAAAAGGTCATCCATCGAGCCGCCGGTCTCCAAGTACCCATTGTCCTTCAGCCACTGGTTCACATGGAAGACCTTCTCGAAGCTTTGGAAGCCGTGGTCGGACAGCAGTATCAGGTTGTCGGACCGCTCTCTCGCGATTCCGATGGCCTCGTCCACTATCCTGAACACGTCGAACGCGTCCTCGTTCCCGCCCTCCTTCATCTCGTGGTAATAGTCATGCATAACCCAGTCGGTGGCAGAGAAAAGCAGGAAGAAGAGATCCTGGTCATCCACCAGTTCTTCCATCAACCTTTTCTTGTCCGACGCTGCCTTCCGTGAAGATTTCACCAGGCTGAAAGCCTTTTCGCTCGCGTCCAAAGACTTCTTGTAGTCGCCGAAGTCGAAACTCTCACCGAGGCTACGCGGCCGGATGAAGTCTTCTTCTGGCGAGAGGAAGCTGCCGACGAACTCGCCGTCGAAACCTGGCGGGTACGAGAGCGGGAGATTGACCACGCAGACCTCCCCCCTGCGCGACAGTTCGCCGTAAATCGTGTCGGCCTGTATGTCCCTGGAGTCGTAAGGCCTTCCACCTTCGGTATGGTCTATGAAGTCGAATACACCGTGTCTACCCGGGTTTACGCCTGTCATTATCGACGTCCAGGCAGGCCCTGTTACGGGCGGGTAAGTGGTCTCGAGGTCGGCGCTGTAACCCCCCTCCACTACCTCCTGCGTGTTCGGCATGAGGCCTTTCTCGAACGCTCTTTCAAGCACGTCCCAGTCCACCCCGTCGAGACCTATAACAGAAAGCTTCGGCACACGAACAACAGCTACGTACAGACTTAATAGGATTTCCTGCGGCGCGGGGTTCAGTCCTCCCTCTCCTCTACGTAAGGATCCTCGACGCGGGTGATATCTCCCGGTATGTAGGGGAACGATATCTCGAGAACCTTCGCGATGGTGGAGCCGAGGTTCTGAATCTGGTGCTTCTGCCCGGATCTTATGACCATCGCGTTCCCTGGCTCGAGCTCCTCCAGGTCTTCTTCACGCCTCAGTACGACGTCTCCCTCCTCGAGGTAGATTATATCCGCCTGTTCATCGTGATATGAGTATGAGGTCATCGCCTCGGCATCTATCACCAGCCTCCTGATACCGAGCATGCCTGTGGTCTCCCCGACATCCACCTGGGTCATCAGAACCTGGTCCTCGTAGCCCCACGGCTTTTCTATCCTGCCCATGGGAATCCAGACGAATTTCGAGTTTCTTATACATCACTGTAGTATCCCACAGTCTTCCGGAGGCCCTCCTCGAAGCTGTGCTCCGGCTCGTAGCCGAGCACCTCCCGGGAGCGGGAGAGATCGGCCTGTGTCGCCTGCACGTACTTATCGCGCGGGTTCTCGACGTGTTCCGGCTCTATATCGGTCCCGAGTACGTCGTTCAGCTTCTCCACGACCTTGCTGAAGGAGACATCCCGGCCTGTCCCCACGTTGAAGTACCGGCCGTCCAACTCGTCGCTGCGCCCGGCTGCCAGCATGTTGGCCTTCACGACGTCCTCAACGAAAGTGAAGTCGCGTGTCTGGGAGCCGTCACCCCAGATGACCGGTCTCTCGCCCTGCTGCATCTTCCACAGGAACTGGGTCACGATGTTGGCGTACCTGTCCTTCGAACGCTCGTGCGGCCCGTAGACGGAGAAATAACGGAGGCCGGTGGTCTCTATACGGTCGTTGTAGGAGTAAGCCTGGGCGTATCTTTCCCTCGCCATCTTCGAGGAGGTATAAAGGTTGGTCGGCACCTCGCCGGAGTCCTCGCTGTGCGGTGGTTCGACCGAGCCGTACATGGAGGACGTGGATGCGTAGACTATCTTTTCGGCACCAGCCTCTATCGCTGCCTCGGCCGTGTTCACGAAGCCTTCCACGTTGACTCTCGCACCTTTCGCAGGGTTCTCCTGGTGCATCGGGGAGCTCGATCTCGCGGCCTGGTGGAACACTGTGTCGCAGCCCTCAACGGCGCGCTCGATTTTTTCTTCGTCCAGCACGGAGCCCTCGACGAACTCTATCTCGTCCCGGACCCCTGACAGGTTGTCTTCGCTCCCGAGGAACAGGTCGTCGAGCACGACTGTCGGGATACCTCTTTCGACGAGTTCTTCTACTATGTTCGAACCTATGAAGCCTGCTCCGCCGGTCACGAGTGCCTTTTCCATACTTTTAACGGGTGAAGACATCTTTTTATTAAGTCGGATTCCGCGGGAACCGGTAAATAAATTTGGCTCCATACCCATCTCCATGGAAACCGGGGAAGACAGCACTGTTTTCTACGTCCTGAGGCACGCCGAGACCCTGTGGAGTCGGGAGGACAGGATACAGGGCCAGCGCGATACAGGCCTCACCGCCCTCGGGGAAGAGCAGGCCATGAAAGCCGGGGAGGCCTGCGACCTGGACTTCGACCTTTACCATTCCAGCGACCTCGAGAGGGCGGAGGAGACCGCCCGCCTGTTCCAAGAAGGGATGGACCTGGATGCGGACATCGAGCTGAGCGAGGACCTGCGTGAAAGAGATTTCGGCGTGATGCAGGGTGAGCCCTCAAGCGCCATCGATACAGCCAGTATAGAAAGCCTTGACCCGGAGGGAGGCGAGAGCTGGGACGACATATACGAAAGGGCCACGGGATACATACAAGAGGTCGCTGACAGCGCGCCCGGCCAGCAGGTCGCGGTCTTCACGCACACAGGGGTCATACAGGCGTTGCTCGCCGAACTTGCACCGGGTATGACCGGGGGAGAGGCCTACCGGGAGGACATAGGCTACCTCAGCGGCATGGTTCTTGAGGCACGGAGTGAGCCCAGGGTGTACGATGAAGGTGATTACCTTGTGGACCTGCTGGATGACGTGTAGCTCTCGTCCAGCCAGTAGAGGTACAGCGCCGCGGTCCAGGAGAAACGGTCCGAGCCCCTCGGCTCGGCGCTTTCCGGGTTGAAGTATTCGCTGAAGCCGTTCTCTTCTATAAGCTCTATGCTCTGTTCCCGTATCCGCTCTGCCTTCGTTTCATGTCCGCGATAGTCAAGACCCTCTGATACGAGCCAGTTGGTGTTTATCCAGACCGGTCCACGCCAGTACCTGTCAAGGTCCTGATCCTCGCCGGAGTAGGTCGCGCAGCCGTAACGGTGCTCCATGAAGTTCTTCTCCATGTTCTGCAGCAGCTTTTCTTCCTGGTCCGCGTCCGGCACACCCCCGTAGAGCGAGGCGAGGCCCGCGACCGTGTTCTCCCTCAGCTTCCGGCCGCCCGCGAAGTCGTAAGACACGAAGTTCCGTAGCTCGCTGTCCCATAACCGGTCTCTCATGGCCTCTGCAGTTTCCTCCGCCTTGCGCCGCCACTCCCGGTCCTTCCCGGGGTTCCCGAGTTGCCGGTGGATGTATGAGAGCTCGCGGCAGGCCCTTACGAATATACTGTTGGTGAGGACGTCAGCCACCCTGAAAGGTGAGAGCTCGCGGAGCCTGTGCTCGTCCCAGCCGTTTTCCCGGGCCTGCCTCAGCAGGTAGACGTACCTGTCGTAGTCCCAGTCGCCGGGTCTCTCGTCCTCCGCATCCTCCAGCTGGAGGTCCTCTCTCTCGTAGTCCGGGCTGCCCGGCTCGATGTCTTCCATGACCGGCTCCCAGGCGGGCGAGTCGTCCATCCCGGTCTCCCATGGATGCCGGACGTAGACGAGATCATCGATGGAGCGCTCCTCCCGCCACCACTCGAGGTATCTCTCCATCGGCCCGGCGAACTTCTCCAGTACGCGCTTCTCTCCCGTCTCCCGGTAAAGCTCGGTGACAGCGTGCACGGCGACCGGTGGCTGTGTTATCCCGCTCGTCTTCACGCCGTCCCTCTCGATCTGCCACTCGCCGGGACCTGGGAAGTAGCCCTCAGCCTCCTTCCAGAATATTATCTGCGGTATCATACCGTTATCCCACTGGGCCTCCACGAGGCTCTCCAGCTCCTTTTCGGCCTTCTCCGGTCTCTCCTTCGCAAGCCCCACCGCTATGAAGGCGCTGTCCCAGTTCCACTGGAACGGGTACAGGTCCTCGGAGGGCACAGTGTACCTGCCCTCTCTCCGGTTCGACTTGAGTACGGAAAGAGCCTCAGTCTTCAGACGGCACCACCTGCTGCGTACCGCTGTCCACGTAGCCTGCGTTTATAGGCTGCGAGCCTGCCTCTCCTTCCACCAGCAGGCGGGTAACGGTCTCCGCCGGCCAGTAAACCCCCGGCTCTATTTCGCCGTCCCGCAGCTCTTCCCTGTAAACCTTCGCCATGGAACGTTCCAGCTCTTCCAGGAACCTGTCCGCGGGTTCCTCCCGGTCTGCGTCCCTCCAGACAGTGGTGTCCTCCAGCGGACGTTCCGCATCCACACCCCAGTAACGCTCCATGCTTTGCTTCAGGGCCCCGAAGACATCCCGGGCTATCTCTCCGGCGCCGTCGCTGTCGTGGCTGATGTGCGAGTGGTAGCCGAGGTCGACGTTCTCGATACTTTCCGGGTCGAGCCTGTCTACCACCTGCATCAGCATCCCCATCTCGAGGCCGTAGCCGGGCCACGTCTCCATATCGAGGAAGAGTTGCCTGTCGACCGCGAACTCTCCGCTGAGAGGGTATCCGAACTGCTGTAGCGATTCTATACCTTCAGTATCCATCTCTGCACGGGAGTATAGGTCGAAAAGAGCCCTCGTGGCTCTCGTGACGCGGCCGCCGTACATCTGTTCTTCTTTACCATCGACCTCGAAGCTGTCGTACCTGTTGAGATCTCCTTTCGCGAACATCGTGTCGCCGTTGATAGCTGACGCGAGGTCTCTCATGTAGGTGGCTATCGACTCGCCGATCCTGTCATCCACGGTCGTGGTAACGTCGCTGTCCAGGAAGACCAGGCTATCTCCTTCGGCGAGCGCCGAGGCCTGGAACAGCGCGGAGCCCTTCCCGGGCGGTAGCTGGCCCTGCTCTACCCCTGTCTCCTTCCTCACTTCCCCCTGGAATCCGGGCGATGATTCGTTCCGGTACCGGGCGATACCGGATTTGCCTGCTATCTCGCGCAGCTCGCGAGACAGCTCCCCCTCCGGGTCGGAGCCGTCGATGAAAAGCAACTCGTCCACCGTGCCCGACTCTGCCTCCTTAAGCGCCCTGCCGGCGTTCTCGAGCGCCACATCCTCGTTGTACCTGTCCGAGTTTTCGCCGTCCCTCTCGAGGAAAGGTATCACCGCGGTGATGCTTTCGCTGGCCTCTTCTCTTCCGGAGTCCTGTTCGCCTTCCATCTGTCGATCACTCAAAAGCCGACATTCATATTACGACGTAATACAAACTTAAAGGTGGAGGGTAACCGATTTTAACACCCGGCCCGGATGACTACCCATGCGGCAGCTGCTGAGGTCTATACTGGTCGGCGAATCACGGGCATACGGGTTCACCATCGCGTTCTGGGGCTCCGGGGCCCTGCTGATCAACGCTTTCGGCGTCCCCGGCACCACAGAAGTCTTCATGTACGCCACCGGGGCCATCGCAGGCTTCGCGGCGGTCAGCGTGCTCGCGTTCAGCAGCCTGTTCGAGACGGCGGAGACCGAGGACGCGGACTACCTCGTGCTGAGCATGATACACTACCTCGCCTCTCTCGGTCCGCTCATCATAACACATTTCCTGACAGATATGGTGGCATGGCTGGCCTTCTTCCTCTCGGGAGCGTCTGTATCGCTCGTCTACAACCTGCTCCAGCTGATGGAGGAGTTCGTCTCGGAGAAGATAAGGCAGTGGGAGAACGGTCTCTAGACCTCGGCGACATCTATCCATTCGCCGCCGTAGATATAGCCGGAAAGCTCCCCCCGGGAGGCGAGCTTCTCGAAGACCTCCTCAAGACTGTCCTCCTCGAGCCGCTCGAATATCTCCTGGTCGAAAAGATAGCTGCCCGCGTTAATCAGGCGGGATGGCTCCTCGCCCTCCTCCGGCTTCTCCTCGAAACCGAGTATCCTTGAACCTTTCAACCGCGCGACCCCGTAGCGTGAAGGATCCTCCACCGTGGTGAGGGCCATGGTCGCCACGGAATCCTCTTCCCTGTGGACTTCCGCCATCTCATCGAAGTCCACATCCGTTATGACGTGCCCGTTCAGCACCGCGAACGCGCCTTCTATCAGGCCCTCTGCCTTCCTGAGCGCGGCCGCGGTCCCGCGGGGCTGCTCCTCAGATATGTACTCCAGTTTCAGGCCATCGAAAGCCGCGCCAAGCTCCTCCCTGAGTTCGGTGTTCCGCCCGACCAGCAGGAGCGCCCGGCGGAAACCCTGCTGCTGCAGGTGCTCAAGTATATGCTCTATCACCGGCCTGCCGTCCCGCTCATCCAGCGACCTGAGCTCCGGGTCACCGCACAGTACGACGGCTGTATCGATGGACTGCCGGCTGAAGTAGGACTCTACTATCTCTTCCACCATCTGTGACCTGTTCAGGTCTTCGCCGGAAGCCTCCGAGTCTATCCTTTCGACGAGCTCCTCCTCTACAGTGAGCGAGACTCTCTTCTTGGCCATCAACAACAACTTGTCGCTCATTCTTTAATTATTCCCGCTGCAAAAACTCCAGTATGATAGAGGTCACCGGTGGCGCAGGCTTCATAGGATCACGGATAGTAGAGACGCTGCGCCAGGAACACCAGGTAATGGTGGTAGACGACCTGTCCTCGGGAAGCCGGGAGAATGTGCCAGAGGAAGCCGTCCTCGTCGAGAAGGATATCAACGATCTCGAGGCGGGAGACCTGGAGGATGTCGAAACGGTCTTCCACTTCGCCGCCAACCCGGAGGTGAACACCTTCCCCCGAAACAGGGAGAGAGACTTCAGGGACAACGCAGAAGGCACGAAAAGCGTGCTCGACGCATGTACGGAAGCGGACGTAGACGAACTCGTATTCGCGTCCTCCTCAGTAGTGTACGGTGAGGAAGCCGAGATACCCACGCCCGAGACCGCGAAGTTCGACCCGATATCTATGTACGCCGCGACCAAGTGCTCGGCGGAACACATGTGCCAGGTATACAGCCAGATACTCGACCTCGACATCACCATCCTGCGTTACGCCAACATCGTCGGCCCACGGAACGAGAAGGGAGTTATCTACGACTTCTTCCACAAGCTCCGCGACGACCCGGAGCAGCTGGAGATACTTGGGAACGGGAAGCAGCGGAAGAGCTACCTGTACATCGATGACGCGGTCGACGCCACTCTGAAGGCATGGAAGGCCCCGGGAACGGTCTACAACGTCGGCTCCCGGGACTCGGTCTCCGTCGATGAAATCGCGGAGATTGTATCAGAGGTCATGGGCCTCGACCCCGAGTTCTCCTACACCGGCGGGGAGCGAGGATGGAAGGGCGACGTCCCCGAGATGCGGCTTTCGATCGAAAAACTCGAGGACGAGGGATGGCGACCGGAACACGACTCGGAAAGCTCGGTCCGGAAGACCGCGGAAGAACTGCTGGAAAAGCTGTGAGAGTTCAAGATGAGCGAACAACCCCTGGAAGAAGACCTGCGGGAGAAACTAAGCGAGGAGGAATACCACGTGCTGCGGGAACGAGGTACAGAACCGCGAGGTAGCGGCGAGTACCTCGAGAAGGACGACGATGGCGTTTACCGGTGCAGGGCCTGCGGCCAGAAACTTTTCCCAAGCGACTACAAGTTCGAGAGCTCCGGCTGGCCCAGCTTCCACGACGCGAAAGAAGGCGCGGTCGAGTTTAAGGAGGACTCACGCCACGGCATGAAACGGACAGAAGTCCTCTGCTCGAGTTGCGGCTCCCACCTCGGCCACGTCTTCGAAGATGGTCCGGAGCCGACCGGAAAACGTTACTGCGTGAACTCTGCAGCGCTGGACTTCGAACCAGAAGGATAGCGGAGTTCACTCGAGCAGACGTTCTCACAGAGAACGCTGCGATTCATCAACGCGGTGGCCCGGGAGTTCGAGGAAGCGGATAACTAAGGCCGCCGTTTCTCGTAGACCGGATCTATATTCTTAAAGAACTGGTCTTTGCTCGATGAAGATATGTAAACATTATTCGAATGAATACTAGCTTCAAGCCCTAAACACTCAATAACGCTCTTCAGGAACTTCTTTTCTGCTTCATCATACGAACATATACGTGGGCCTGAGTTACTGAAGTTGCCATCTGAGTCATAGACACCTTCTATATACTTCCAGCAATCACCCCTCCTCTTCAACCACTCCTGTTTTGAATCATAGTCGAAACTCATTAACCATTCGACAAGTTTCTTGGAAGAAGCCCAGACCTGTATCTTTCCTCGACCCGTCCCTTGGCCGGGATTAAGTCCTAAAGTTCTGAGGCAATTCATAAACTTCTTAGCGAACTTCTCTGATTTGACTTCTAAGCCGATAGTCCCCTCATTATCATGATAACCATCTCCGTCAGTAACACCTAAAAGATAAGATAACGCTGAATGATTCTCGAAATCCAATTCTATAGTCCTTTCCTCTGAGAGCCTATTCAGCCGGTTCACAACCTCGTCGCTTCTTTGGTACTCTTCCTCATTTCTTGCAAAACCCAGTTCCATAGCCTTGTGTTTAATCGCATTCCAGGTTCGATTAAGCTCTGACGTCAACTTTTCGGACTTATCCGGATAATACTGTTTGACTTTCCCAACCTCTTCTTCCGTCCAGAAACCCGTGTATTCAGACTCAACCCCTAATTCATCCATCTTTCTTGAAACATATGGCTGAGTTACACCAAATCTTTCTGCTATCTCACGCTGACCTAATCCTTTCTCATGATAGAGAGATACAAGTTTCTGTTTGTCCAAATCAGACATGAGATAGTTAGCAAATCTTTTTGCCTAAAAACCCAAACGAGAGTCTTCCAGAAGTTCCGATAAAAGGAAAATAATTTTAGAGAACTGGAGGAAGACCTCCAGCCCCTAAAAGGCCCGAAAAACCTACAGCCAGGGACATATACCCCAATTCGCGAAGCTTGTTCATGATCTCCTTGTCGTCCTTGTTCTGGGCCCGTCCTGCGCGCTCCTTGGTGTTCTCGATGTCCTGGAGCCAGGCTGGCTCTTCCGCGGACTTGTCGGTGGAGACCTCGCTTCCGAGTGAGCGGAAGCCAGCCCAGTACTTCGGGCTGATGGGTACGTCTTCCTTGGAGACTCCCTCAGGCAGGTCGCTCTCGTCTTCCGGGTACTCGTCGAGCTCGATGCCTGTGACGTCGGGGACCATGTGGAACCAGGAGACGTCCCATACGTCGCGCTCGTCGAACTGGAGCAGCGGGTGGACGCGCATGTGCTCCGGTTCGCTTCTCGGCGAGTAGAAGTCCTCGTCGCCCCGGGATTCGTGCTCGTCCCAGCGGACGCCGTTGATGACAGCCTTGACGCCGTGGTTCTCGAGCAGCTCGTTCATCGGGACGGTCTTCAGCAGGTGGTTGCCCGCTTCAGTATCCATCAGCCACGGGACCTCCTCGTAGTCGCCGACGCGCTCCGCTTCTTCCTGGTTGCGCTCGTTGAGCTCCTCGACAGGGACCTTGTCGCCTGGCCTGTCCGCCTTCTCGATGAGGTCCTCGTTCCTGGCGACCATTATCTCGAATCCCCAGTCATCCGCGAGCTCCTTGACGTAGTCCTCGAGCTCGTCGAAGTGCTGGCCATGGTCGACGAACATGAACTTAGGCTTTTCGAGGCCTTCCTCCTCACATACGCGCTTGACCAGCCAGGCCGTCAGCGTGGAGTCTTTGCCGCCGGTGAAGCCGATGACCGAGTTCTCCGGCCCGTACTCCTCCAGCGCGCGCTTGACGACCTCCTCGCCGGCACGTATCTTGGCTTTTAGTGGTGCGTTCTCGATCTCTTCACGTGTTACAGGTGGTTCGGGTGTCATGTTTGGATCACGTAGTATCTTTCAGCGAGTCCGAGTAGTGCTGGAGGACAAACCTGCCGACGTCCTCCGGGTCCTCGATGTCGTAGTCAACGTTTTTCGTGATGAGTACGGCGTCCTCGTGGTGGTCGCCCTTCAGCTCGCCCGCGGGAGTCTCCTCCGGCAGGGTCTGTACCCGGCCCTCGCCGTGCTCTGCGAAGCCGTGGTCGCTGAGAACTATCAGCGGCTCGTCCGAGTCGAAGTCGTAGTACTCGAGCAGGTCTCCGAGGACGTCGTCCATCTTCTTGTACCATTCCAGCACCAGCTCCTCGTCGTCCCAGTAGAAGTGCGAGACCTTGTCGAGCTGCATGAACACGACCGCGAAGAAGTCCGGGCCCTCCTCCAGGACCTCCAGCGATTTCTCGCGGAGCTTCTCCATGTCCTCGTCCAGCTCGTCGAGGTCCGAGGTGACGCCGTAGCCGACCGGCTCATAATCTACGCGGTGGTTGAGCTGCGGGTAGACCGCCGGCACCTGCAGGATGCGCTGGTCGACCTTTTCGTCATCTATCCTCTCCCAGACGAACTCCGCGTCGATATCCGGCCGTTTCTGGAGCTCGTCGTCGACGATGAAATCCCTGTGACCGTGCTCCTCCTGCGACAGGCCGGTAAATATAGAGGTCCAGACCGGCGCACTCTTCGGCTTCTCGTCGACCGTCAGGGTCTTGTGGTCGCACTCCTCCATCAGCCTCGAAAAGTTCGGCAGCTCGTCTCTGTGCGGTTTTATGATATCCCATGTCGCGGCGTCTACACCTATCAGAATCATTCGAAACCTCTCCAGGTTTCTGCATGTCCGGAACCTTTCAGGTTTCTAGGTTGCAGAAGATTCTTAGAATCTTCGAATCCAGAAAATCTACGATTTTCGATCATAATATAGTTACCCTACGTAGCCAAGATCCTTCAACTTCTTACCGATTTTACGGGCCTCTTCCTCCGATATCTTCTCCTCGGACTCCATGTCCTTGACAGCGAGGTGCTTCAGAAAGCTCTTCACAGAGTCGAACGGCTTGTCATCGAGGTACTCCTTGACATCCTCGACGAACTCTCTCTTGAATGATACTGTCGTATAATCAGACATCTAATTACATTTAATTAGAAGTAATTTATAAGGGTTCGGCTAGAACTCGATGTCCTCGACTTCGCTCTCCGACGGCTCTACCGGCCTGAATCCTTCACGAAATACGTCCAGGGGTTCCCCGTCGCACGCAAGCTCCTGGCCGAGGTACTCCGCTATGGTGGGTGCGACGTCTATTATCTCGACCTCTTCCAGTTGCCCTTCGCGGAAAGCTGGGCCGCTGGCAGCCACTATCCCTGTATCGGAATGAACGAACGCATCGTTGGAGAGGAACTGCTCGGGGAATATAGCAGATCCTGTGGCGACGTTCTCCGCCGTCTTCACCACCAGCTCCGGCATGTTCTCCGGCTCCTCGTAGATCTCTTCAGCAAGCCAAACCTTCTCCACACCGTCGACCTGCTCCAGCCCTTTTTTCAGCTGCTGCCTGAGCTCTCCTGCCTCTTTCCCTTGCACCACCTCATGGTTGATGTTTATGTCAGCGTAGCTCAGCGAGCCGGCCCGGTACGAGAACGCCTCTGTCCTGTCGAAATCTATATCCTCTATACCTGTGGAATCGGGTGATAGCTCTACGCCGGTACTGGAGCTTACCAGGTCGTTCATCTTTTTCAGCAGCGGTCTTAAAGGAGTGTCCGCGAGTATCTTGGCGATCCTCTGGATCTTCTCCTTGCGGTCTCTCGTGGCCGAGCCCTGCTGCTCGAGTTCAAGGTACCCGTTGTCTCTTAACCATGCATTCGGGTAAAAACACCGTTCTACCTGCTTGAAACCGTGGTCCGAGATCGCCAGTATGTTGTCGTACTCCTCTATCTTCTGGCCGATGACCTCATCCATCATGCCGTAGGCTTCCAGTATATGGCTTTTCCTGTCCGCCGCATGACCCATCCTGTCGGGCAGGTGGTATATCTCTATCTTCACGTCGACGTCGTCCGGTGTCTCGGAGAACACCCGCTTCTTCTTCTCGAATATCTGCCTGAAAACCTCTCTTTTCTGCTCCCCGTCCGGGACGTCCCCGTGGTCGGGATACTCAAGTGGCGGAAGCTTCTCTCGGAGCGATCCAGGATAGACACCCGGGTCCTCGGCCATCGGGAGCCCCTCTACAGCGTACCCGTCCAGCGGCCAGACCGGAGAGTTTCCCGGCACACTGTTCAGCCCGAACCGTCCATCGATCCTGTCCCATACCATGTCTCCCCTCCACCTCTCCGAGGGAGCAGTGAAACGCTCCCGGTCCTCGTCCAGCTCCGTCAGGTGGTACGTATCGAACCTGTCCGGTCTCTGCCCCGAAAATATCGACACCCACGCCGGTATCGTGACCGGCGGCACAGTAGACTTCATATCGCCGAAAAAACCTTCATCTATCAAATTCTCCATGTTCGGCATAAGACCTCTATCGATAGCTTCCTCGACGTACTCCCTGACAGCGCCATCGATACCGAGAACGAGGAGCGTCATAGAGATACCTTGCCGCGGAAGGATTTTAACCGTTTACCGCTACACATCCAGGCCATCGATATCCGTGCCCGCAGATCCTTCCGGCTTTCCCGGTCTCGAAAAAATCTCCCGGCCCAGGAGACCTGAAAGCAGGATCCTCAGGTCTTCCCTCAAAACGTCTTTCCTGAGCCCGGTGTCGCTGCCGGGGTTCCAGTCACCGTTCTCGAAACGCCAGGTGTTCCTGTAGGAGGCGTATCCATCGTTCACCACCACTCCTTCACCAGGTTCCGCGGAACGGATATCGACTCCATCCGAACCGAGAGTTTCTCTGCCGGTCATCTGCAGGCAGGTCTCCACTATATCTATCATCCTCATGCGCCGTGCGTCGATATCGACGTCGTAGAAAACAGTCGGGACACGGACGAGCTCCCGGGACATCGGATGGCCGTGCGCGTACCTCCTTCGCAGGTTCTTCCTCTCGCCCAGCAGTTCGCCGTGGTCTGACGTGAAAACCACAAGAGTATCCTCCAGTATCCCTCTCTCGGCCAGCTCCTCAAGATGGTCACGGAAATGGCTTTCCACCCCCTCCACGCCCCGCCGGTATCTATCCCTGAGCCCGTCCACGGTATCGAACGAGCGGGTGTAGTCCCCATCATGGACGTGCTCCAGCTCGTTGCCGTGGTGCACCTCATTGTACGGCGTATGAGACTCCATCGCCCTCTCCACGAAAACGAACGGCTCTTCGATATCTTTCAGCTCCGTGCCGGAGGGAAGATCTTTCAGTACGTTGCTCCTCACAGGATCAAGCTCGTAGTCGTAGTAGCACCCGTTTTCGAACCTGTCGAACACCGTCTCGAGCGCCGGATCCAACCTGTCCTCGAAGCCTCTTACGGAGTGCTTTTCAGGGCTGACGCCGGTCAGGAGTGATGAAAATGACACCGGTGTATGCAGCCCTGCAGCGAGGGTCTGGACCGCGGTGCCTTCAGAGGCTATGCTCTCCGGCAGGTAGTCCCACCGAAGAGAGTCGGCCACGAAGATCAAGAGGTTCGTGAACTCGTTTTGCTCTCCCACGCTTTCGAGTTGCACGGCACTGTTATTTAATCAACGGTTCTCTATGACCGAGAGGAACTCCTGCCTGTAACCTTCCGCCGCCCTATGCCAGGTGAAACGGTCGTTGACCGCCTCGTAGGCCGACTTCCCGAGCTCTCTTCTCAGGGAGGCATCATCCACCAGGAGCTCTACCTTCTCGAGCATCTCCGCCGCGTTCGCGGCCCTGAAGCCGTTGACACCGTGCTCGAAGTTCTCGTCGTGGACTTCCTTGTCTATCACTATCGAGGGCTTGCCGAAGAAGTTGGCTTCAAGCGGCGGTATGCCGAATCCCTCGTTGAAGCAGTTGGATACGAAGAAACTGCACTTGCTGTAGAGCTCTGCCATCCTGTCATCGCTGACTGTTCCTTTGATCACCTCGACGCTGTCGAACCTCTCAAGCTCCTCCGGCCCGGAAAGGAGCTTTATCGGGTAGTCTACCCTCTTCGCGACGTAAGGCAGGTGCGCTATCCCGTCGGACCAGAAGATGTATCCTTCATCGTCGTCACTTATCCCTGAGCCAAGATAGTCTGCGCCGTTGTGTATCCTGACAGTCGAGGCCTTCAATCTCGACTCCACCAGGTCTCTCGACTTGTCAGATACGCAAACCACTCTCTCGTTCCCGCACATGTAACGGAAACCTCTCTTCATCAAACGGGTGCGTACGACGTGGGCGAGCTCCGGTATGCCCCGCGGAAAACGGGTCTGCGGGTTCTGGCGAAAGCTGTGGTACGTGAAAACGCTCGGGGGCCTGGAGTTAGCTACCACGCTGTTGAAGAAAAACGAATGGTTCCAGACGAGATCTGCGCCGTCCAGCCTGCGCCTGACGCTCCGCCGGTAGTAGTCGGTGCCCCACCCCGGCAGCTTCTTGTCGAAGACCTCGAACTCCACACCGTCCAGGTTCTCCCTGGCTATATCGGACGGCTCCGGTGTCAGGACCCTGAAATCGAACTCGCCGGAAAGCTCGGAGGTGACGGCCTGTATAACCCTCCGTATCCCGCCGAAATGAGGCCTGTCAAACGGGTGCGGTATAACGATCTCAGGCGACATAGCTCTGGTAGAGTTGCTCTCTCGAGCTTCTTAAACCGTGAGGTCGGATGAAACTGTAATAAGCTGGAGGGTCAAACAGCTGCCATGGTCGACCAGAAATACCTCAACACCCTCGTAAAGGCGGCGGGATGGGGCCTAATAGGCCTGATGTTCTCGAAGGTGGTCAGCTACCTTTACCGGCTGGTGGTCGCCCGCTACATGGGCCCGGACGTTTACGGCACACTGCAGCTCGGTATAGTGGCCCTGAGCTTCGTCGGGACTGTCACGGTCTTCTCGCTGAGCCCCGCGATAAAGACCTTCGTGCCAAAACACGTAAGGGAGGACGACTGGGCAGCGGTAAGAGGCACCGTCCTGTCCGCGCTCGCCATCACGGGAACGCTCTCGATCCTCGGCGCGGCGCTGATGTACCTCGGCGCCGGGCTGATCGCCAACCGCATATTCCAGGCCCCGCAGCTGACACCGGTCATCCAGATCTTCGCCTTCGTAGTGCCTTTCTCCAACCTCTCCACCGTGGTGTACTCGACCATCAAGGGATTCAAGGAGGTGAAATACAACGTCTTCCTCGTAACCGTCCTGACCTCCTCCGTCCAGCTCGTGGCCACCGTGATCCTTATGCTGGTAGGTCTCGACCTGCTCGCAGCCGTCTACGGCTGGGCCGCGGGCGTCATAATACCGGTGTTCATCGGTATCTACATCCTCGAGAAAAAGATAGAGCCGGTGTTCACCCGGAACGTGAAGCCGGACATGAACTTCAGGGAGCTGACCAGCTACTCCTACCCCCTGCTCCTGTCGGGCATGATAGGCGAACTGCTGGGATGGGCTGACACGTTCCTGATAGGATACTTCATGAACGAGACCGAGGTCGGCTTCTACAACGCCGCGCTACCGACAGCGGCCATACTGATGATACCGCAGAAAGCTCTCGGCCAGCTCACTCTCGAGTCCATGTCGGAGAAGGCTCACGACAGGGAGGCGCTTTCCGACACGCTGAAAACCCTTACACGCTGGAACACCGCGGTCGTGCTGCCGATGTTCCTCCTGATGGCGCTTTTCTCCAGGGAGGTTATCCACCTGCTTTTCGGGAAAGAGTACCTGTCAGCGGCGGCCGCGCTCGCGTTACTGTCTTTCGGGAAGCTCTACAGCGCATCGGTCGGCTACATCGGCGACATGCTGAAGGCCATCGAGGAAACACAGATATTCTGGAAGAACTCCGTGCTCAGCCTGGCGCTCAACCTCGGCCTGAACTCCATCCTGATACCCGGCCTCAAGATCAACGGTAGCTTCATCGTCCCCGAGCTCGGCATAACCGGCGCCGCGATCGCCACGACCTCGTCGATAATCATAATGCAGACCGTGCTGCTCGCGGAGGCGTACTACTACAAGGGCATAATCCCGTTCAACAGGAAGACCTGGAAACCTGTAGCGGCCTCCCTCGCCGCCCTGGCATTCACATACACAGCCATCCAGCTCCTCTTCCCGTCAACAACCCCTCTCTGGGTCCTGGTACCCGGCGCGGCCGCCTTCGGGCTGAGCTACGCGTTCGCATTCCTGCTGCTCGGGGGCATCGAGGAGGAGGACAGGAACCTCATGCTCGACGCGGCCGGCAGGATCGGAAGACGCGAGGATGCCAGGAGGACGGTCGACCGCCTGGAAAAACTCGCGCTGCTCTAGTCCAGGTAACCGAGGCCTCTCAGGCGCTCCTTGACCTTCTCCTCCTCTTCCTCGGAGTAACCCGAGTCTTCCTGCTGCTTCTCCCTCTTGATCTTCTCCACCACCTGCTCCAGCAGGTAGTGAACGTACTCATCGGTTTCATCAAAATCCTTCTCCTCCGCCCTGGCCTCCAGCACGGAGTAGATATCGTCGTCGATGTTCACTGAAGCCATCCTATCACACGCGGTTATTGGAGTCACACGGTTAAAAACAGCACGACCTCAGACATCGATACCCGAGACAGGGCCGAACTCCCTGTCCAGCAGGGCCTCGAGATCCGGTAGCTCAAGGCCGGCATCCTCCTCGCTGAAACCCTTTTCACCGGCCTCGAACGTGAAATCCGGGAACTCCGAGTTACGTATAAGCCCTTTCCTGCCCTCTATAACGCACCTCGACTCGTTCTCGAGGAACGGCCCGGCCTCACCAGGGAACTCGTCCCTCGAACGGTCGCTGAAATCGAGGATGAAGGCTTCAGCACCGTGGTACTCGGCGAAAACCCTGTCCGACCCGAGCTCGTCTATCTCTTTCTCGCCGAGTATTAAGTCGTGTAGCTCCCGCAGCGACACGTTCTCCTCGATGACAGTATCCGGGACACCGTCACCCGCGATTATAATCGGCACCCGCAGCAGCTTCTCCCATATACCGAACTGGTGGTTCCACCAGCCGTAATCACCTATGAGCTCCCCGTGGTCGGAGGTTATGATGAAAACCGTGTCCCCGTCTTTCTCCATAACGCTGTTGTAGAGCTCTTCGATACAGGAATCCAGGTACCTGATAGATGCGTCGTAAAGATCCCGGCAGACATCAACTTTCTCCTCATCCACTCCCTCCTGGAATGTCTCGCTCCAGAAATCCATCTCGAGAGGGACCTCTACCGCGGACTCGTAGTCGTCGACGTACTTATCCGCGAACTCGCGCGGCGGAACCCAGGGAGAGTGCACCTCCATGTAGTTCACGAACGCGAAAAAGTCGTCCTTCCCCTCCAGCTCGTCAAGTACCAGGCCGTTCGCATCCTTCGCCCCGAAATCCTCGAACAGGCTGTCCGGGCCACCGAACTTGCTGCCGGAGAAGAAGTACTTCAGGCCTCTCACGAAGGACCGTGGCGACCTCTCCCTCAACGCCTTCTTACCGAACTCCAGGTACTTCTCGAGGCCCTCCGCATCTGAATCCCTGGCCTGCTCAAGCGCGTCCCAGCCCCTGTTCCGGAACACGACACCTTCCTTCGAGGAAACGTAACTGTCGAAACCCCTGTCAAAGCCGAGCGTGTCGTTAAGCAGGCTGTTGGTCGACACGCCGAGAGTGAAGCATCCTTCCCGGGACAGCTCCTCCACGAAAGAATCCTCCGTGAACCTCATGCTCCTCGACGTTGTGCCGTGATCCCTCGGCAGCTCCCCAGAGAACATCGACGCGTGCGCCGGCACCGTCCACGGCGCGTTCGCATAACCGTACTCCACGTACGTGTACTCCTCCGACAGGCCCGACAGGAACGGCGCCGTCTCCCTCTCGTGGCCGTGGAAGGGCAAATGGAACGCCGATAGCGTGTCCGCCACCACCAAGACGATATTTTTACCCTCCAACACCATGCACAAGAATAGCTTGGAAGCTTTTAGAGCTTCAGCCAATTCAGGATTTCTCGACCAACTCCATAATCTTATCATGGAAATCAGTTATATGCGG
>JBDGRE010000020.1:0-15964 GCA_042218325.1 Candidatus Nanohaloarchaea archaeon
ATCCGCACAACCACGGAGGCAACGGGGCAGTGACCATCCGCTGCACCCAGTGCCACACCCTGTCAGTCGAATACCAAAGCAGCTTCGGCTTCGAAGAATGGCACTGCAAAAGTTGCGGGTACTGCGTCAGACAGAACCGGTACAGCGGTTTCATCAAAAAAGGCCGCAACGTCCAACCCGAGCTCCAGGACGAAGAGGTGCAGCCTGAATGACTGAGGTCGCGGAAACCTCTATCAGTGCCTACCACGACATCCTTGAGAGCGGGCAGGTCAGCGAACAAGCAACCAAAGTCCTCAAAGCACTCCAAGCCTTGGACCATCCGCCCACCATCAACGAACTCAGCATGGGTCCGCTCGCCGGATGGCAAAAATCGACGATTTCAGGGAGGCTCAACGACCTGAAAGACGAAGGCCTGGTCCACGTCCCCGGCAAAAGAGCCGACAAACACAACAACCGCAAGGCCAAGATCTGGGAGCTGACGATTCAATGAAAGGACCTGTCACACTGGAAGAAGCGGGCAGCGAGGAGATAGCGCAGGCAGTCAACACACTTGCGGACCGCGTGAACTCCCTAGAGGACCAAAACGTTGAACTCAAAGATCGTGTCACTGAGCTTGAAGAGGAGAAAAGAAAACTGCGTGGCCGCATCGACGAACTAGAAGAAGAAGTCAAAGTGGCGAAAGGCGGTAGGCAGCCAAACAGCAAGCTTCAAGTGACGGACAGCGACGGCAAGCTGACGGAAGAATCGCTAAAGGTAATGCGCAAGACGCGTGACGGACCTGTCAGTGATGGAATGAGGACCAAGGACGTGAAGCAACTGCTCTCAAGTCTTGGTTATGATCGTCACCGTAGCACGGTTATTGAGTTTATGAAGAAGCTTGCTTCGAGTAGGCAGGCACTTGTCTACAGATCTGCGAATGATTCGAAATCCAGGACCAAGCATTCCCGTTTAATTTGGGATGAATCCAAGCTGGAGATTTAGTGTTGTGACTGGTCGATGCACGGCTGTTGTGCTAAAAACCCCAACACAACATCGGTTTTTCGAACCGAAGTGTTACCGAGGGGTGACGCGCGATGTTGGGAAATCGGCTAGCCAACGCCTAAGTATAGGTATATACCAGTATAACCGATTAATAATTAGTTATGACCCTGATTCTTCAGGGTCTAATTATCTCAGAAAATCCGTGACTTCTTCGCATCTTAGACCCGATGTTGTGTTGGGGTTTTTGACGCAACGGTCGGATACCGAAGAGTCACAACACATTTTTCGGAGGTGCAACTGACAGAATGGTGTTCACAAAGAACAGGCCAAAACACAGCCAAACCACCTGGGGATTCGAAACCTTCAGGCACACGAACCAAATTCAAGCACACAAGTTCAAAATCAAATCAAAGGCGGTAGCTCGAGACACCGAAGACGCATTTCAGCAGGCAGCAGATGTTGAAGGACAGTCGGTGTATAAGCTGGCGCCGGGCAACAACTTCGACACACTGATAAAAAAGAAGAATGTCTCCAAAGGTGTTTTGAAAGCACTCAAATACAGGTATGATTTAGAGTGGGAAGAGATTTCTAAGGCGGGGTTACCAGATTTTTTAGTTGTTGATGGCTATGGAGAGCCGTTCTTTGTTGAGTTGAAGAAAGAGGGGACTGGTTTAGGAAGGAATCAGCTTAAGTGGTTCGTTCGGTTCAACAAACAGCCTAATTACCTATGCTACGCGGTGCGTGCGCCGTGACTGGGCCTGGCGGTGTCAAAGGCGGGTTCGATTCCTGCCGCCCGGTTTTTTCGCTATGGCAGACGACATCGTTTTCGACGCGGACAACGAGCCAAAACCCAGTACACAGCAGGAATCGACGGGCGACCGACCAGTCTTTAAAGGACCGGGCGACGTTGCGGCGGCGTGGCTTGAAGAAGCGCAGGACGGGACCTACTACCTCAGCGTGCAAATTGATGTACCGTTCCTCGGTAAGGAGAACATTCCGTTGTTCCCGACGGAGGCCAAGGACATGGAAAAGTTGTTTCAAAAGGCAGGGACGGTGGCCTCAGAGAAGTAGGGGCCGAGTTACTCGATTTCGGTCTTTAAGCCTTTCTTTTTCCGGGGTTTCAGGTACATGTGCTCGGACGGTTCTTCTTTGGGCAAGGGTAATAGAACAAGATATGGGTAAGACCACATACCCGGAGGCTGTTTCCGCGTGATTCCGCCGGGAAAGGGCGAAACAGTCTCCAGTGCATACAATTACGGGTTTATGTTGGCTGTTGAGAAGTTTGAGATCATTATCTTCGCGGTTTTCACCGGACTGTTCCTGAATCAGGTGGCGCAGATCTCTTTGAATCGCGGATGGGTGGACGCGCCGAAGGAAACGGCGCTGGCTGAGACGGTCAGGGATGCCGGGCTTCAGATGGCGTGGGTGTTGAGCATCTGGCTGGTCGTGACTTCGCAGATTTTCGGAAAGGCGTTGAGGGTGACCGGCGGATGAAAGAAAAGAATGCAGTGAGCGAGTCCAAGTTCAACAAGATTATGGAAAGGGTAACAGACAAAATTGATGAGTCGGAGCACGGCCTCGAAGTGGGGTTGGAGAACTGGAGGAATCAGATGGTTTTGCTTCGTCGTGCTGGCGTGGCGGACGACGACCTGGAGGATATGTTCTCCGAGCTTGAGGATTATGTCGAGGACGGGGACCGTGAGTCCGCGGAGCAGGTCAGTGCTGCGATGCGTGAAAAGGTGAAGACGGAGCTGCTGGCCAGATGAAAGCCACCAAGCACTGCAACACGGAGACAGTTGAGCGCGTGTTCAAGGCTTTGTGCCGGAACCAGCTGCGGCATCAGCCGGAGAGAAATTATCCCAGGAGGATTATTCGCGATACGGATCTCGGTCGGAAAGCTGTTGCGAGCGCGTTGAATCACTTGGAGAGGATTGGAGTGGTTAAGCGTGAGTGGAACGGGCGCAGAAAGCAGTTGACCGTGAACCCAGCTGTGTTGGAGTCGTTGAAAGAGGATTCAGAGCCCGAGTCCGAGGTCGAGGCCTAGCTCGAAGTCATTTCTTTTGTTCATCTCTTCTTCTATGAATGAGATGTCTGCCTTGTATCTCCGTGTTTTGTAGCCTGTTGCGCGGTATTTCCTGCTTTGGAGGCGTTTTTTGACTTTGTCTGCTCCGAGTCTGCGGGCGGCTTTCCTGAGGAATGGTCTTCGTTCTTGGGCGTTGGCTGTGACGCGGTAGCCGAAGTCTTCGAGTGTGTCGGTCATGTGAAGATTCGTGCGGCTGCGACCGCGACGAACGCGGATACCGCTACCGCAAGGCCTGTGAGTATTCCGGTTCCGAACGGCAGGAGGCCGAACTGGGTGAGGGTGAAGGCTGTTGGTATCATGACTGCTGCGGTGGTGTCGAGGCTGGTCTGGTTTTGGTAGAGTCCGAATCCTAGTACGGCGAGGAGTGCGATTCCTGTGAGTGGTCTTGTGCCGACTGTTTGGGGTCCGATGGCTGTCCCGATTTCTGTGGCGAGTTTCTGGGTTTTGAGTTGGCCTGTGGTGTTCGCCAGGTCTGCGTATGTCGGTGGTTCAGTGACGTTTAAGTTGTTGTAGCTGAGTTTTTCTGTGTAGTTTGTCATCGGATTCCTCCTCCGCGGAACGCGGCTATTACTGCGACTATTGCCTGGATTGCGAGTATTCCCTGGACGAAGAGTTTGAAGGCTTGTGGCACGAAGCTCAGGTTTCCTATGACTATGATCGGTGCGAACAGGAGTTCAACGAGCGGTCCGAGGAGCGGTGCCGCAAGCACGGCGTCCGTGAGTCCTCCGCCTGTTCCTGTCCCGGTTTCGGTCCGGTTTTCGAGTGCTCCGACGACCTTTCCGTCGCCTCTGAACTGGTTGACGTATTGTTTCGGTGTACTTCCGTCCGGTCCGTCTCCGAGTGGGACGAAGCCTGCGCTGCCCATCGTGAACAGGATAAAGTTGAGTGTGAAGTTGAACACCAGGACTTGGCTGGCGGATACCATTATTGGAAGAACACCGCTGCTGTGACGCCTATCAAGGTCGTTGTGAATACTGCTGGGTTGACGAATCCGATGAGTGCGAAGCCTCCGAGCACTGTTAATGCGAGGAGTCCTCCTCCAACGCGGTTGATTTGCCTGCCTGTTGCTATGCCTGTGGCGGAGACCACTATGATGGCGATAAAGCTCTGTGTGATGTCTCCGGTTGTGGCCTTGAGCTTTTGAACGGCGAATCCGAGGCTGGTGTCACCGAGCTCGAACGGCTGGAGGACTGTGTATCTGCGGTCGTAGTTGAAGCGTTCTCCGTTGCTTGTGAAGAAGCCCTCGACCCGGACCTGTTTCGTGTCGTTCAAAGTGAGGTTGGCGGTGACTGTTCCTCCGGTGCTGCTCCCGGTCTCAACCTTTTCGAATATCTTCGCCCCTGTCTTGTTGAAGACTTGAAGTCCGAAGACGGAGATGCTGTTCTCGCTGTCTATCACGGTGTAGTTCAAAGTGGTGTTCGGTTTCAGCGTGGCTTCTTGGGGTTTGAGGCGTTGGCTGACGCCTTGGAGTCTTGTTGTGAAGTTGAACTCCGAGGCGTCTGACAGGATGATCTGGAATGGTTTGAACTCGAAGTTCGCTGGGTTGAATGTTCCTTCGAATCCAACGAACTCGGGCGCGGTCACGACCGCGCGATACCTTGTGTCTGGGTCGAGGAAGAAGCTGGCTCCTCCTGCGGTACTGGTATCTGCCTGGGACACGGTTTTGAACGCGCCGTCGATGCGTTTCTGGATGGTGACCTGTGCGCCTGTAACAGGATTTCTTTTCGTGTCAAGCACTTCGACACTTGTTCTTAGTCCTTGGTTCAGCGGCAGTAGGAAGGTGTCGAGCGTGGTCTTGGTGCTGCCTGTTATAGTGGTCTGATATGTCCGGGTTTGGAATCCTGGGCTTTCTACCTGTACGTCTACGTCTCCCTGGGGGAAACCTGATTTCTGTATAGCCTCGAAATCTAGGGTGGTTTGGCCTGTGTCCGGTGGCAGCGCTGTTATATCTTGTATTTGTATATTTGCGTTTTCGGTGTTGCCGTCGCCATCGTTGACGTTATAGCCAACTATGGTCATGCTTGTTACCCGTTTAGGGTTATCTAGCTGTATTTTATGGCTGCTTCCTGTATTCCCTACGTCCTCAATTCTCCCTATTCTTTGCCCGTTCACGTTTACCTCTAAATCCATTATTCCGCTGCCGCCGGTGTATGTCTCACTTATCTTTAATTCTCCGACTTTGAGGCTTGTGAGCCCGTTTTGATTTACTAAAGTCGCCTGGCCTGGGATCGAGCCTCCCTCCGTGATTGTTTTTTGCGGGCCGTTCCCGAACTCGGTTGTTATCTGGGTCTTGTTGAGTTGCTGGGTGGCCGTGGCGTTGCTGATTGTCACGGTTCGAGGGTCTAGTTCCTCGCTGGGTTTCTGTTCGTTGAAGGCGTTGAACGTGAATCCTGCGCGCTCCAGATCTAGGTTCAAGTCCTGGTTAAACGTGTTGTCTACGCCTGTCAGCGTCTGGTTTGACAGCGTAAATCCTGGGCTGTTTACCGTGACTGTAACGCTTCCTTTCGGTAACTCTGTGGTAAAGAACTCAAGCTGTCCGTCTGTCGTGTTTTTACTGAGTGTGTCTGTGCTGTTGCTGAATGTGGCGGTGAACTCGCTTATCTGCGTGTTCGATACTTTTGCGTCCGCGGTGAGCGTGTTTTTGATGTCAACTTTGAAGGTCTTGATGGTCTGGCCTTCGTTCCCGGCCTGGTCTTGTGCGAACACGGTTACGTTGTGTTGCCCGATGCTGCCGTAGTCTATCGTGGTGTTACCTGTGGTGCTTATCCGGGTGCCTCCGTCTTTCGCGTACTCGAACGTGGACGTGTCCGCGCTGCTGGTTGCGTCCGCTGCTTGGAACTTGAGAGGTATTCCTTGACTGCTGTTTGTTTTGCCGTCTGGCTCGAATATCGTGATGTTTGGCGGCGTTGTATCTATGGTGAACGTGCTGCTTTCCTGTTTGCTCCCGGCGTTCTCACTCGCCACGGCTTTAAAGCTGTGGCTTCCGTCCGCCTGGCTTGGAACAGTGCCGGTGAGAAAACCTTTGCCGGTGACGGTTTTGGTGTCGAACTTGGTTCCATCCACTTTCAAATTGACCGTGACCTGTTCGTTTGGCTCGCTGTCCGTGGTTGAGTCAACTGATACGTTAAACGCCGGGTTTTTCGTTCCTTTGAGGTTGGTCGGTTCAACGACTTGAACGCTCGGCGGGCTGTCCGTCAACGTCCTAGTCAACGCGGATGTGGCGGTTGCGCCATCGTTGTCTGCAACCGTAAAAGTTGCAGTTATGTCGCCTTCTGTCAGATTATCGGGAGGGCTGAAAGTACCGGATGCGGAACTTTTCGACCCCGTGAATATTGTCGTGCCATCGTCTTTTAGCGTGAGGTCTACGCTGCTAATCGTTCCATCCGGGTCGCTGGCACTGTACGAAAAATCTGCTGTTTGCCCGATCAAAGGAGGATTAGGACTAATTGAAGTGGAACTAAACTGAGGTTTTGAATTAGGTATTACTCCATAGAAAGTAAGGTCCCCGATGTCTTGCTGACTTGATTCGCTATTACTCGCAGCATGAGTCCAGTAGGCAAAAGTACTGGAGGGCGATGTATCGTAGTACCCCTTAAAATACTCGTAAGTACAGTAACCAGAGTTTGTTGATGGAGTATAGAAAGTAATTTCGTAAGTATTCCCCTTTTTTATCTCATAATTTGAAATATCGAAGGTTACAGTAGTACTCCCACCAGTAATGTCGCTGAAAGCACCTACTTTGGTTCCATCAGTCCAAGTGCTGTCAGCTCCTCCTTTATCTATGTATACTTCGACATTGACGTCTAGGACGGAGGTACAGTCCCCGTAAGAGTTTGGTGTCGGTATTTCAACCTTCTTAATTCTAAAGTCTTTATTGTAGTTGAACTCATGAGAAGAATGATAATATTTGGTGTCACGATACCCGAAGAAGTATGGTTGAAAATCTGGAGAGTTTCTTGAGCCATCCCCTATCGTATTAATAGTGTTAAATGACTTAGCCGATGCTCCGCCGACCATTCCAACTGCGAGAAATGCCAAACACAGAACCCGCCAAAGTTTCACCGCGCCCGCCTCCTTCTCTTCTTTCGTGCTGAAAGCTCTGTGTTTGCAGCAGCACTCCCGAGGACAAGCAACAGAAACAACGGGAAGAACCCGGCCATAAAAGCCTTTGTCAACGGGTTCTCGGCTGTCTGAAACCCGGTGCTCAAGGCCTCAAACAGGACTGGGGCCATGGCCGCGGAAAGAAACAGGACTGATCCGATGAAAAGAACGGAGGTAAAGGTGATGAGACGGCCCTTCAACGTATTTCGTCGCCTCCTATCGCGCTCGTGACCGTTGACAGAAGCAAGATCGCCGGAATCGAAATCAGGATGAGGTCGGCGACCTGCCCCGTGAACGGCAGAATCGTGTTTACGGCCTGCTGCATCAATGGGACGACAGCTGCGAAGGCCGCCAACGTGACTAAAAGTCCGACAATATTTTCCACGCTGCTCACAGTAGATCACCTCCGGTCGATGGCTGGAATCCTGAAAGAAGATTTATCTCGGTTCGCTGGCTTTCCTCCAGTTCAAAGCTTTCGACCTCCTGTCCGCGGCTTTGTATGATACTGGCTCCGACCAAGCCGAACTGCGCCTCCGCCGGAGCTTCTTCTCCGAAGACAGCCTCGCTGTCTTCTCCGGCTTCTTGTTCCCGGGGCTGCTGTGTGTCGAAGTCCGGTGCTTGGAACGGTGTTCCGCTGCCTTGGTTCGGTGGCGTGGTGGAGGTCGGTGTGCCTGGTTCCGGGTTTGAGAATACGGATCCGGGGAACGGTGTGTCCTGCCGCGTTCTCCCTCTGTTTGTTTGGAAGGCGAAGGGCGTTGTGTCTAGGTCGGTGTTGAGGCCTGTGTCCTGTCCCTGCGCTTGGCCCTGGGGTTGTTCTTGTATCTCGCGGTTGAATGGTGTCTGGTCCTGCTGGTTTTCGGGTGTTGTTGTCTGTGTGTTCTGCGTTGTACTGGTTTCTTGGGTTTGGCCGACCGCTACCGTGGGTGCGACGGTGGTGACATCGGACGGAGAGATGGTGTCGGTGCCTCCTCGGTTCCGCGTGGCCGCAGAAAGGTCAGGTCTCTCCGGTCTGCCTCTGCCAGCCGGGTCGGGAAGGCTGTCTCCAGGCCTCGAGGTATCGCCGAAAAGGTCTCTAAGCGAATCACTCGATACCTCCGGCCTCTTCTCTTGAACAAGAGAACCAGCTCCGCTTCCCAAAGCATTCGGATCCTCGACAGCGCTCTGTGCATCTGAAAGAAATTGCTCGACCCTGCTGCGCTGCTCCGGCGTTACCTCTACCTCGACGCCGCCGTCGTCCGTGAATCCTGCTATGTTCAGCGAGCTCGCGCCCTCGCGCTCCGCAAGTATACTGGCTTCCTGCTGCGAAAGCGTCAGGGTGTCGTCGGCCTCGCTTGCTGGAGCGGTGAAGTCGGAGGAACGGTCCTGGGCTGTCCGTAGCTGTGTCCGGCTTGCGGCCTCCTCCGAGACTTGGAGAAGGTCCTCGCCGCGCTGGTCTTGGTCTTGGAACTCGACATCTGTTTGTTCCTCCCTAGTATCCGGTCTTCGTGTATCTGGTTGCTGGCGGGTTCTTCTGCGGCTCTGCACCACGGAGTCCGGCTGGACTACCCCGGGGTTGGAGGCGACATCCGCAGTTTCTCCCGTCTGTTTTCTCCCGAGCTCTTCACCTAGAGTCCTCTGGTTGAAAGGTGTGTCGTCCAACGTGGCTTCTGTGCCGGAGGCCTCGGACCTGGTTTTGACAGGCCCAGTCTTTGTGGTGACATCTGTTTCGGTTCTTGATGCTCCTCGTGCCAGGGCGGTGCCGATGGCCGGAGCTGCTGCCGCGCCTGCGCCTGCGAGAGCGAGCTGGGTTCCGACAGCTTTTTGCCTGTTCTCTGCTGCTTCGGCTCTTAGGCTGTTCGGGTTGGCTCCGGCAGCGATCGCTCCTTGGATGCCGCCGGGCACTTTGCCGCTTCGTGCCTGTCTTGTGCCGCGTATCTGTTCTTCGACGAAGTCCGCCGGGCCTACTGTGGTGGCGCGTTGGATGTCCTGAGGTATCTGGGTGACGCCGCGGATAGCGGAACGCCCGACTGTCTCGGCTGTTCCAACTCCCTCGGCCAGTGTGTCGGTTGGTCCGGGGAGTTGTTCGATTCTTTGTTCTGTCCTTGCTGCTTTCTCAGCTGGGCCTCGTTGAAGCTGGTTCTCGCCCTCCAGGTTCTCCTGAGTCGGGCTGATTGTCGCTGGTTCATCGCTCGCTCTTGCCTCATCGCTTTTTCTGCTTGGGTCGGTGTCTTCGATTACGTTGTCGCTTGTGAACCCTGCGGTGTCGCTGACTTGAGGGTCGCCCGCCGGGTCGTCCACACCTCTGTCCGCGGAACCCTGCTTGTTGACATCTTTCGCATCTTTCCCAGCTCCTGAACCACCGACGTCGACTCCTGTGGCTTTCTGTACTTCGTCCTCTACCTTGTCGACAGTGTCCTCTGCGCCGACAGCCTCCGCTGCATCCTCCGCGGCCTCTTGAGCTGTGTCAACAGCCTCGTCCGCCGCGTCCTTCGCTGCATCAGCTGCGTCTCCTGCTGCATCTGCAACACTGTCGAGAAAACCCATGTCTAAAATCTCACATCCAGTTCAACACCGAGCTTGTTCCCGGTGGTTTCGTCCTCGAACTCGAAGGCCTCGCTCTCGGTTCCCTCGACATTCAACGAACTCCCGCCTAGGTCGACACCGAGGTCTGCGCCGCCGGAGTCAACGCCCTGGGCGTCGCCGCCGAATATGTCATCCGTCCGCAGGCCGAGGTCGTTTGGCTCGCCGAACGCACGCCTGAAGCTGTCCTGCACGCTGTCAGTGCTCTCGGCGATGCTGAGGAAGCTGCTGCCAAGACCGGATGCAGCTGTCTCGTTGCTGCGCAACGCCTGTTCATCCTCCTGCTGCATTTTTCTTCGCTGCTTCTCCCTCTCTTTCAGCTCTTTGGCCTTTTCTTTCGCTTTCTTAACAGTTGACATGTCTCCGCGGGACGCAGCCTGTTTTGCCTTCTGCTTCAAGGCGTTCAGCTTGGCGCGGATACCTGTCGAAGAATCCTCGACCTGGTCGTCCAGGCTGTCACCAAAGTTCCGTGCATCCGCCACGGACACTCTTTCATCGTCGGAATCATCTCGCGGCGTTGTATCGGCCAGAGGCACACGACTGTCGCCTATTTGTCTTTCTCGGGCCATCAGTATATCTCCATCGTGCCGTTGTCGTCTCCAACAAGCGACTCATACTTTGTATCGAGGGTTTTACCGAAGTTGAACTCCTTGTCCTCTACCATCTTGGTCATACGCACAGGTGCGAACTCAAGGGTGTATACATATCCGTTTCCGCTCCGGAAACGCCTGTTTAAGTGACGCCAACTTATCCTTAACGACCGGAGGTGCACAGACTCGAAAAATGGGACTGATACAAGACAGCATGGGAACGATGATCGCAGCCGTACTGATCGGCGGCGTCGGAATCCCGGTCGTCCAGGAGGTAATCAACACAGCCAACCTCACTGGCATTTCCGCGACCGTAGTCGGATTCGTACCAGTAGGACTAGCAGCTTCGCTCCTACTCGCATCGTTCTCCAGCTTCCTCAACAGGTAAAATCCTGTGAGGAAAGCAGAGATGCAGCGGCGGCCACCAGCAAAAAAACACTTAGCTGGTCCGGCACGCCGCCCTCCATCTTAAATTCTATACTATGCAGCTCATCTTCCTGCTCGCACTTCTCGCCGTCTCCCTAGGCCTCGCGTTCACAGCCGCAGCAGCCAAGGACTCCAACCTGCTGATAGGCTCCGCCACATTCATGCTCGTGGCCGCGGCCTTCACACTGGTAGGAAGCGTGGAAGTACAAAACGGATTCACACAAACCGAAAACCCAGGACCAAACAACTCAACAGAGATCGACCGCTCCCCGAAATTCACGACGCTGAGCGAAAGCACCGGCAGCCCTCAGGCAAACGAGTTCGTTGGAGTCGGCCTGATCGGCGTCTCGCTGTACCTGTTCTTCCAGGGCGTTGTACCTAGCGGGAGAGACGAAGATCTCGTGGCGAGGCTGACGCAGTGACCCGAAAACAGCAGTTCATCCAGGAGGAATCCAAGCCTCAGACCGAGATGCAGGTCAGGAAGAAGGCCTTGTTCGGCTCTTCGGACCACGAGGACACGCCCATCAACGAGGTCGTGCCTTCAGGACACCTCGACAGCGAGGAGCTCGAGGTCCTGCACATGTACCACGACCTGTACGGAACCTTCCAGTTCCTGCGCGACAAGTTCGGGTTACCGGAAACACAGCTCGAGTCCAAGCTCCTGGAGCGAATCGCGGTTGTACCGCACTTCTCCAAGGCCGAGAAAGGTTTCGCGTCCGAGATGCTTATCACAAGCAAGTCGCAGCAGTTCCAGGCCATGAAGCAAAAGCGGGAGCTCGACAGCGGACCAGGTCTCGGAGAAAAAATCAGTCAGGCGATTGACAGCCGGAGCGAAAACACTGGGAAGGAGATCGGGAGCCCTGATCCTGAATGGTAGAAATCTTCGGAAGGCAGGTGATGGACAGCGACGGCGAGTACCACGAGGTTGAGAGCCGTGAGGACATTAAGGACGAGCTCGATGAGAACACGGAGACAATCTCGGAGGACGACCGCCGGTACCTGGCGCGTTTCATCGAGAACCAGGTCTCCCTGGCGAAAAGTGTTGGGCGGAAGGAGGCTGAGATGCGCGGCGAGTCCAAGATGAAGCAGATGTTCATCGCCAGCGCAGCCGCCGCAGTGTTCTCGATGGGTGCTGCCGCCGCAACCGTGATGCGTGCCTACGGAATGATAGGCGGATGAGCCGCAGACGCAAAGCCGAGATAGTCATTAAGAAGAGTGGTGGCCCGCAGTGGGAGATGAAAGAGTTCGAGCTGCGGGACGACCTCACTGAGGCACTCGCCGACGTGGTCCAGAAGTACGGCCGCCTCGAAGAAGTTGTAGAGGAGGTGAGGAGCCGTGAGCGAGACGGATGAGACGCGGATCCCTGAGTGGCATCTAGGGAAGGCACGTACCGAGCAGATCGGCGAGGTACTCGGTCAGACGAACCAGGAGCTCCGGACTGTGTACCGGGACAGGAGCCTGGACGATGTGGAGGAGTGGTTTGCCTCGCTCCGGGCCTTGTGGCGGAGCTTCAAGTATTTCGTGCCAGAGGAGGACCGCCGCGAGACCGAGCAGATGATCGACAGGTTCTACGAAAAGCTGAACCGAGACAAGGCTGCGATGGAAAAAATATCACGCCGCGAAATCGGAGAGCTCCACGACCAGGTGCAGCGACTCTTGGTTGAGGAGTCAGGCCTCGGAATCCCAACGAAAGCAGCCGACGAAGATGAGTACGGGCCGGAGGACCTGTACCTGTGACGGAGTACCTCCAAAACAGTATCAGGAAGGCGTTGGACAGTACGAAAGAGCGTGTGAAGTCACGGGACAAGGACGCCGTCTTTCTCGTGACCGGGGGGGAGGGCAACGGGAAGTCATCTCTGTCAATCCTTATGGCGAACTACCTCGACCCTGACTTCGACGCCGGCGAACAGATTGTTATGGACCACGAAGACCTGATTCGGACAGCGGACGAGCTCTCCAGCTACCAGAGCATCGTGTTCGATGAGGGAATCGAAAGCCTGTTGAGCAGGAACCACGGCAAGAGCCGGAACAAGATGATGATAGAATGGTTCCGCGAGGTCCGAGCCAAGAACCTGTTCATCTTCGTGAACATGCCGGAGTTCAAGGAGGTTGAGAAACCGATTAGGGACGACCGCGCTCACATGCTTGTGAGATGCGTGAAGCAGGGATGGGCGCACTTTTACAACGAGGACAGGATGCAGGAGATAGTTGTCGAAAGACGCGGCAACCGCGTCCGGGCGGAGTATTCCGACCCGATATTCAAGGCAGGTTGGAAGGATCCGTCCGACCTCGACTTGTGGCCTGCGTACCAGGAGATGAAGAAGGAGAACGTCTCCAACCTAGCTGGCAAGTATCTTGACGGCAATGAGGACGACAAGGGCCGATATGAGAAGAAGCTGCGCAGGCTTCGCATGAGGGTGGCGAAGACAGGTGTCAAAACTGGAATGAGCCAATCTGATGCGATGAGAGATTTGCTCGACATGGATCCATCAACATACACAAGGTGGAAGAAGAAAGGCGAGCTCGGCAACATACCTCCGTTCAAGCCCTTGATTGATGATGGAGATGATTCTACACACGCGTGACGGCCACGCGGGCGCGCACGCGGCTATCTTCTCAGTTTCCTCTTTATCCGGTACTTGTAACGCCTGACAAACCGTTTTACGGGTTTGATGACGGGACGGAACAGCTTCAGCACCATTCCGAAGGTCTCTGAGATGTACTTCGCCATGCCGCCTACCGCGCGGACGAACTTTGACAGCACAAACAGCACCAGGATAGTGAACAACGCCATGAAACCAAGCGTCACCCAGTCCACCATAACATAACAGTCACGGAACCGACTCAAAAAAAGAGGTGTTCGCGCTACGCGAACCTGAATACATACAGCCTGGAGTCCGCATCTACGTCGACCGCGACACACTCGAAGTCGAGGACTACCCCGTCCTGAGCTAGTCGACCTCGATGATGACCTTGGAATTGTCGCGGCTGTGCCGCTTCCAGTAAATTTTGTCTCCTGGCTCCAGGTCGTGTTCGTCCCTGAATGATTTGGGAAGTGTGACCTCGCCTCGCTGCTGAACCGTGCGGTATCCACTTGATGGCATTTCACTTCAAAATTATTTCGTGAAATAGAAAAAGGAAACGGCTCTCAAAACAAGGAAAACCTCTACGGGATTGTACATTTTGGGAAAGTCCGGGGGTCGGGACTCCCTCAAACGTTAAATCCCTTAGACACCTAAGTTTAGGTAGACGTGGCAGACGTACACAACCGCACACAGATCAACAAGAGAATGTCCGCAAAACTGGAGGAAAGCAGCCTCTCCCAAGAAAACACGGAATCCGTCCAAGCCTTCGTTGACAAGCTCAAAGCCAGCGGCATCGGAAAAGACAGGATAAGAAACTACCTCTGGAGCTTCGAATACCTCGCCGACCACATAGACTTCGCCCTCGAAGACGCAACACAAGACGAACTCATCAAACTAGCCGGAGTCATCAACGGCGACCTCAGAGAAGACCTGTCAGAATACAGCATCGCCGAACTCAAGAAAACACTGTCAAAATACTACGGCTGGCACCTGGACCGCCGCAGCGACATAGACTTCCTCGGCACCACAGTTGACCAGACACGGATGGAAGGCCTCAAACCCGAAGAAGTCCTCAGACCGAGCGAAGTCAAAAGCATCGTCCGCAGCGCATCCAACCCCCGAGACAAAGCACTCATCATGACACTCTGGGCCAGCGGCGGACGCATCGAAGCCACGTTGAACACGCGTTGGAAGGACCTCGAGCTCGACGGCCTAGGCAGCCAGCTCCGGTTCACAAGCAACAAAACACAGCCCCGCCGCGTACCAGTCGCGGAAGCCGCACCCTACCTGAAAGCATACGCAGAGGTTACAGACGCAGATCCCGATGACTACATCTTCACCAAGGGCGAGGGCTGGCAGAAGGACGAAGGCACAACCCAGGAACAGATGAACTACGGCACAGCCTACAGCGCCATAGACCGCGCCGTCCAAAACACCGACATACCCGAAACAAGGCAGACAAGCCCGCACGGATACCGGAAGAGCAGAGCCACCTTCCTCGCCAGCCAAGGCATGAACGCACCACAACTAATGGAGTTCTTCGGCTGGAGCCAAATGGAAACAGCGAAGAAGTACGTCGGCCTAGCACAGAACCAGCTCGAAAGTGCGTTCAACGAAGCCATCGGCCTCCAAGACCAAGACCAGACCGGCCTGGACATGGACGAAGAAGAGCTCCGGCCCCGGCGTTGCCACGTCTGCGGCAGCATCGTCAGCCCCGCACAAAAAAGCTGCTACAACTGCAGCACAACCATCACAGCCGACGACCTGCTCTCAGCCTTGGAACCAGAAAAAGAACAAGCCGTGAGCCCCGACAGCGCTTTGGACATGCTGAAAAACATGGACGCAGACGAGCTTAAACAATTTTTAGACTAGTTCACAGTACTTCAGACACTTCAGACACCCGAGAACCAGTTTAACAACGAATGCTGAGCAGTACAAAATGGTGGTGGAGCGACTTCACACGACGCAGACCGAGATGATGCTGAAAGCGCTTGAAAACTGCAGCAAACAGAGCCGTGAAGAATTCCTAGAAGAATACAATAAGCTATAATTTTTCGTCCAAATTCAAAGCCTCAGCCATTTCTTTCGAGCTCAAATTCTGGTTGTCATCAATCATTCGTCGAACTGAATAAGTAATAAACTCTTTTGGTGATTCAAAACCGTACTCAGGATGTTCTTCTATGAACTCCTCAATAGCTTTTCTCAATTCTTGTGAGAGCGAAGGGCGATAGTATTTCTTATCCACGGGAATCTTGGGTTGAGGTTGTGTTAAAGTATTGCTGAGTCAAGACTTAGAACAGGTCTGGTTCAAGAATAGACAACCTATATAAATGCTGTACTACATTAGTACGTTATGGGACAGATGGGTCGGCAAAGAATGCGGTGTCCTGAGATCCTGCACGAGATAGCGGAGGACCACCGCGAAAACGGAGAAACCAAAGGCGAGGCACTAGCCCGCTACGTCCGCTCCCTCAGAGACGGCGACAACATCGAGGAGTTCAAAAACAGATTCAGAAATCTGTCAGACGAAGAACAGCTCCTCTTCATGAAGTTCGCATTCACCCACGGAAACCCGATAGAAGACATGAATCAGCAGGTGACGGCATAGACGATGCCGCACACTGCTTTTGCTCGTATGA
>JBDGRE010000020.1:16064-19685 GCA_042218325.1 Candidatus Nanohaloarchaea archaeon
ATGAATCAGCAGGTGACGGCATAGACGATGCCGCACACTGCTTTTGCTCGTATGAACTACAAACAAGCATTGAAACACGCGACCTCAAAGCTGAAAAACCTTTTCACAAAGACGGAGACAGTCGAACTGGTTCCTGTCACCGAAGACATCAACCCGCAGGCGGCGGGTAAAATCCAGTTCAGTGAGGTGAGGCAGTAATGGGGAAGTGTTCCTGCTGCGGCACCACCATCACAAACCTCAGCGACGGGCTGTGCACCGACTGCACAAAAAACCAGTCCACCTTGGAGGCCGACAAATGACATCGAAGGCTGCTACGGACAGCCAGGAGCTTCCGGAGGTTCTGCAAAGCGATCTGTCTATTCAGTCGGAACCGGTTACCACGGTTTCACCTGACAAGCTCCGGCCTCACCCACGCAACAAACGTGTTTACGGTGAGGACGAAGAGCTGGAGGAGAGTTTTGTTGAAAGCGTTGCCGAGAACGGTGTTCTGGAGCCTTTGGTGGTAAACCGCAACCACAAGATTATCAGCGGTCATCGTCGTTGGACGGCGGCGCGCCGCACAGGCACCGAAGAAGTCCCTGTCCGCGTCGTCGAGTTTGACGACGAACTGCAGGAACGCGAGGCGCTCATCGAGTTCAACCGGCAGCGCGACAAGACACCTGGCCAGATAATCAACGAGTTCGATGAAATGCTGGCTGTCGAACGTAAGCGTGCAAAAGAGAGGAAATCACACGGCGAAACCGCACCAGGCAAAAACGCTGTGGGAAATATTTCCCAAAGCGATTCAAAAAGTCGAGCCCGTGATAAGGCTGCTGAGAAGGTTGACGCCGATGTGTCAGGTCGGACCCTTGAGAAAGGGAAGAAAGTTAAGGACATCGCCGAAGGCAACACCGAGGAAGACAAGCCTGAGAAAGTCAAGCAAACCGCTGAGAAAGAGTTCCAGAAACTTCAGAAAGGCGAGACCAGTATATCCGCAGCGCAGAGAGAGGTCAAGCGCACGGAGAAAGAACAAAACCGGCAGAAGGACGCCGAACAGTCACCGGACATACAAGGCATAGTCTGCGGTAACGCAGCCGACGAACTAGAGGAACTGGAAGACTCCAGCGTCGACTGCATCATCACCGACCCGCCGTACGGCATAGACTACAAATCAAACCGAAGCAGCAGCAAGTCACTGAACCAGAAGCTGGCTGGCGACCAAGACGACGCGTATCAACTGCTAGACGATATATTGATGGCGGCAGAACCCAAACTGAAGGACGACGCGCACTGCTATATATTCTGCACTTGGAAGACCCTGCCGGGCATGATTCAGGTGGTCAGGGAGCACTTCGATGTCAAATCCCTGCTGAACTGGGAGAAAAACAACCACGGCATGGGCGACCTGCACGGAAGCTACGCAGAAATATACGAATACATAATATTCGGAACCAAGGGCAACCGCAAGCTAAACTACGACACGCGGCCAACCAACAAGTTCCAGGCCCCGCGCGTCGTCGGCGACAACCAGACACACCCAACAGAGAAACCTGTGCAGCTTCTTCGCCAGCTTGCCAAACATTCAACGATTCAAGGCGAAACAATCCTGGACCCGTTCTGCGGAACAGGCAGCACACTAGAGGCAGCGGAACGCGAAGACCGCGACTGGTTCGGAGTAGAAATCAACGAAGAATACGTGGCTAAAGCCGAAGCCCGCATGGCTGAGGTCAAAAACCAGTGAAAGACCGGACAGACTTCGAAGACGACTTCGAAATCACAGACCTGCAAAAGATGCGTAACCGGTGGGTTCTCTGGCGTGAATTCGACTTGATAGAAACCCGCAAAACCACCGCAGAAGAGAAAAAGACAGGTGTAGACCGCTTCGACTTCGAGGTCACCACATCAGACAAGACCACGCACAGATTCGAATTCAAAAACTGGGACAACGTACCGCAGGACCATGTGGTCCTCGAGACGGATCACGAAGTCCGCAACAACAAGAAAGATGGCTGGATATGGTACGGACCTGACCACTGGGACTGGCTTGTTGGCGTCTGGCACAACCAGAGAACATACAGTTACGTTATACTGGACGGCGAAGCACTCCGCGCCTGGTGGCAGGAGGTCAGCATAGACCCGGAGAAACGCGCTTTCTACCGCAAAAAGAAAAACGAGCAGACTTGGAAGAACGGAAGGCCCCGGAACCGGTCTGCCTATGTTAAGGTGCCGATAGACGACCTGCCTGACCGCGTCGTGAAGTGCCACAGAAGGCAGACAAACATCGACAACTGGGGCGACAGCCGAGGTATCACAGCATGAACCGAACAAATGCGCCTGCCAGCGTCAACGGCGCCAGACAAGGAACGAAAAACGGCGGCAGAACCATGTCTGCCGACCTATGCAGCTATGAACTACAAGCAAGCAACAAGCACGACACTAAACCCAAAACCACAGATCACCTTCCAAGAGGTGCAGGGCCGGTGACCGTCATCAACCCCAACGACGGCGACATCTACAGCATCCGCTACTACAAACGGAAACGCCGCGAAAGAAGACAGGACGAAGACGGCGAGGAGGGCGAAGACCAGTGAGCGCCAATCCCCTGCTGAAAGCTGCAGGAGAGAAACAGGCAGACCCTTCAGAGGTGGAAGAAGTGAGCCGGGAAGAGAACATTCTGGACGCAACCTGCGGAGGCCGGAGTATATGGCTGCCGGACAACAAGGAAAGAGAAGACACACTCTATATCGACAAGCGAGAAGAGGATCCAGGTTTTCACGGCCAAGAAGGAGAAACCTACGAGGTAAACCCTGATGAGAGGATGGACTTCCGAGACCTACCTTTTCAGGACAAGGAGTTCGATCATATAGTCTTTGACCCTCCTCATGTGACGACTCCGGACGGAATGGAAAGGCTGACAGGTCAAGTCAATAAGAAATATGGCGCGCTCAGAGCCCAAACCTGGCAGAGAGATATTCGGCAGGGTTTTGAGGAGCTGTTCCGAGTACTCATGCCGAGAGGGACTCTGGCTTTCAAGTTCAACGACTCCTGCGTGGATTTCAAGGAGGTCTTGAATTTGGCTCCGCAGCGTCCTCTCTACGGAACCACGACCAAGAAGCAGAACACCGAGACTCGATGGTTCATTTTCTACAAAGAGCCGGAGGGCGAAGACCAGTGACTCGCGGCGCTCGCTACGACGGATCCACGGAGGATATGCACCCGTACGAACTCGAGGCACGGCTCGGACTGTTGAAATGCCCGAACTGCGGAAGCCGAAGCGTCGGAGTCCGCGTCCACAGCTTCAATCCCGAGGCCAAGAAGGAATGGGGCTGCACCGGATGCGGAGCCTACTCCACGAACAAGCGGTACAGCGGCGAACAACACAACCAGATCAACATGGACAAAGCCGTCCAAGTCGCCCGCGAAGGCATCCGCCAACAAACCCGCCACGTCAAACGAAGCGACATCGAGAAAATCCACAGCGAAGCCGACGAGGCCACAAACCAGTGAAACTGAGATGCCTAATCGGCGCACATCCCCGATTCACCACCCAAGACGGGGTCGTACTGTGCCAAAGCTGCGGCAAAAAAATCCGCACAACCACGGAGGCAACGGGGCAGTGACCATCCGCTGCACCCAGTGCCA
>JBDGRE010000021.1:0-5754 GCA_042218325.1 Candidatus Nanohaloarchaea archaeon
CACCTTTCCTATCTCGTACTGCACCGTGTGGAAGCCGAAGCGGGCCTCTATGTAGGCGTGGAACGTCTCCGACGACTGTTTAACCTTGGGACCCCTGACGAAGCTCGTGTCGAGTTCCCGTCTTATCTCGTTCAGCCTGTCCCTGTCAACTTCTTGCTCCAGCTCGTCTGACGCCCCATCGAGGTCCTCTATGTCGCTGTCGAACCAGCCCACGTATATTTTTAGGGAAACCGACTGTTTTAGAGTTTTCCGGTCACTCGTACCTTAGAGCATCCGCGGGCTGGAGTTTCGCGGCCCTCATGGATGGTAGGACGCCGGATACGGTGCCGATGAGGAACGCGAAGAACAGGGAGCCGAGCACCAGTTCGAGGCCGATGTAGGGCTGGATGGGTATGTTCACCGCCTGTGAGGCGGCGTAGGCCGCAGTGGCCGACAGCGCGATGCCCGTGGTCACTCCTATCGCGCCGCCCACGAGGCCGAGGATCCCGGATTCTATGAGGAAGAGCACCATGACCTGTTCGTTCGTCGCGCCTATAGCCTTCATGACCCCGATCTCACGGGTCCGCTCCGTAACCGAGGTGTACATAGTGTTCATGATGCCCACCCCGCCGACCACTATCGAGATAGATGCTATGCCGATCACCACACCTCTTACGGCGCCGAGGATGCTGTTGAAAGACTGCAGCAGGTCTTCCTGGGTGGAGACCGTGAAGTCTTCCTCGCCCTCGTCCACGCCGCGGGAACGTCTCAGGCTTTTCCTTACGTCGTCCTCCACTTCTCCGGGTTCGAAGCCCGGCTGGAGGTCCGCGAATATCCAGTCGTAGCGGGCTTCCTGGCGGCCTGTGACGCGCCGGGCGGCCTCGCGGGTCATCATAACGCCGCGGTCGATGCCCGGGTCGCCCGTGGGTTCGAGGATGCCCACGACACGGAACTTTTCGCCTCCTATCGTTATCTTGGAGCGGATGCCGGGGTCGTCCTCGAAAACCGAGTTCGCGACCTGGCTTCCTATCACTATGCTGGAGTCGTCGTTCTCCCTGAGTTCGCGTCCCTCCGCTATAGTCATCGCCCAGCTCGACTGCACGAGGTCCGATCCCTCACCTGCTGGGACTCCCATCGCCACCACGAATCCCTGGTCATCCCGGTACGTCGCGGGTGTCGACGAGTAGATTATGCCGGCAGCCTGCTCCACGCCCTGTGTGTTCTCCACCGCGCGCAGGTCCTCCCCGGTGAGTTTTATCGACGTGGTCACCTGTCCCTGGGTCTGGTCACCGCCCGGGTTGATGAACAGCTTGTCAGAGCCTATCTGCTGGAACTGCTCCTGCACCGAGCCCTGCAGGCCCTGTCCAAGCGAGACCAGTGAGACGACCGCGGCTATACCTATGAATATGCCGACCACGGTGAGCCATGAACGTCTCTTCCGGTGGGACAGGTTGCGGAAGGCTATCGCGACGTAGTCCCGTATCACCTGTATCTCAACGCCTCCACGGGTTTCATCTTCGAGGCTTTCCGGGCCGGCAGCACTCCTGATACCATGCCGACAGTGAAGGAGAAAAGAAGCGCTCCTGCGACAAGTTCCGGGCCGAAGTAAGGGTTTATCGCCAGGCCTACCTGGCTGGTTATTATCTCTGCGGCAGTCCAGCTTATGGCCAGGCCGAGAGTCGCGCCGAGGATTCCGCCTACCATCCCTATCAGCCCGGACTCGAACAGGAACAGCACCATGACCTGCCTGCTGGTGGCCCCGACCGCCTTCATGACCCCGATCTCCCGGGTCCGCTCCGTGACCGAGGTGTACATAGTGTTCATGATACCGATGCCGCCGACGAGCAGGGATATCGAGCCTATTCCTATGAAGACGGCCCGGACGATGGCTATCTGGTTCGTGAAAGACCTGATAAGGTCTTCCGATGTCTGGACCTGGAAGTCTTCCTCGCCTTTCTCGACGTCACGGGCCTGTCGAAGGTTCTGGGAGACCGATTTCTCTATCTCCTTCGGGCTGAATCCTTCCTTGACCTGGGCCACTATGCCGTCGTAGGTGTCAGGACGTTCCAGGATCTTCCTCGCCGTCTCCCGGGGGACCATCACCGCGGAGTTGACGCCCGGGTTCCCGCTCTGCTCTGCGATACCGACGACCCTGTATTCCTCACCTTTGATTTTAAGCGTGGAGCGGACGTGGATATCCTTTTCGAAGGCGGTGGCGGTCGAGGAACCCACGACCACAACGGAGGTGTCCGTCGGCCGCAGGAAACGGCCCTCGTCCACCTGTATGTTGTTGAAGGACTTGACCAGCTGCATCGACTCGTCCGAGGGTATACCGAGAAGCGTCCGGTACCGTGACTCGTCCGCGAACTCGACGCGGGCGGAGCCCTGTAGTATCCCTGCAGCGTCTTCGACGCCCCGGGTGTTACGGACCGTTTCTATGTCGTCGTCGGTCAGTTCGACCGTCGTACTGGAGAACTGGGATGTTATGCCGCCCCCCGGTGTTATGAACAGCTTGTCTCCTCCGAGTCTCTCGAACTCCCTCTGTATCGAGCCCTCGAGACCCTGGCCTATCGAGACCAGGGATACGACAGCCATTATACCTATCAGCGTCCCTATTATGGTGAGCCATGAACGTCTCTTCCGGTGCCTTATGCTCCGGAGCGCGAGTAGAAGGTAGTCGGAGAGCATCTTAACCTTTCTTTCGTTTTCTCCAGTAGTAATAGCTGGCCGCCGCCACTATGACGAGCACCACTATATAGAGCACCGGGCTTTTTCCGCCACCGAGGCCGTACTTCTGGAGTTCTTTGCCGGTGTAAAGTTCCGGGTGGAGGGTGCGGTTCTCCGTCACGCGGTCCCTGGTGCGGTAGCTCAGCTCGACCGGTATCGACAGTTCCTCCGCGTCTTTCTGTACGAAGACCTCGAAGTCAGCGGTCTGGTAGTCATCCGGGTCCATCTCACCGAGGTAGACCTCGTTCGGGGTCGTTATCTCGTAGTTCTTGCCGTCTTCCACGCTTAACTGCACGAAGTCGGCCGAACCGTATCCACGGTTGACCACCCTGAGCGTCAGCGTGTTCTGGCCGGGTGTAAGAGGTCTCTCGGAGTTGATACCTACCTCGAGTTCCGGCCTTCCACCCACGACTACGCCTGTCGAGGTCTCCTGCGTGAAGGATGTCCCGGCCTCGTTCTCGTAATCGAGAGTCACCGGCAGACGGTAGACCGAGTTCTCTGCCGAGCCGTCCACCTCCAGCCGGAAACTGGCGTTTCTAAGGGCTCCGGGCTCCATCTTCTCGATGTTCCTTGTGGCCGAGCCCGCGGTCGCGAACGGTAGCTTGTCGAGCTCCAGCGCCACCTCGATGTTCTTCAGCTGGGCGCCGGCCATGTTACGCAGCGTCAGGTTCACAGGTACGCCTGAACCAGGAGAAACCGTACCGGGCATGTAGACCTTTTCGACGGATAGTATGTTGTTGTCGGAGCGTACCTCGACCGGGACCTCGTGGCCTATAAGCGTGTCGCCGCCCGTCGAGGTGTAGAACTTCAGCCTGTTCTTACCTTGAACCGCGTTCTCATCCACCTTCACCTGCAGATGGACCTGGTACTCCTCGCCCGGTACAAGCGTGCCGAGATCCCAGCTCTTCCTCTCTCCCGGGTCGACCGAGAACGGGTATGTCTCCCTGAACTGGAGCGTCGCGGAGTCGATGGTGGCACCACCGGTATTCGTGACCTCAAGCCATACGTCAGCGTACTCCGACGCCTGGAGCGGTACCGGCTCGGTCTTCTTCAGCTCGACATCCAGCTTCCTGGAAACGCCCTGTGCCGCTGAAGCGGCCGAGAGAATCACCAGGGCTGCCGTGAGCATCGCCATCTTACGGTTCACCCTGTCTCACCTTCAAGGCCGGCCTGTCTCATCTTTTCCAGGTCGCCGTGTCCTGTCACACCGTCGATTATCTCTATCACGCGGTCCGCGTGGGTCGCGTCGTTCGGGTCGTGCGTAACCATGACTATGGTCTTTCCTTTCTCGTTCAGCTCTTCCAGCAGCTCCATTATCTTTTCTCCAGTCTTGGTGTCGAGGTTGCCGGTGGGTTCGTCCGCGAGGATGATATCCGGGTCGTTCGCCAGCGCTCTCGCGATCGAGACCCTCTGGCGCTGTCCCCCTGACAGCTCGGAAGGCCGATGACTGGCGCGGTCGCCGAGTTCAACACGTTCAAGTAGCTCCATGGCCCTTTCCTTCCGTTCCTTCTTCGGCACCGACCGGAACACCATCGGGAGCGCGACGTTCTGCCACGCGTTCATGCTGTTTATCAGGTTGAACTCCTGGAATACGAACCCGATACGCTTGCTTCTCAGCAGCGCGAGCTCGTTCTCGGTCATATCTCCTATGTCCTCTCCCCCGATAGTGACCTCTCCCGTGCTCGGCGTGTCCAGCGCACCTATAATGTTCATCAACGTTGACTTGCCAGAGCCGGAGGGCCCCATGACAGCGACGAACTCGCCCTCCTCGATATCCGCGTCGGAACCCCGGAGGGCACGGACCTCTGTCTCGCCGAGCTGGTATACCTTCTCGACGTCGTCGAGCCTGATAAGAGACATAAAATGATTTTCTCGCGGCGGGCTTTAAAGTTAGCCTATCTCCTGACGCCGACCATTCTGTGCTTCCGGCCGAACAGCTCCCGTGTATACGTCTCGATCTCGCCCTCCTGCTCCAGAAAGTTCAGCAGGCGGTGGACATCGCTGTCGTGTATCCCGAGCTCGCGGGACAGCCTCGCCGCAGAGGGCTTCTCGCCCTCCGAAACCAGTTCCTCCGCCTTCTCCCGTACGCGGTCAGCGCGCTTCATACAAACGGTTTAAACCCGCGTGAAGAAAAAGTTTTCATGGAGCCGGAGGACCTGCTCAGGGAGCTGGAAGAGGATGTCGGCGAGATGGAGCAGGAGTTCCAGGACGTCGAGGACCCGGATGCGGAGGGAACGCTGTGGGAGAAGCAGCAGCGGGCCGAGCAGCTGATAGAGGAGATACACGACCAGCTGAAGTTCCTGCAGGAGCAGGTCGACAGCAAAGAATAAAAGTTTTTATCGACGTGAATAAAACGGTGGTAGCATGAGAAGGATGCGGCGCGAGCCGATAGATGATATGTTCGAAAGGATGCAAAACTTTTTCGACGAGTTCCAGGAGATGGGAAGAGACCTTACAGGTTTCTCCGGCGTACCGGTAGATATCCGGGAGGACAACAGCCACATAGTCGTCGAGGCGGACCTGCCCGGCGTCGAAAAGGAGGATATCAACCTGCGGGCGGATTCCGACAGCCTCGAGATATCGGCCGAGAGCTCGGAGGAGATGAGAGAGGAGAACGAGAAATACCTCAGGCAGGAACGCTCCCGGAGAACTTTCCGGAGGACCGTCTCCTGGCCGGTGGCCGTCGACCCCGAATCCATCGAGGCAGAGTTCGAGGACGGCGTCCTGACAGTTACAGCCGAGAAGGAAGAGAAGGAAGGCCGGGATATCGAGATAGAGTGATCAGCCGGAGAGAACCGTTCTCTCCCCTTCCTCTATTATCTCTACATCCATACCGAACTTCTCCACTACCGACAGCGAGGTCTGGACGTGTGAGGTGACCTCTGGTACCACGATCTCGCCGCCCGCGATCGCCAGGAAAACGACGAGCTGGTCGGCCATGTACCGGTCGACCGCGGCCCCGCCGGAGTGGAAGCTCCTGAATCCCTCCACTACTTCTCTTGCGACCTCCTCCGACCGCTTGCCATGCTCTCCCAGCGAGTCGAAGCC
>JBDGRE010000021.1:5854-16932 GCA_042218325.1 Candidatus Nanohaloarchaea archaeon
CTTCTCTTGCGACCTCCTCCGACCGCTTGCCATGCTCTCCCAGCGAGTCGAAGCCGGCGACAGAGTTCTCGTAGACCGCCTCCAGGACCAGAGAGGAGCCAGTGGAATCCGTCTCCACGTACCGCGTGTCTTTCTCGATAGGAACCGAGATGTGGGAGTTCTTTAGCTTCCGCGCCACCTCCGAGGCCTGCCGCTCCGCGACCTGGCTTTCCTGCAGGTCCCGGGACGCCTTCGAGTAGATCTCGAAACCTTCGAGCCCGCCTCTCTCCCTGATCTCCACCGGCTCCATCGAGTAAGGAGATGTCTCGAGCCTTATCTCGCCGCCGCCCGCCGGGTAGAAACCTGTTCTCTCCACTTCCAGCGAAGCATCGAGCCCGTACTCTTTTAGCAGCGGCAGCTTGACATGGCGGTAGTAGCCCGCGGTCGGTGACCACTTCACGTCCGTGCCGCCCTTAACATCGACCCGGAGATCCTCGTCAAGATGGGTCGTGATGGGAAGCAACGTGTCAAGCAGCAGCGTGACGCTGCCGGCCGTCCCGATGTTGACCGTGAAGTTCTCCGCCGAGAGCTCAGAGGGTTGAAAGACTATCTCTCGGGAGCCTTCCTGGAGGCCCTCGACCTCTGCGTCGCACAGCCGGGCCGCGGCCTTCACGGCCTCGAGATGCTGCCGCTTCATCCCGGGATTCGGCCGGGACCCGCGGATGTTCTCCATCCGGAAAGGCTTCCCTGTTATCGCCGATAGCGACAGCGAGGTCCTCAGCATCTGTCCGCCTCCCTTCGAGCCGTCGATCTCTATCATACAGCTATCTTGGTTTCAAAAGTTTTCAAGAGCACTACTTGACCATGGCGCAGTTCTTCACGCAACGCCCGGGCGAACTCGAGGAGTGGCTCGGATTTATCGAGGAGGATATAGAAAACGTGAAGCGGGTCGTGGAAACACTTGAGGAAGAGGATGTCGACGCGGACTTCCACATACACGCGAAGTCGGAGACGGTGGAAGAGTCTTCAGAGGCCATGAACATCCCGGAGGAACGCATCGTGAAGACCCTGATCTTCATCTCGGACGATAGACCCGTGGCGGCCCTGATGCCCGGCGACTCCCGGCTCGACGAGGAGAAGCTGGAAGAATTAACGGGCAGAGATGTCAGGATGGCCGACCCCAGCGAGGTGGAGGACGCGACAAGCTACGTCGTGGGCGGGGTGTCGCCCTTCGACCTGGATATTCCGGTCTACATGGAGGAGCAACTGCTTGAACAGGAGAGCGTGAAGCCGGCCGCAGGCTCCCGTGTAGTAGGCGTAGAACTCACTCCCGGGGCCCTGAGAGACGTTACCGGCGCGGAGCCAGCCGGGCTCTCGGAGTAAAGTTTTAACGTTTCACGAGAGTTTGGTTGTTACCATGGAGACGGAGGAGCAGAAAGAACTGGTACTGCGGAACACCGAGGAAATCGTGAAGGAAGAAGAGCTCGAACAGATACTCGAAGAGAAGGACGAGCCCCGGTGCTATGTGGGCTACGAGACCTCGGGACCGGCACACCTCGGCCACTGGATATCGCTGAGAAAGCTGCTCGACCTTCAAAAGGCAGGATTCCAGCCCGTGGTCCTCTGGGCCGACCTCCATACCTACCTCAACAAGAAGGGGGAGGAGGACTGGATAGAGGACATGACCGACTACTGGCAGGCGACCTTCGAGGCGCTCGGCCTCGAGGCGGAATACACGAAAGGTCGCAGCTTCCAGGAGAAGACGGAGTACTTCCATGACGTCCTGGAGATGTCGCAGGAGGTCACTCTCAACCGCGGTAAGAGGGCGATGGCCGAGATACAGTCCGTGGAGGACACCTACATCTCGCATGTGGTGTACCCGCTGATGCAGGCGCTCGACATAGAGTACCTTGACCTCGACCTCGCGGTCGCGGGCATAGACCAGCGGAAAGTACACATGCTCGCACGTGAAAAACTGCCGAAGCTCGGCTACAGGAAGCCGACGTGCCTCCACTGGCCGATGCTCGCCTCGCTTTCAGGTACGGGCGACAAGATGTCGTCCTCGAAGAAGGAGACCATGTTCCCTCTGCACGCGGAGCCATCGCACATACGGGAGGTCATCGAGGACGGGTACTGCCCGGCGGGCGAGGCAGAGGACAACCCGGTGCTGCAGATAGCGAAGTTCTTCGTTTTCGGCGCTGACCGCGACCTCGAGATCTCACGGGACGACGAGTACGGCGGCGACGTCTCGTACAGCGATTACCAGGAGCTCGAGGACGACTTCGTCTCGCAGGATCTACACCCGCTCGACCTGAAGGAGGCCGTGGCAGACGAGGTCGTGGAAAGGCTAAAGCCGGTCAGGGAACGTTTCAAGAAGGAGCCGGAGCTGCTCTCGCCGATCGAGGATATAGGCCACGAGAAGCCGGGTTACCTGTGACAGCGGCGAAGACCTATTAATCCTTGAATAGCAAAACTTCCCGTAGCGATGGGAATAGCCAACGCACTTTCAGGGCTGGTCGAGAACGCGGTAGCGTTCGTCGTCATGATCCTGCTCGGCATCGTTTCCTTCTTCGTCACCGTCTTCGTGGTGCAGGCGGGAAGCGGCCTCGCAGGTTACAGCGGCGCGACAGCCCCCAGCGCGGACTTCGTCGTGCTCTCATCGGCGCTCATAGTCGTGGCGTCGATACTCGCGGGCGCGATGAAGTGAACTCTTCTCTTTTTATTTCAGGAAATCCAGCTCTGAATTCTGGGTCAGCTGGCTGTACCATTCATCGAGACGGTCAGCTGCCATCGAACTTCCCGGGCTCTCAGCATCCTCATCGTGAATCATCTCCTCCCCGACCAGAGCAGCCATAGTATTCGTCGACGCCTTCCCCCTGTGAGACTCGCTCTCGTATCCACCGCCCGTCGTCACGACCAGCGGGATATCACCGGTCTCTTCCACCACAGCTCTGTCGCGGCGGTATATATCTTCCCGGGAAAGTTCGAGACCTCCCAGCTCATCGGCGTGATGGACGTCCACCCCGGCCTGATATAGAACCAAGTCAGGATTCGCCTCTTCCACAACCTGGGGTAGCAACTCCTCCAAGACCTCGCAGTATTTCTCTCCTCCCAGTCCTGTGGGCAGGGGGAGGTTCACTTTGGTTCCCTCGGCCTCGCCGCTTCCGGTGTAGTCAAGCCATCCGGAGTCGACCTGCGGGAAATTGTTCCACTCGTGCATCGAGAAATGGAACACATCTTCATCCGAACGGTAGATGGATATGGTTCCATCGCCGAAATGTAGGTCCAGGTCCACCACCAAAACCCGGGGATCGTAACCCTCTTCAAACCGGTCTCTGGCGGCTTCCACACCTGCGGCAAGGTCATTTATCATGTTGAAGGAGGGATCACTCGACCCGCCAGTGTGGGCGTGGTGGTGGCCGCCGCCGATGTGAAAGACATCTTCCTCCTTATCCAGAGCAGTATCTACGGCCTCCCGAGTTCCCTCGGCTGCAAGTGTATGGGCCTCAGCGTGGTCCTCTGGAGCTCCTGAAGCTACATTCACCTCTCCCTTCAAAACTTCCTCTAGCCAGCGATCTGAGCATGCCGGGATGGAGGCCTCTATTACCGGTATATCGCCCCCATATGCCCTCCTGAAGGGAACTCCTCTCTGCAGCTCCTGTCTCAGCTCCTCCAGTTCCTTACCAGGAACACCCTGCTGCCTGAGGTGGTCGTAATCATCTTCCAGATGCTCTGAGTACCCTTCAAATATCTCCCTGTATCGGGATACCGGGAGATTCTGGCCCAACGGGAACCGAAATCCTTCGGGGTACTCATCCCTCCACACGACTGAGAGACCGGAATTCACACCATAAGATTGTGAGGGAAACATTTAATTTGTAATGACTCTGACGTGATTAACACAGTTGCCTTCCGAATTTCAGGTTCTTAATATGCTTCTTCTCCCTCGTCCACCCCTATCTCGGCCGGCAAACTCTTTCTCGTCTCAAAATCCCCTTCGTCGATACTGTACGGGATGCCCATCTCGTCCAGGAAGCCTGCGAAGCCTTCAGTGACGTACTGCTCTTTCGCGTCAAACGGCCTGACGAGAGATACCTCATAGGAGCCGTAGTTACCGCCGATAGCCGGCACGAAACCGTTCATATGCCAGCCGTCATCGAGGAGGCGCTCGGATACGTAGGGGGATTCGGATACCTCGGCATCTATATTTACCTGCGCCACACCCTCCGAGTCTATAATATCGTAGACCTTTTCAACGGCTTCCGACGGTGTGAAAGACCCTCCTCCAGAGATATGCAGCCGGGAACTTCTATGCCGGCCCGTGGGCCGCCAGACCTCAAGTCGGCCCCTTCCAGAAAAAACCTCACCACCACTCAATTCGGTTTCAACATCCTCGTGAAAGCTTTCAAGCCGGGATTCCACGAACTCCTCGTAGGAGCCGTCTTCAGTCTCCGGAATATACAGGACTCTAGGAGCCTCCCCCACAGGTTCCTGGAGGGCCATAAGAACTCCAGGATTCAACTCACTCTTGAAGTGAGGCTCCCACTTGAGAATCTCGAACTCCCGGTTACCGAAATTTGCATTTTCAAACTTGTACTGTGCCTTCTCACTGGTATTCATGACATAGGGAGTTCCTTCAGCAGCGTGAATCCTGACCCAGTTCGCCGTATCGTAAAGGCTTGTCCCGGAAGAATCCCTCAAGCCACGGAACTTTTCATCATCTATCCTGATGCGCATTTCTGTAGCTCCTCCTTCCTCTATATTTGCTGCTCTGCCCACAACCCTCTCCCACTCCGGGTCGTAAAAGACAAAGTAGGTATCATCGCTCTCTATAGTCATATCTGCTCTCCTCTCGGCCCTGTCCCTCTTCAGAGAAACCATGTTCCCGGCCCGGCTATTCGGATGATTCAGCATATTGGGATTAGCTGATCTTAGCGTCACCATATCGTTCTCCAGAAGATACTCTACGTATTCCTCCCTGACTTCAGAATCCAGCTCCAGAATCTCAACCTCTTCACCCGATTCGCCAAAAAAGTGATTCACTACCTCTCTTGTCCCTTCCTCCGGCATGACCTCCATTCACCAATATTAACCACTTTATAGTAATAACTTAAATATGTTTTCTGTTTCAGGGGTCACTCCCAGACATTGGTAGGAGGTCTATAAAAAATATCCGATGTTTTGTATTTCATGCCCACTACAGTGATGGTCGGGGAGAAGCCGAAGGTCGCCTCACGTATCGCGCAGGCGCTCGGCGACTACTCCATAAAGGAGAACCGGGGCGTGAAGAACTACGTCATCGACAGGGGCGACGAGAAAGTCATAGTAGCGCCCGCCGTCGGCCATATCTACAACCTGAAGCAGAAGAGCGAGGGCTGGACCTACCCCGTCTTCGACCTCGAATGGGTTCCTATCTTCGAGACCGAGGACGACGCGGGCTACGTCAAGAAGTACTACCGCAACCTCGAGGACCAGCTGGAGAAGGCGGACGAGTTCATCAACGCCTGCGACTACGATCTCGAGGGCTCGGTCATCGGCTACAACGTGATACACAACATCGCCGGGCCGGGAGAGGACAGGATAAAGAGGATGAAGTTCTCCACGCTCACGACCTCTGACCTGCGGGAGGCTTACGACGACCTCGACAGCTTCGACTCAGGCATGACGCAGGCCGGCCTCACCCGGCACGTGCTCGACTTCTACTACGGTATCAACGTCTCAAGGGCGCTGATGCAGGCCGTGAGAGAGAACAACCGGTACAAGACCCTATCCACCGGCCGGGTGCAGGGGCCGACGCTCAAGGTGCTGGCGGACAGGGAGCGCGAGATAAAGGCGTTCGAGCCCGACCCGTACTGGGAGCTCTACCTGCTTCACAGCGAGTTCGAGGCCCAGTGGGAGGACGAGGAAGACCGGGTCTGGGACGAGGAAAAGGCGGAGGAAATCTTCAGCGAGGTGAAGGATAACCGGACCGCAAGGGTCACGAACATAAAGAGAAACGACTACAAGCACGGCGCGCCCATACCGTTCAACCTTACAGGGCTGCAGAGCGAGGCCTCATCGCAGTTCAACATCTCGCCGAAACGGACGCAGAGCATCGCCCAGGACCTGTACGAGCAGGGGCTGATATCCTACCCGAGGACGGAGTCGCAGAAGCTGCCCGCGAAGCTGGGCTATGAGTCGCTACTGGGGAAGCTGAAGAAGCAGGAAGACTACGAGGACCTCGCGGAGAAGGTTCTCGACAAGGACGAGATATACCCGAGGCAGGGAAGTAAAGAAGACGACGCGCACCCCGCGATATACCCGACCGGCGAGCACCCTTCCGGCCTCTCGAAGCAGGAGGGCCAGGTGTACGATCTCATAGTGAAGCGGTTCCTCGCGGTCTTCGGCGAGTCCGCGAAACGTAGAACGCTGACCTTCACCCTTGAGGTCAACCAGCACGAGTTCTTCGCCAAGTCGAAGATCACGGTGGAGCGGAACTGGTTCGACCTTTACGAGCCGTACGTCAACGTGGATGAGGCGGAGTTGCCCGAGATGGAGGAAGGGCAGGTCCTTGAAGTGGAGGACTTCGAACTCCGCGAGAAGGAGACCCAGCCGCCGCGGCGCTATTCGCAGAGCTCGATCGTCAACGAGCTGGAGAAGCGGAACCTGGGGACGAAGGCCACCCGGGCGCAGACGGTCGACAGGCTTTACAACCGGAACTTCATCGACAACAACCCCATCGAGGTGACGGATCTCGGGCTGGCGATAACCGGGACGCTGGAGGAGCACGTGCCCGACCTGCTGTCCGAGGACCTGACGCGGGAGTTCGAGGAGAAGATGGAGCAGATACGCGACGGCGACAAGACCTCCGACGACGTGATAGGTGAGGCCAGGGAAAAGCTGGAGACCATACTCGGCAAGTTCAAGGAGGACGAGAAAGAGATCGGCGCCGAACTGGTCGAGACCATCGACCAGGAGCGCAAAAGAAGGCGCCAGCTTGGACCGTGCGAGCAGTGCGAAGACGGGACACTGCGCATAGTGAAGACTGATAACGGGCGGTTCGTCGGCTGCTCGAACTATCCTGACTGCGAGAACACATACCCGCTGCCGGGCGAGGGCAAGATAGAGTCGCTGGACGAGCAGTGTGAAGAATGCCACACGCCGCGCATCAAGGTGATACGGAAGGGCCGGAAGCCTTACGACATGTGCATCGACCCGGACTGCCCGACGAAGGACGACTGGTAGTTGCGCTGGAGTAAAGTAAAAGACTAATATGTCAGGGACCAATGTTTAGCCGGGGAGGGTAAAAATGGAGACAAGTCTGAGATCGGAGGGTTACGAGGTCCTGGGAGAGAGCGACCACTTCTGGATAGAGGAACTACCGGGTTCGGTGAACAACCATGACATGCTGGAAGAGATGGGAGGAACATTCTACACGGTGGTGTACGACCTCACGAGCTTTGACGAGGAGGAGCTGCGCGAGAGACATGCGGACGCCGTAGACCTTGGCCACATATTCAGGAGACTGGAGGATGAAGAGGAGCCCCACCATCTCCGCTCAAGCGATATAGACCGTATGATGGCCGAGATGCACCGGTTGCCCGTGCTGGGCCGCCTTGATACAGCAGAGAGCTTCGCGTTGAGGGCTTCAAGCAGTGGAGATCACCGGTACGTCCCTGCCATGGTGACGGAAGGGAGACCGCATGACCTGGTGTACCAGGGCCCTTCCGAGTACACCATCGCGGGGGAGCCGCAGCCGGCTGAAGAGTGGCGGTAACTACGACAGGTAGTCCGCGAAGTACTCCTTCACTCTCTCTATCGCCTGGTCGGGATGGGTGAGCTTGTCACGCGTATCGATGGGCGAATGGTATATCTCCATTATCCGGTCGAACTCTCCTATGACAAGATCCGTCTTCTCGATGTAATCCCTGTTATGAAGCACGAGCGCCTGTCCCAGTATGAAGTCGTCCTGCGTCACGTGCGTTTCCCCTCTCCCGATGGTGTCAACGACAGATATGCGCGAGCAGTCCTGAAGCACGTCGTGATAGCTTTTCTCGAACTGGCGGTAGCCGTAGCACCAGTAAGTATCCTCGTGGGAGACCTCCTCTGAGCCGGCGAAAACGATGAGCACATCCCCCAGGTCGAGTTCCGGGGCCAGATGCAGCAGGAGGCTGACGCTGAACGCGTTATCAAGGAAGCCTCCCCACCAGCTGTCGTAGTGTGTGAAAACCACCATCTCCGGGTCCTCTGTGTTGCCGACCAGGAAGTTCGTTGACTGGTATTCACCCCATTTCACCTCAAGCCGGCCCTCCACCTCATCCGCCTCCAGAACCTTCTGGACGTCCTGTCGCGAGATGGTCACAGAGGGTGCCTCGTAGAACGTCTGCTTCGAGAGGGCAGGGCAGTGGGGGTTGAAGTTGATGTTCTGCTGGTCGAAATCGCTGCCACCTATCGATACGTTGTCTATAACATTTTTCTCGTCGATCTTACCGGATTCAAGGCCTGAAGGCAGGCACTCGACCTCCTCGCCGTCCACCCTGAGCTCGTAGACCGGGAACTCCGGGTAGACAACATCGTACTGCTGTTCCCTGAACTCCAGGCCTTCCGACTGGAGCCTCTTCCTTATGACTGCAGCAGCCTCTGACTCGTTTTCCCACATCCTTGGAGAGTGCTCACAGAGCTTCTCCGCCGTCTCGATAACTTCCCGCCTGTCGACCATGTAGAATCGCCTCCGGTAAAGTAAGAGGAAGAAGAAGGGAAAAAAGGTTAACGGAGTTCCCGGTCCGCCGCTGCCACCGCTTCCTCGTAGGACATCTCTGCCATGCGAGTGGCGTACTCCTCCATGTCCATGGCGTCGTCGACAGCGACCTTTCCACTGGGCGAGCCCGGTGTGTAAAGTGACATCAAGGCCGTATTGAAGGCGTAGTGACCCTCTCCCTCTACTCTCTTCGCGGTTTTCTGGTCAAGGAGCTCCTCGACTGCTGCATCCGGCGCGACCACTTCGCCATCCCTCATGCTCGGCTCGCCTATATCGGCGATCGTGAAGGTCTCGATTCCTACCTCCTCGTCGAGCCTGTCTTCGAGGTCGAGAGCAGTTTCCGGCGCGAACTTGCCGTTAGCGGGAATACCATCCCTCAGCACGTAGGCCATGTTGGGGTGGGCCGTCGCGGGCAGGAGAACGAAGTTGTAGCCCTCCATTGCAGGAAGCCAGGATTTGCCCTCCTCAAGGGCGCTATCGACCGAAACTGTTATCTCCTCGCCGTCGAAGGTGCCCTCGTACCACGGCCCGGTATCGTGCTCCAGCTTCAAGGCCCTGCCCTCCGGTATTCCTTCAGGCATGCTTTCGAGGCTGCTCTCGGCCTCGTAGCTGGTATCCACGAGCACGTGCTCCGGGAAGACGTCGCTCCTGACAAGCCCGTGAAGCGCGTCCCGGTAGACCCCCTGGAAATCCGGCACCTCATCTGGTTCACTGGCAAGAGTGTCAGGCCCCATCGCGGCCTGGAGCTCGTGAAGCCTGTCGTAATTGTCCGGGTTCGCCCCCAGCTCTCTCGATGATTTCTGCATCCTCCGCACTGACATCCACCGGATGTTCCTCCAGCATCATCGAGTTTTCAGCCTGCGCCAGGCCTACCTGCGTTATCCCGTCCTGTGTGGCGACGCTCGGCCAGACGTAGGATCTCTTCTCCGTGTTGTGGTGGACGAACGGGTCCGAGGTCAGCGTGAAGGGCACGACCCTTGTATCAAGGCCTTTCTCCGCGAGGGCATCCGCCACCGGGTTCCTCGCGACTTCCTCGAATACCTGGGTCTCGATGCGTCCTGGTGCGTGGAGCTGGCGACCCCATCCAGCGGTCACCTCGTTCTCGTCGTCGCTTATCACGCCGTGCTCCTGGAGCGAGTCTTCCAGGTCCTGGAAGCTCCAGTGCCCGGTCTCAACTCCCTGGTCTTCCAGCCACTCATCGTAAGTCTGTTCGAGCGCAGGTAGATTGGCGCGGGAGTGCTCTATGTCCTCTGCAAGCCTTCCTGCGTCCTTGTAGAAGTTCTTTGTCTCATCTCCCGCCATTTCTACCACTGCGGCTGTTTTTACTGGATTTTGAGTCGCATGCGTGGGTCGTGTTTCGGTGTTGTGGTGTCATATCGAATCAACTCTAGTATCGATTACAGGATAATCGAGGCGTCCAGTAGAATATCGGTATCAGAACCAGGCAAATGACGCCAGAACGCATCCACCCTGACTATAGAAAAATCTCCCCGGAACGATAAAGCGTTCACCCTTCTGCGGGCCGGATACGTCCATCGAACTCATATCAATACCTCTTAGAAAAAACACTTAAAAAACATGTGACGGAGTGCAGTCTTTCCTGTCATCCGGGCAGACAAAGGAAAAGGGGGACGCCGGAAGCGTGTCAGCTCCCGGCAGCACCCATGACGTCGTCGACGAAGTCCTCGACCCCGTATCCGCGGGTGGTCCCGAAGGATGTGCCCGGGTAGGTGTGCCTCTGGGAGACTCTTTCGACGGCCTCGCTGTAGGCTTCATCCCCCCAGACCTGCCGGGCGACGTCCCCGATGACCTCCCTGGCGAACCCGTCCTGGACGTGCGGGCTCTCCGTTATGATACCTGCGAAATCGGCAAGGGCCTCCTGGACGGTACCAGCTTCATCGTAGCTCCTGTCCGGGTCCACCCTGTAGGTCACTCCCGCGGCCTCCGGATCCCAGTCATCGTCCCGGTAGAAACCGAACTCGATGCCCGCGGCCTCGAAGAAGTCTTCTTCTCCCGTGAAGACCGTGTCGTCGACAGCGGACTCGATGGCGTCGATATCGCTGTCCTCCACGGCCACCCAGCCGGATTCACTGCTGGTCGCCATACCGGTTCACCGAAGGCTCTGTAGCAGGTTTTGAAGGCTTGCGCTGTACGCCAGTGTGGTTGCGTGGTTTCATCATGTGTTCACCTCAGGAAAACAGCAAACGAAGAAGCGAACACTGCGCCTGTTACAGCAGCAGTGCCAGTAGCAGTAGACCAGACAGAGAAGTCAGGGAGAAGCCGGAACGAGGGTAAAACTTATTCTCCCAGAACGCACCCACCCTTGACAGGGCGGGCCTGGAATCCGCCTGAAAGAGTTGTT
>JBDGRE010000021.1:17032-20802 GCA_042218325.1 Candidatus Nanohaloarchaea archaeon
CAGAACGCACCCACCCTTGACAGGGCGGGCCTGGAATCCGCCTGAAAGAGTTGTTCCGGGCATGTGAACCGTGTTACACGTTTCGGTTTAAATATCCTGCGCTAGCCAAACTCCCGCTCCAGGATGTCGAACGCCCGGTCTATCTCCTCGCGGGTCGTGGAGCCGAAGCTGATACGGACGTTCCTGTCGCATACCGGGCCGAACGGCTCGCCGGGCACCATCGCGACACCCTTCTCTATCATGTCGAGGCAGAAATCCCAGGAATCCCTTTCGACCCGGGGGAACGCGTAGATAGCGCCCTCGGGCTCGACGAACTCCCAGCCGAGCTCCTCCATCCTCTCCACGACCAAGTCTCTCCTTTCACGGTACGCGGACCTCATGTCGTCGACGTGAGAATCGTTCTCGAGGGCCTCGACAGCCGCGAGCTGCGAGATCTTCGGCGGGCAGGCGACCAGCGCACGTGAAGCCTTGGCGAGTTGCTGCACCATCTGCTGGCCAGCAGTCACCCAGCCGACGCGCCAGCCGGTCATCGCGTGGTTCTTCGACATGGAGCCGATCACCACGCACTCGTCGGCGAACTGCGCCGGTGAGGTGTGCTCACGACCGTACGTCAGCCGATGGTACACCTCGTCGCTCACCAGTAAAGCATCCGCATCCCCTGCCGCCTCCGCGACTTCACGGGCCTGTTCCTGACCGAGGACCCGGCCGACCGGGTTGGACGGCGTGTTCACGACCACCACTTCTGCATCCTGGAACTCTTCCCTGGCCTCGTCCCTGAGCTCGCCGTCCTCGAAGAAGTTTACCTGCTTCCAGTCGTTGCCATTGACCTCGGATATCATCCTGTACGGGCCCCAGCACGGGTCGTTGAAGACCGCCGTATCGCTGCCTTCAAGCACTGTCGCGAAGACCGAGTATATCGCCTCCATGCCGCCCGCGGTGACCATCACCTCCTCGCTTCCTGTATCGATACCTTTCTTCATCGATTCCTCCTTGGCGACGGCCTCGCGGAGCTCCCCGATGCCGAGAGTGGAGGTGTAGCCCTGTTTCTGCTCCATCCTGCCCCTCGCTGCTTCCTTGACGTGTTCCGGCGTGTCGAAGCTTGGCTGGCCGATATCGAAACGTACGCACTCTTCCTGTTCCCTTGCTTTCTCCGAGATCTTCCTTATCGACAGCTCGATGTCACGCACTCTATCCCTGGTCCACGATCCCATACATATGGTTTGTAAGGGAGATTTAACAGGTTTTAGAAAAGGCCTTTCTCGTCGGGTTCCACCAGCCCGGAGTCGACTATCTGGAACCGCTTCTTCTTGCCCTCCGGCAGCGAGCGGTGCTTCTCTATCTCGATGGTCCGCAGGCTCTTGTCGTCGTGGGACAGCTTCACGAGGCATTTCGACCAGTACCGGGGAACGTCGCGGCCGACCAGCTCGAGCTCGTCCTCGTCGAAACTGGTGTAGACCTGGTTCGTCACCACCACCGGTATGTCGTGCTCCCGGGCGACCCGGGAAAGCGTGGACAGCTGCTGCGACAGCCGCTGGTTCGCCTCCGATATCTCGTCGCCGTTGGCCTGGAGACGGTAAAGAGACACCATCGAGTCGATGACCACCAGCTCCGCGTCCTCTTCCTCCACGAGCTCCGGGAGCGCCTCTATATCCCTTTCCTGCTGCTCGAACGTCACCGGCTCCATCACCGTTACGTTCTCCAGCGAGTCCTCGTCCGCGACCTGCACGAACCGCTCCGCCGAAAATCCTTTCTCTGTATCGATATAAACCACTTTCCCGCCGTCCTCGGCGACCTCTGCCGCTACCTGGACGCAGAAGTTGGTCTTGCCCGTGCCCGACTCGCCGAAGACGTTGGTTATCAGGCCCTTCTCGATGCCGCCGCCGAGCAGGGAGTCGATGGGTCCGCTGCCGGTCGAAAGCCGTTCTACCTTCACATGGCAGGTAAACGGGTCGAATTCTTTTATCAGTAGGCTACGACCAAAGTCTGGAACATGGAAACCGGTTTCACCGGCAGGAATATGTACTGGCTGGTCGGCCTCGCATCCGCGGTCGCGGTAGCAGCGGTGTTTTTCCTCGCGAGTTCGGACGGTGAAATAGCGGGGGACGCCGATATAGGCGCCATCCAGGATGTCCGGGTCGAGGCCAACGGCACGGTCACGTTCTCCTTCAACGCCTCGAAGATCGAGGAGATGCACTATACTACGTTGAGAAACGGCAGGCCGGTGATATGGGGAGGGCTTGATCTCGAGAGAGCAATTCCTTTCCCGCGTATGAAGGTGCAGACGCTGCCGCCCTATTGGGAGTGGCAGCGTGACGCGAGGCGCGTCCGGGGAGTTTTCAGGGTGAACGCGTCCGGTCTCAGGCCGGGCAACTACACGGTGACCGTGGAGGCCTGGAACCACGAACCCGGCGACCACAGCCACTCCGGCGGCGACTCGGAAAACTTCACCCTGGCGGTCGTCGATTGACGGAAGACAGATTTTTTACGCACGTGCATAAAAACCGTTTTAAATGTTGTCATCAAAAACTGGGAGTGATGGAGGCGGCGCTGCTGACGTACAACACCCGGAGGGAGAAGTTCGACTCGGTCTACGAGCGAAACAAGTTCTACCGGGGGCTGTTCGGCTACAGGCAGACCGTGAAGAAGAACGGCAAGAAGTACGAGTACGAGAAGGACGGCCTGATGGACAGGCTGCCGAACGTCAGGATAGACGACTCCGTCTTCATCATGGAAAAAGACGCGGTCCCGGACGTGGAGGAATACTTTTCAGACTGGGGCGACAAGGTCTCCTATCACGTCTTCACCGTGGTGCTGGAAGACGAAAACATACGAGACGAGATGAAGGACGATACTTGGTGAGAATCAATGGCTGACAACGACGACAAGACTGTCAAGCTGCGGGTAGGCGAAGTACCGCCGAACGCGCAGCAGGACATCGGGCGCGGGATAGTGAGGATAGACTCAAAAGTCATGGACGAACTGAGCGTCGCGGAGGGTGACGCGGTAACGCTTGAGGGCGACCGCGAAACCGTGGGACGTGTCGCACGGTCCTACCCGGCGGACAAGGGCCTCGGCATCGCCAGGATGGACGGCTACATGAGGAAGAACGCCGGCACATCGCTGGGAGAGAAGGTGAAGGTATCCAGGGCCGAGCTCAAGGAGGCGAAGAAGATAACGCTGGCGCCGGCGGAAGAGGGCGTCATGATACAGGTCAACAACCCGAACATCTTCAAGCGCGCACTGAAAGATAGAGCGGTGATGAAGGGCGACATCATAGTCCCGAGCGACGGCAAGGACCGCCGCAGCTCGCTTTTCGACGACTTCTTCGACATGGAGACAGACCAGCTCCGCATGGGATTCGGGGCAGAAACCAAGCTCGCAGTGGTCAACACCAAGCCGCAGGGAGCGGTCAAGATCACGGAGGCGACTGAGATCGAGATGAGACAGCAGGCAGTGGAACCGGAAGAACAGGAGCAGGTACGGGTCCCCGAGGTCACCTACGAGGACATCGGAGGGCTCGACAACGAGATAAAACAGGTACGGGAGATGATAGAGCTGCCGCTGAAGCACCCCGAGGTGTTCCAGCAGCTCGGCATAGAGGCTCCATCGGGCGTGCTGCTCCACGGACCCCCGGGGACCGGCAAGACGCTGCTCGCGAAGGCCGTGGCCAACGAGGCCGACGCGACCTTCCTGTCGATCAACGGCCCGGAGATAATGTCGAAGTACTACGGCGAATCCGAGAAACAGCTCCGGGAAAAGTTCGAGGAGGC
>JBDGRE010000022.1:0-24205 GCA_042218325.1 Candidatus Nanohaloarchaea archaeon
CGGGGCTTCAGCATGTACGTTCCGGTCGATTTTCTCCTGACGTTCCCGGAAAGATAACAGATTTCAAGTAGAGGTGTGAAACGGGCCTGTGAGGCCAGAAGCCGTAGAGGATATGCTGGTAGCGGAACTCGAGGAAGTGATCGGAGAGGTACAGGACGCATGGGAGCTGGAGGAGGGCCTGAACACAGTCTACGTACTTGAGACCGGACGAGGGGAGTATGTGCTGAAAGCGCGCACCAACGACCGGAACGAACTCTCCTGGTTCAGGGCCGAGCCCCGGATATACTCCATGCTTGAAGACCGGGAAAACGTGCCGTCGCCGAGGGTCCTGTATACCGACCTTTCCCGCGAAAGGTATGAGAACGCGTTCTATGTCATGGAAAGGCTGGAGGGCCGGAACGCCGATTCTGTCCGTGATGAGATGAGTGAGAGGCAGCTCGAGCTCGTGCTCCGGCAGTACGGCCGCATACTTGGCGAGATACATTCAGCACACAGTTTCGAGGGTTACGGGATGCTGGCCGGCGAGGCGGGGGAGCTGCGTGTCGAGGATGCCGCAGAGATTTGGCCGTGCGCGCTGGAGGGCTCTACGGACTCATGGATAGAGCGGATAGAGGACGGCTGGGAAAACGTGGAAATCGGCCGGCCATCTGAAGAAGAGATAAGGGCAACCGTGCCCGGTGACCCAGGCGCATCCCTGGCCCACATGGATAACAGGCTGGACAACCTGCTGGTAAAGGACGGCGATATAACCGGTTTCCTGGACTGGAGCCACCCGGAGACGGCGGACCCGGAGTACGACCTTTACACGGCCGAATACCTTCTCATCGACTGGGACCTTTCGTTCAGGGAAGAGCCTGTAGACCACGAGAAGATGCGGGAGGCGCTTTTCAGTGGCTACGAAGAAGCCCGGCCGCGGGAGGAGGTGTCCCGGGAGCGGAGGCGACTGTACCGCTACGCGACCGTCCTCTGGCTCATGTCCGGCTTCCTGAACTGGGGGTCGGGCTTTCCAGAAGAGAAGAAGCGCCGGTTCAGGAAAGACCTCAGGGAAAGGTTGGAACGTGAAAAACCGGGGCTCTAAGACCTGGAAGGTAATGTGGCAGCGACCATATTAAAAGGTTTGTGTATAATAGTTGAACAAAATTACATAAGAATTTCTCGAGAGGGTCACAGAGATACAGGAGGAACACGCCCTGGAAGTTTTCCTCTTCTTCCTTTTCCTGACCGTGGCGATGGTCCCCAGCATGGGAAGAGTAGAGACCATCGTTGCGCTGGAGAACATGATGCCCTCGAGTTCCACCCCGGTCGAAGGTTTCAACGACCTGCGAGCAGAAGGAATAGGCAAGGACTCGATAGCCGTCGTGGTGCGGACAGGTACCAGCGACGAGGGCCCGGAAGTACATCGACTACCTCAGCAACGAGACCGCGGACATATACGGTGTCACCACCGTCTACAACCCGCTGGAGCGGGAAGGTCTCGTGGACAGGAAGAAGCAGACCGCGGTGATAATCGCCAATACTTACATGGGTGACTCGGGCAAGGAGATGGGACGCATATTCGAAGAGGTACGGGAAGAATCAGGTTACAACAGACCGGAGGGAGTCGAGACCCAGGTATCCGGCGTTCCGGCGGTCCAGCAGCGTCTTTCGAGCATGGTTGAGCGGGACAAGAACGTCAACACGGCGATATCGCTTGTTCTCGTCTTCCTCATCACTCTATCGCTGTTCCAGGGATCTCTTACTTCCTCCCTGATGCCGCTACTTGTCGTGGCGCTCTCGGTGGTCTGGCTCTACGGGACGATGGGGTATCTCGGTATCCCGCTTTCGACGCTCGCAGGGTCCGTTGCCGCCCTGGTCATAGGCATCGGTATCGACTACTCGGTGCACATACTCAATACCTACAGGTTCCACAGACGCGACAACACCATCTAGGAGGCGCTCTCTGAGGCAGTAGGTGAGACAGGTGTAGCCATCGTGGCGACCTCCATAACCACCATCAGCGCATTCCTTGCGTTCCTGGCGGGGAAGATGCCCGAGATGCACCGGTTCGGCCTGATAATGTCGATAGGTATCGGCTACGCGCTGCTCTTCAGCTTCTTCCTTCTCCCCAGCGTCTTCGTGCTTGAGGAGCGGCTGATCCAGAAAATCCATGAATCAGTCGAGTGGAGGCACGATTTCTGATGATAGTGGAAGACCTCGCGGCACGACTCGTCGAGTACCAGGTGGAAAACCCTTACAGGATGCTGGCGATACTCGGGATGCTGACCCTCGTGGCTTTACCAGGCATGACACAGCTGCAGGTGAAGCCGAGCACCGAGGCCATACTGCCCTCGGACGACCCCGTCGTGGAGTCGCTCGACACACTGAGAGCGAAGTTCTCGGCCGACACCACCTACGTGGTCATCCAGTCGGGTAACGATGTTAGGACTCACGAAACCATGCAGAAGCTGCTCAGGATAGAGAGAAGGATAGAGCTACAGGAGAACGTGGCCGCCGTCAACTCTCCTGCCTCGATACTGCAGCAAAAGTACGGTGAGATACCACGGGACGCGGACAGGCTCGAGAACACGGATTACGGCAACCTGGTGACGGGTGACTACCGCACCGCTGTCGTATCGGTCCGCGCCGACACCCAGGCGAACTCCGGCGAGATAGGGAAGCTCCACGACAGCATAATCCAGGTAGTGTCGTCCGAGAGCCCCGGAACCGGGTATTACCTGACAGGCTACAATATGATAGACCTTGCGACGTTCCAGGTCATCATCAGGGACTTCATGAGGATAACGCTCGTTTCGTTCGCCGCCGTCACGGCGGTGCTGTACGGGGTCTTCCGGGACCTGGAGAGGATGTTCCTGCCTATGGTCCCTGTGATGTTCGCACTGGTGTGGATGCTGGGGCTCGGGGGATACCTGGGGGCCGACCTGACCATCATCTCGATGGTTTCGGCCGCTATGATAATGGGTCTCGGTATCGACTTCGGCATCCACGTCACGAAGAAGTACTACTCGACTTCCCGGGGGAGGGAAGGACTCTCCGAGACCATGACCGAGCTCTCGAGGGGGCTGCTGGGCGGCTCCATGACCACGGGCGTTGGCTTCCTGGCGCTGCTGTTCGCCAACCTCTCAGGTATGCACTCTCTCGGCATATTCCTTTTCACAGGTATAATGTCGGCCTACGTGGGCGCCGTGTTCCTGCTTCCAACCCTGATAACCCTTGTAGACGGCACAGAGCCGGTCGCATGAAAATAGATGCTATGAAACGAACCACACACTTCGGAATCAAGTTCGCACTCGAGATCACAACCCTCCTATCAGTTACAGGGACCGTTTCCGCGGTCCCACTGCTCGACGCGGTGAGCTACGACCCTGCCTTCATAACGGCGGGAGACCGCGTAAACATCTCGGCCAACCTCCACGAGACACAGACGACGGAGAGCTCGTGGAACCCCGACAGGCAACTGAAGGTGGTCCTGGTGCCGGACAACCGCCTGGCGGAGGAGTACGTCACCATCGAGGACGCCAGGGACGAGTCTATCGGCTTCCTCTATCCTGACGGCGTCTGGAACCAGAGGTTCCAGGTAAGGGTGCACAGCGACGCACCTACGGGTAAGTACGATTTCGAGCTCCACATCCAGTACCTCGAAAACGGGGAGCCCGTCAAGATCCAGACACGGGACGGGGGCACCACCCTCACCTACGTCGAGGACTTCACGATATCGGTCGACAACGAGTGCGTAGACCTCACCACAAACGTCCTGGAGACGGAACCGTCGGTTCCGAGGCCGGGAGACGACCAAGTCGAGATGCAGCTCGAGTTCACCAACACCGGGAACAAGCCGGTAGAGGATATCGAGCTGCTGCCCCGGACCCCGGAACACGTTACGCCTTCCTTCTCGGGCGACAAGAAGTTCTATGTGGACAGGCTCGACCCGGGAAAAACATCCAGGAAGACTCTCTCGCTCGACCTCGACGAGGAACTGGAGCCCGGCCTCCACCGCGTCAACATATCTGCCAGCTACGAGGACGAGGACGGCAACCCCTACTCCGAGCAACTCGACGCACCTCTCAGAGTCGAGGGCCGGCCTGACCTTGAGCTAGTCGGCTCCGGCACAGAGATGAAGGCAGGCGAGACCTCACAGCTCCGGCTGAAGATCCGGAACAGAGGCGCACAGGACGCCGAATCGGTCACGGCCCGAGTCATAGCGGAGAGGACCCAGCCGTTCTCGCTGGCCGACCGCTCCAGCTACATCGGGGAGATAGAGGCCGGTGAAACGGCAGCGGCGATCCTCGACGTGAAGGCCGACCGTTCAGCTACACTCCGCACACACCAGCTCAAGATCCAGCTGCGGGCGAACGGCAACTCGGAAGAGGGAGACCATTCAGTCTATACCTTCACGGAAAAGGAAGAGGTCAAACTCACAGGAAGGACCCGTTCCCTCCTGGTATACGCCGGTATAGCGGCGACCCTTCTGGTGCTCGCCGCCGCGGCCTACCGGTACGGGAAAAAACCCGCGAGAACCGGGGGAGGTGAGAACTGATGAGAAGCAAGAAGAAGTTCATGAGGAGGCTCGCCGGCACCATGGTAACAGCAGGATTCATAGGAGGATGGTTCATCCACCCGTACATCTACCTGCACGACCTTTTCGTCGGCCTCAACATTCTGCAGAGCTCCTTCACGGGTTTCTGCCCTCCAGAGGACTTCTACGACAGGTACCTCGGGTAGAACGTCAGCCAAGAACCGCTATCTCCCTGAGCGCGGACAGGAAACCCTCGATGTCGTCCTCGCTGTTGTAGAGGTGCAGCGAGGCCCTCAAAGTCGGCCGCTCCCCATGTGACTCGAACCAGGAATGGACGCAGTGCATGCCAGACCTTACGGCGATATCACGCTGGTCGAGCATGAGCGAGGCCTGGTTCGCACCGAGGTTCCCGACGCGGAGCGATACAACTCCCGGCGCCTGGGAGCCGACGTTCTCGACGCCTCCGATATCATATATTCCACTGTAGAGCCTCTCCGTCAGCTCTTTCTCGTGCTTATGGATTTCCGACATGCCGATTTCCCCCAAGTACTCCGCAGCCTCGCCGAATCCTATGATGCCGGCGATGTTGGGAAGCCCTGATTCGAAGCCATGCGGGAACTCCTTCCGGTCGTGCGTCCTGAAAGCAGAGCTCCTCACGCCGCCACCACCCAGCTTCAGCGGCTCCACGCTGTCTTTAACCCGGTCAGCGACGTAGAGGGCTCCAGTTCCCGAGGGTCCGAGCATCTTGTGACCGGAGAACGCGACGAAGTCTGGGTCGATTTCCCTAACGGAGAAAGGACGGTGAGGTATGCTCTGGGCCGCGTCCACCATGAAGTGCGCCCCCTTTTCCTTCACGACTTTCGAGACCTCCCGGACCGGTATCTCGTGGCCGTCAAGGTTCGACACGTGGACGAGCGAGACGAGGTCACCCTCCCGTAGCTCCGATTGAAGGCGGGCGACAAAGTCGTCGCCTGTCTCCACGACCTCTACACCGGCAGGGGAGCGCTGCCACGGCACCAGGTTGGAGTTGTGCTCCCTATCCGAGACCAGGACGCGGTCGTAGTCGAAGCCGCGCGCGACCGCGTTGATGGACTCCGTGGTACCGGAGGTAAAGGCCAGATTACCGCGGTCTGCGTCGATGAAGCTGGCGATGCGCTCCCGGGCGTTTTCCATCTTCTCCGTCGCGGTCTCGGAGAGCTCGTGGTTGCCCCTTCCCGGGCATGCAGGATAGTTCTCGTAGTACTCTTCGACCGCTTCTATCACCCTGTGAGGTCTCAGCGACATGCAGGCGCTGTCCAGGTAGACCTGCTTGAAATCCGGGAAGTCCTGACGTCTCATCCCGTGACACCCGCCAGACTTTTTGCAGAACCCACTGCGGTGTTGAGAAGGGGGGAGCCGGCTTCCAGCGAGCAACCGCCCTGGGCCGCGGCGCCCGCGCAGTTGCCGTAGACCACGTAGTTGAACAGGCTGAACGCGGAGTAGGCGCCGGTCAACAGCAGCGCAATGAGGAGAACCCAGCTGAACAACTCGAAATGCCGGCTGAGAATTTTCGCTGCCCGGGGACTGTAATCAAGCGTCTTGCCGATGACGGAGGCCTTGACACGGTCCTCCGGATCAGTCTCGCAGGGCTCCCCTTTCACTCGGCGGGTGACGCAGTCAAACGCCTCCGCCGCGAGAGCCCTGTGACTGGCCGAGAATATCCCCAGTATGCCGAATACCAGCAGCGAGAGCAGGCATATCATCAGTTCAAGATGCTCAAGTCCACCGGGGTCTCGTGGCTTATGTTGTCCCTGACCGGGCAGCGGTTCTCCGCTTCCTCGAATACCTCTCTCAAGACGTCCTCGTCAGCGTCAGACTCCACATCGACCTCGAGTTCTATGCCCTTGAATCCGGCCCGGTCGCCTGTTTCCTCACCCTGGAACTTGGCAGGGTTGAGCTCGCCCGACGCTGTTATTGTCAGGCCGTACATTTCGACCCCCCTTTCCTCCGCCACGAGGTGCGCGACGACGTTGAAGCAGCCGGTGAGTGCGCCCAGCTCGTACTCAACGGGGTTGGGTGCGGAGCCGGTCCCTCCATGCTCCTCGGGCTCGTCGACCTCGAAGCTGTAACCCCTGACGTTTACCTGTACCTTGGTCGGGTTCTTGCTCTCTGCTATTACTTCGGCTTCCATGTTATCATATAGGCTTCTGTACCACGGAAATAAAACCGGTCTGGTAGAGGATTCAAACTACGGAGAAGTTCCACGACTTCAAACATCCGGAAAACGGGTGAAGATCTTCAATTAAATCAGCAGGTTTCACATTTTTCCTCTCACAAGTTCCACTTCATCCGCTTCCCGCCAGTAACGGAAGTTGTCGCTGAAGCTGTCGATATAGGAATTGGGATCCAGCGAGGAGACTTTCCTTGCGTCCGCAACCGCCGCGTCTATCCGTGAAGGTGGCAGTTCTTCCTGGAGGCGCTCAACCACCATGTCAAGAGATTCGCCGGTATCGTAGTAGTCATCCACCACGAGAAGATTACCGGCGCTATCAGGTTCCTCTATGAATTCCAGGCCATAAGCCCTTCATGCCCCCGGCGAGAGGCATCTACGCTGTAGACTTCGACTCCGTGAAGGAGGCCTGCAGCCTTCGCGAACGGATCGCCGCTGAAATCCACACCCACTATCTTCATATCCTCGGCAGGTCCTCTCTTTCAAGCCTCCACAGGAAATTATCGATCTTCGTCTCATCGAGAGGGTCGAACCTGTAATCATCCAGATCTGCAGTAACGGCTGTCTCATCCGGCTCTCTCAGTTCATAGGGCGTCTCCGGGAAATCGAACCCCAGTCTATCGTCGAGAAAATCCCTGTACAAAGGTCGGAGAGTATCAGGTCTTTCCTGGACCTGTGAAACAGCGGCTTCGCCGCTGTAGAAAAGCTCCTTGGCCTTCCGGTACTGCGACCAGGCTATCTTGACATCCTCAGGGCCCGAAACCAGGGGTTAAATCCTGCTCTCAAATCTTTTTATCGGGCTGCGGAAAAAGTAAGAATTCAGGCTCCCTGCTTTTCTATGGCCTGTTCTATCTTGGCAGACTGGAAGCCCACGACCGCGGTGTCGCCGATTAAGGTCTGGGGTACACCGCGCTGTCCTGTCTTCTCCACCATCTCCTTCGCTTTCTCGCGGTCCTCGGCCACGTTGTGTTCGATGTAGTCGTAGCCGTTCTCCTCGAGCCACTGCTTGATCCTGGTGCAGTAAGGGCACGAAGGCGTAGTGAAGACTTCTATGTCCTCCTTCATAATATGTGTAACTATGTTGAACTTTTATACACGTTATGGTCAGAGGTCTTCGAGGACCTCGAGCCTGTCCTTCTCCCACTCCTCCATGCGGCGTTCTATCTCGGCCTTCAGATCTTGCTTGTCAGGCACCGAGTACACGTAGTACCGGCCGCGCTTGCCTTCCTCGACCACCCCCTCCCGTTCTACAAGCCCCGCGCTTCGCAGCTTCGAAAGGTAGCGCTGCACAGTGGAACGGTCTTTTCCAAGCTCGTCCGCGATATCCGAGGCCCTGGCCTCGTTGTCGCAGAGATAGTACATGACCTCGGTCTCGGAGCCGGAAAGGTTGTAAAGCAGTTTCAAAAGCTCCTTTATCTCGGAAGGACACCTCATAGTGTAAAACTGTTCAACAAGATGTAAAACGCTTTCCACGGGCTATACTTCCGCGACCTCGTTCCTCGTCACAAGATGTACATCGGAGGAAGTCGCCCGGCCGGAGCGGTCCATACCCGCTATGTAGTCTGCATCGAGTTCCTCCGCCTTGCGGACACGTTCCTGGTCTATCTCGCCGTCGATAAGTATCGCGTGGCAGCCATCTTCGACATCGTCCAGCCGGTCAACAGGCACTTTCTGCGATATCTCAAGCTCGTCGTCGACCACGTGTACGGCGCGGGTGCCGACCAGCTCACCGAGAAGTTCGCGGATCTCCTCTACCCGTTCCTCATCGATTTCCAGCTCGGCGTCCCCTGCTTCAGCTCTTTCCGGGGACTTCTTGTCTCTCAGGGCCCTGAATATCTGCTTCTTTTCGAGATCCTCGACCTCCGTGTCCTCCGGGGCTCTCGCGACGTGGTCCACATCAGCCTTCTGCTTCAGTTCCTCGAGTATCAGGTCTCCTCCCCTGTCGCCGTCGAGGAAGGCAGTGACCTCTCTGCCGGAGGTCAGATTCGCTATCCTGGAGGGCACGTCCGTACCTCCTATAGCGACAGCGTTCTTGACCCCGTTCTTCAGGAGTTCGACGAGGTCGGCCCTGCCTTCAACGAGGACTATCTCCTCCGAGTTACGGGCTTCAGGCCCGGCCTCGAAGCCCTCGAACTCCGATATCTCGGCCGCCCTGACCTCCTGCTTGACCTCTTCGTTTATCTTGCCGCGGCTCGGCGTATCGTCGTTCAAATCCTCGAGCAGCTGCTTGGCCCGTTTGACGATGTAGTCGCGCTTAGAGACTCTTTCATCCCTTATCTCGTTGACCTGTATGTCCGCGTTCGTCGGTCCCACGCGCTCTATGGTCTCAAGCGACGCTGCAATGAGCGATGTGTCGGCCGCGTCCAGCGAAGAAGGTATGGTTATCGTCGCACTGGAGGAGCCGCCGGACTTGTCGACCTCGACCTGTATACGCCCGATGCGACCGCGCTCCTGGAGCTCGCGGAGGTCCAGGTCGTCGCCGAGGAGACCCTCCGTCTGGCCGAAGATAGCGCCGACGATATCCGGTTTCTCCACGAGCCCAGAGGATTCCAGTTCGGCCTCTATCACGTACTTCGCCGAACTCTGTGCGACCTTACTCATGTTTTTCAAGCCTCTCCATAATCTCATCCTCCGGCATATCTACTCGGATCTTCTTCCTGCGGGAGTGGTGACCGGAGACGATACCTGGTTTTTCTCCGAGTATCTCCTCCAGCCGCCGGACCAGCTCCGCGTTGGCCCTGCCGTTCTCCGCCTCGTTCTCAAGGCGGAACGTCGGGAAATCCTTGAACTCTACCTCGAATCCTTCCTGTCCCGGCTCCACCCTGACGTAGATCTCTGTCATCTATCATGATTTTGCTGCCCCGTAACATAGCCATTCATCGCCTCTACCGTCTCCGGGAGGATTCTCGTGGCTACTGACCGCAGGACAGCACTATCCAAGAACAGGGGGTGCAAGTCTTATGTTTCTACCGGGAAACTTCTGGAAGTTTCATCACCATAGCACGTTCAGCTGCGCTGAACGCACTTCAAGAGCAGATAAATCTAAACTTTGTGCCTTCCAGCAGGAAGGCTCCCTGTTGATGAAACTGACATCAGTTCGAAACCGAAGGGCGGTTTCTGTACTCCCGGAAACTCTTCGAGTTTCGAGAGTTTCACTGGAAAAAGATGCCTTCTTCCGGAGCGGGCTTGAACTCGGCCTGCCGGGTCTTGGTCTGGATAGGTTCCTCGCCGTGGTACTTGCGGACGTACTGGTAGTACTCCCGCGCTTTCTCTATGGCGAACTCGCCGTCCCGCTCTATCATCTCCTCGCCGATGTAGTTGATGAAGGCCCACCGGAAGAACTTGTTAAGCGGTTTGGCTATGATCCGGGGCAGGAAGTCGACCCCGTTCGGCATGTCGTACTTTATCTTCGTCGATACGAGGTACTCCACCATCCCGAAGTCGTTCTCGCCCGAAGGAGCGGTCTTGGTCCATATGTCCGTTACGATCCTCAGTCTTCCGCGGCCGCTCGGCAGGTCCGTGTCGGCGTACATCGTGGACTTGAACGCATTGGTGTCGATGTTCTGCTGGTAGTACGTCTCCTCCGGCCGCGTCATCCCCATGTTCTGTTTCATGATGTACTTGTGGTCCTCGTATATCGATGGCAGGTTGGGGGATTCGTACCAGTCGGTCCGGTTCTGTATCTGTATCCATTCGCCGTTGAAAAGGTGGAAGTCACTCCAGATATTGTCCTCGTGGTTCTTCCCTGGACTCGGTGTCTCGAACCAGTACATCAACCTGTCCATGAAGGACTTCTCATCGTGGCTCAAGCTCTGATCACCTCACGGCTTCTCATGTGTTCACTTCCAGGGAGGCCTGTAATGGGAGGCGCCTGTCCTCCCGACAGCCTCTTCGACCCCGAATTTTTCGCGGAACAGGTTCATCATCCTTAGCATGCTTTCCTCGGCCTCCTCCTTGTATCTTTCTATCTCTTTTGAATAAAACTTGTTGTACCATATACCGACCAGTATCCTGTAAAGCTTGGATCTCTGGAACCTCGTGACGTCCTCGGGCTCCGCCATGAGGCCCGGCCTGTCACCGCCTACACGCTCTGTAGGCCACTCCGACTGCGGTCTCGGCTCCCAGGATATCGGTTCCCCGCCAGGGTACATCGTGAAGACGAGAGGTGTGACCTTGACGCGGGCCTTCATGATATCGTCCGGCCTGTCATGCTTGTAGACATCGCGGGGTGGTTTCGCCTTCATGGATATGCTGTAGTATATCACCGTGTGCGGGCTTTTCTCCTTGTAGGCGTGGAGCCTGACGCGGTCCTTCGGCTTGCTGACGTTGAACTCCATCCTGCCCTCCTCGACACGGTCCATATCGAACTCCTCGACCAGCATCTCCCTCAGGCCGCGGTACAGCCTTGCGGGGTCCTCGTGGACGAACATGTGGTCGGCCTTCGCGGGTATGTCCGATTCTGTGAACATCACCATCAGGCGTTCGCCTCCACGTTCTGCCTGATACGGTGGAGAAGCTCGTCCAGCTTTTCCTCGACCGCGGGCTCGTAGCCGTGCCTAACGTGACCGTAGAGGAACTTGTCGTACAGCGCCCTGTAGGCGTAGTACCAGAGCGTGTTCCGCCATCCCTCCATCGGGTAATGTGTGATAAGCTTGGACTTCACCTGGATATCAAGTTCGCGGGCCTGCCCGTCTATGGTTATGTATATCTCGTGTTCCTCCTTCGTCACGTTGTCGAAGGCCTCCATCGCGATGATCTTGGAACGGATACGTTTCTCCTCGACGTCGTTGAAGTACTTCTCCTCGGAGACGTGGTCGAAATGCATCCTCCGGTCCAGCAGGTCGCGGATCTCCGAGTAGGCCCTGTCCGGCTCGTCGATCGCGTAGGTATTACGTCTCCTGTCGATTTCCTCGACTATATCCATGTGCTACAGTTGTACGCGGTGATAAAAAAGGGTTGACGTCAGCTGACGTCGAGGCTTTCACGGCACTCCTCGCACATCATCCTGCCGTTGACCTCTTTCAGGTCCTCGGAGTAGTTCTCGCAGTCCTCGCACACACCGCTACGTGTCTCCTCCCGCGGTTCAGCAGGCGCGTCGAGTTCCTCCTGCTCCTCCAGTATCTCCGCGAATCCGGGCCACGCCCTGAGGATGTCGGACTGCGTCACGATGCCGACAAGCATGTCGTTCCGGACGACCGGTACACGGGATATGTTGTTCCTTATCATCGCCATCGCGACGTCGTCAAGGAGCTCGTCCTCCTCCGCAACAATCAGGTCGGTACTCATGACCTCACCGATATCCACATCCTCTGGGTCTTCCCCGGCGGATACGAGCTGGTAGACGATGTCACGGCAGACGACGATACCGATGGCCTCGCCTTCCTCCACAACCACGAGGCCGCGGATGCCCTCTTCCTTCAGCATCCTGGCTGCTTCCTTTACCGTACTATCTTTTTCTATGGCGATGACGCCGTCCGTCATGACCTCCCTGACTGTAACGTCGCTGTTCATAATACCTTTCAAGAGGGACAGACACTAAATAACTTTATGGTCACGCAGTGAACTGTTTTATCCCGGTCTGCCGTTTATCCTTGCCGAACAGGCTCTGCAACGTATCCTTCAGGATGAGAATCTGCTGCCGCACGTACGGCGACACCTCGAAGTTCTCGATTATCTTCCTTGACGGCTCAAGATACTTCTTGATGGTGCCCTCGGAGATCGTCAGCAGGATCTTTCCGCCGCACTCCGGGCACTCCGCCGTCGTCTTCCCTGTCGGGGCGATGGTCTGCGCCGTCATCGGCACCCTCCGGTACTTGGTGTTGCAGTCGTTGCACCGCATCTCCTGCGAAGAGAAGCTGCGCAGGTTGCCCTTGATATCAGGTATGAAGTGCTTCTTCAGCAGGAGACCCGCGACATCGTCCTCGTCGACCGCCTTTATCCGCCTCCCGAGGCCCAGCTGCTGCTGGGTCTTCTCCGACATCTCGTCGAGCGTGACGTACTCGCTCTGGTTCGGCCCGTTCTCCACGCTCGAGGTTTCGTGGGTGTAGCCGTGCCGGAACGGCTCCTCGCTGTGGACGATGTCCTCTCCTATCTCGATCTCCGTCTCCAGCTCCCAAGGATACCTGTAGTCGTATGTCTCCTCGTAGAAGCTGCGCGGGTACTCGTCCACGGTCTCGATGGCCCAGGCCTCGTCATCCACCTCGTCCGGGTTCAGCACGGTCGAGAGGATGAGCGGCGCGTCCATCGTCCTGGCGCCGGTCATGTCCGGCAGGAACTGGCGGGAGAAGTTGAGAAGGCCGTCCATCAGCAGCAGTATCGCATCCTCGTCCCCATCGCAGTTCTGAGTTACTATATTGTCTTTAGTGACAAAATTATGCGTACCCTCCACCTCTATGTCGTACATGAATCGATCGTCAGATTTCTTAACTTCTATTTCCCTTATTTCCTCCTTTACCAGCTGGCCCTCTCTCTTCTCACGTGTCTGGCCTTCTATGCTGTAATCGTTTTCGAGCGTTTCCTGCTTTCTTTCCAAGGTGAAGCCTATCTCCTTTCCGAAGTTGACCGCGTGAGATGACCGGATGTGCAGCTTGTTGGAGACAAAAGTTCTGCCTTGATAGTGCTCCTCACCGTACTTATCCACCAGTATACCTCCTGCTTCTCTCTCACTCTGGCTGTACCGAGCGTAGATCCCGAACCGCTTCAAAAGGAAATCGATATCGTCAAGCAGCTCTCTTGAAACACTGGTCGCCTGTACATGCAGTCGACCTTTCTCGACCGATCCATCCCCTGCGAAGTAGGCTGAAAGCATCTCCGCAACTTTTTCCTCTGGAAGCCTCTTAACGAAGTCTGGAACCCTTTTTTCATGCGCCCCGGAACCTAATCCCAGCGATTCAAAGAGTTCGTAGACAAGTCGTGAGCTTATAACAAGAGTATGGTCCTGTTCACCTGGTTCTATGTCAAAGGTCTGGTGTATCGCGTCACGGATATCCTTCTTGAGTTCTTTTTCACCAAACGATAGGCAGACTTGGTAGAACTCTTTTCCTTCTTTTTCAGACTTCCGTGTGTAACCTTCTGCCAGGTAGAAGCCCAAGAGCCTCATGAAATCTGTATCTAACTCGATTTCTGTATCGAGTTCTACGGTATCCGCTTTGGCGGCTATCCCCGCTTCATCCGGTATTCCGTTATCCAGGGAACTTTTTTCCATAAGAGTTCTGTAGAGGTCAAGAGATATACTTCCTCTATACCGGTAGTTGCCTAGAGACTTTTTCGGAACCGACAGCTTGTTTGCAGCAGTCTTCAGGCCTCCCAGTTCGTCTATCGCCGAATCAACTTTTTCTTCAGCTCCTCGGACCATTATACGTCGGGAGCCTGAAAGCTGATTAGCAAGATTCAGGGTATCCCTATCTTCCACTTCAACGTCTACCTCAAGAGGTGTGAATAGCTTATCTCCTTCTCCGAGTTCCCTTGCTCTTTTTACTCCTGAGGCGGTTTTCATCCTGTGATCAGGGAACACTTCGATTTTCCTGCCTGACCTGGTCTCAAATTCTATCTTATGGTCTTGGGCGGGGGTCTTAATCACCTTGCTGGCTTTAGCAGTGGTGACTTCGGTCGTATCAACAGTTACAACTTGTCTATCAATCTCTTTCTCTATGGTTCCTGCCGAGTCAGCCTCCGCTTCGCCTTCAGCGCCATCAAAAAGCTCCCTTAGAGTGGAACAAGAGCCGTCAGCCATTTTTACTTCTGAATCACCGGGCATACAGTTCCGTCTTTTCCCGGCATGCCAGTACGGGTGGGCGTAGATTCCCTTGGCGTCTGTGAAGCCTATGATGCGGCCGACCGTGCCCCCGGATGTGTGCGGCGCCAGGCCGATGACAAGCTCCCCGACGAGGTCCTCCTTCGATTCCACGTCGTAGTAAGGTTCAAGGCCGTAAAGCTTCTCCAGCGTCCCGTCCACGAATTTGGCGACATTGACGAGGTAGTCCGACGCCGGAAGTGTGTTCTCGGAGTCCGGTATGACTATGTCCTGCGGCTTCAGGGCGACGACCTGGTCGCTTCTCTCAAGAGGCTCTCCGTCGACGTCCTCCTCGTACCCCAGTTCTTGGAGCTTTTCCACCGGGACCGATATCTCTTCAGGCCGGAAATGAGTCATCGGGAGATCGGTGGCGTCGTATCTTACCGTGCCGTCCTTGTTGACATAAAGGCCGTATTTCTGCCTTATCAGGCCTTTCTCGATGGGTTCGACGTGCCGGTGCTCGCCTGACATGCCGCGCGGCGACTTCAGCAGCTCTGGGAGCCGCATGTCGACGTTCTCCATGGCCTCATCCAGCAGCTGCTTTACCTCGATATCGGTCTCGCGGTGCCTGTTGAAGTACTCGTTGCCGCAGCTCCCGCACTTTTCCTGTTCTTCGTCGAACTGCTTGCCGCAGTCGCTGCAGAACCAGACCTCTTCCGCTGGGACGTCACAGCTGACGCAGTAGGAGAAGTAGGTGAAATCTCCGCATTCAGGGCATCGGTTGTGGACTATGCTCTGCCTGACCGTCTCCTTTTTGTACGACTCGGCGAGGTTGCGCATCCTTCCGCCCTCTTCGCGGCCGCACGGGAACAGCAGCTGGGGCCGGCCTTCCAGCGTCCGCTTCTCGGCCTTCTCCGGCCTTCCCATCCGGGCGCCGATGTAGTGGGGAGCTTGAGGATTCAGCTTGTAGCCCGAGACCTCCTCAAGGTAATCAAGTATCTCGTCGCTGTCATCGATATCTGGCTCCCTCGCTCCTTCCAGCATCTCGAGCAGCACTTCCATGTCGGCCTCCTCCACCTTTATCTCACCGTCCTCGACCCGGTGCTCCAGCAGGATGTCCTCGAGGCACTTCTTCACCTGGTCGCCCTCGAGGCTCCCGGAGTTGACCGCCTCGTGCAGGGCCTCGAACCTGTCAGGAGTGGTCTCGTCCCAGTGGTACGTCCAGCACGGATGCAGCGGTATATCCAGCTTGTCCGATATCTTGAACGCCTCGCCGGGTGTGGGAGCGCGGTCGGAGAAGTCGCGGCCCAGCTTTACGTCTTTATCCTGGAGCGCAGCCTCGAGATCTTTCTCCCACCACTCCTCAACGTAGGGCGACGGCAGAAGTCTCTTGCCGTTCTCCACGAACTCGCCGTACGTAACCAGTATGTCGCCGAGGAAAAGTATCTCTTCGATGTCGTGCTCCTTCTCGCGGGCCTCCTCCCGTGTCTCCAGCTCCACGACGTCGCCGTTCTTCATCCGCACCACCGGGGGATGGAGGGCGTCGCATGGAGTCCCGACCGTTGCCTTTCCCGGGTGCTCGACCTTGAGCTGCGTGCCGATGGACAGGAAACGCTCCGTCACCTCCATCGTGGCAGGATGGAAAGAAGTGGCGGCGAGCCCGTTCGCCCGGGAGTGGCCGTATCTTAGCCGGAAACCGCCTTTCTCCCCGGGATGGCCCAATACAGGGCGGCCCGCGGTTATGGAGCCGAGGTACTTGTCGCCCGGGGTGTACTTCGTCTCCTCCTCTCCTTCCTCGTCGCCTCCCGATGAGTGGAGCTCTTCCTGGAGCTCAAGGTAGTCCTCTACCCATTTCCAGTGCTCGAGCCCGAACTCCTCGCCCCAGGACTCTATGCGTTTCTTTATCTTCGGTGCCTTGAGTGGCAGGCCGTCGAGGTAGACGAGGCACATACCGCCTCTTATCTGGTTCGTATCTATCCTTTCGAGGTCCTTGTAGTTGGAGACCTCTATCTGCTCCGTCGGGCTGCCCGTGACCTCCACAGGCACGTTCTCCGCGATCATCTCGGTCTCCTCCCTCTCGGGGTAGTACTGCTTCGCCGTGACCCGGTTGTAGTAGTCGTCGACCTCCGTCGCGTACCTCTTGACTATGGTCTCCGACGGCTTGAACCTGTCGAGCCCGACGTTCTTCCGCACATAGTCCGCGAGCAGAACGCTCATGGCAGAGGCGGTTCCTCCCGCGGAGCGGATGGGTCCGGAGTAGTACATCGCCAGGTAGTCGGTTCCGTCGTCGTTCTCACGTATCTTCACGTCGCCGATACCCTCGAGCGGAGCGGTGGTGATGCCGCCCGTCATGTAGGAGGCACCGACACGGATGCCAGCGTCACACGCCCGCTCCAGCTCGTCGAACTCGTAAAAATCGCCCGAGGCGATCTCCCTCGCGATCTCGAACGATACACGCTCGTCGTTCTTGCCGTACTCTTCCTCGAGTTCACGTATCCGGGCCGCGACTCCCTGGTCCTCGAGCTCCGGGAACTTCGCCGCGATGACGAGCGACGAGGCCTTCTCCGACAGGTCCTCCGCACGCGGGATATCGACACGGGCCTCGGGATCCTTCGACTGCTCTCGAGCCTCTTCGGCTATATCGTACGCCTTATCGGTTTCCTCCCTCAGCCGCTCGAAGTAGTCCTCAGTTTCCATAACTATACAGTCACCTCAAGTGAACCGGTGGCTGATGTAGGGTTCCAAGAACCCTGACCTGATGATGAAACTTTCAGAAGTCTCATTCTAGAATTTCTTCACCTCGGTGTTTCTTGTCTTGTAGTCTACGAATGTTACGAGGCCGGGCTGGGGCTCGTGGCCGACGCGTTTCTGGAAGTCGGTCTGCTGCTGGAACGTCGAGGCGCAGATGACGTTGACGCCTTTGTAGCTCTCGTTCGCGTGGCTGTGGAAGTGGCCGCTCGCGAGGATGTCCGGCTTCCTGACGATGACGAGGTGGTCCTCCTCCTCTGGCGACAGGAGGTTGGAGCCGTAGGTCGGCGCGAGATGCCGCCGCTTCAGCAGGTCTATCATGACGTGGTGCGGGTCGTCGTACGCCTTCTCCCGCAGCTCCTGTATCTGGTCGACGTGGTCGTCGAAGCTGTAGCCGTGGTAAATCAGGTTCATTATGCCCTTGCTCCTGATGCCGTGCAGGCGGACGTACTGCGGGTTCTGGACCAGATGGACGTTTTCCCACTGGCTCATGTTCGGCAGCGCCTTTTCAGGTAATGCGGGCTGGGGCTCGGCGAGCCTCACGACATCGTGGTTCCCCGGCCCGATTATGATTTCAAGGTCGTCGGGCAGCTTCTCCGCCCACTCCTCGAACCGAGCGTACTGCCTGTAGATATCCGTTATCTCGAGCTCTTCTTCCTGGCCAGGGTATGTCCCGACACCTTCGACGATGTCGCCCGGGATTACGAGGTAGCCGACCTTCTTCGCCTCGTCGCTGTTGAGCCAGCGGGCGAACTTGTCCATCCGGTCGTACATCGTATCCTTCGAGCCGACGTGGAAGTCGGATATGTACGCCGCTTTAACTTTCTCGCTGGTGGTGTTGACGCCGTCCGGTATCGGCAGGTCGGGCCGGACGACAGAGTTTGCGAATATTATGTCTTCTCCCATCGAACCACGGACGCCTATGACCTCGTCGGGAACTATGCGGTCCCCGTCTCTCTCATCGATCAGCGCCTTGAAGGTGCCGGTCTTGTCCTCCAGCTCGATGATGTACTTCCCGCTACGGGTGGAGTATTTGTCCTTCACCAGGCCGACGGTGGCGGCCTCCTCGCCCTCGTCACGGCGGTCCAGCCGCTGGATGCTGACTGCGGACTTCATCTCCATCCGCTGCATCAGTATCTTCTTCATCCTGTCGTATCGGTCGTTGTAGTACTGCAGGAACTCCGGCACATCTTTATCCTCCTTCGAGATATCCGCCTGGTCGAGCACCTCGACCTTGGTCCGGAGGTCCCGGGAACCTGTGTCTCTCATAGTTGAGGCCGGCCGCTGGACGTCCTGGTCCACGTCGCCCGGGTTCGGATCCTGGGCGGGGCTTCCTTCACCCTCATCGACACCAGTGTCAGCGGCTGCATCTGTTTCCCCTGTCGCGTCCTCTTCTTCCGTGTCCCCGACGTTGCTGTCGTCTACGGCGGCCTCTATCTCACCGGGGACCTGTTCCCTGTCTTTCTTCACCATGAGTTTCTGGTCACCGCTCTCCACCTCTGTCATCTGCTCCTGCAGCTTCTCGTGGTCCTCCCGGAGCCGTGAAAGCATCGGCTCCGTGATGTACATCGGCGGAGAATCAAGGGCCTCTATACGCTCGAGGTCCTGCTCTGTTATCTTTTCTGCAGCATCTTTTTCTACGATGCAACCCTTCTGTGTTAGCTGTTTTACTGCTTTCTCGTTCAATCCTACCCTCCCCCTGGAGGCCTATATGTAGAACTTGTCTTCCACCATCTCGCGGAGACGCGCCCTGATATCCTCCGACAGGTCAACGCTTATCTGCCTTGTCCTGCCGTGGCGTCCCTTCGAGATGACCTTGCCGTTGATGACCCCGAGCATGTCGAGCTCGGAGATGAGACCAGATACCCGGCGCTGTGTCAGCTCGGATACATCTATCTCGCCGCAGATCTCCTTGTACTTCGAGTAGACGTCGCCGGTGGCCACCTCTTCCTCCTCTTCAGCTATCTCAAGTATGGTGTAAAGCACGAGCTTTGAGTGTTTCGGCTGCGACCGAACCGTCTCGACTATCCTGTCGCGCTCTATCTTGTCCTGTGCCCTGTCAACGTGCGACTTCGTGACGCTCTCCTGCTCCGACCGCTCCGCAAGCTCGCCAGCGACCCTTATCAGGTCGAGGGCTCTGCGGGCGTCGCCGTGCTCCTGTGCGGCGAGGGCTGAGCACTTGGATATCACGCCGTCCTCGAGCGCCTCTTCAGCGAAGCCTGTATCAGCCCGCGACTTCAGTATCTCTCTTAACTCGAGTGCGTCGTAAGGCGGGAATATTATCTCCTCCTCGGACAGCGACGACTTGACCCTGGAATCCATGTACTCTGTGAAGTTGAGGTCGTTGGATATACCGAGGATGGAGACCTTGGTCTGCTCGAGGTCGTCGTTGATACGTGTAAGGTTGTAGAGGAACTCGTCACCCACCTTCTTCACCAGCGCGTCGATCTCGTCGAGCGCTATTATCACGACGCCCTCCTGGTCCTGCAGCACATCGAAGAAACGGGAGTATACCTCGTCCGTCGGGAGGCCCGTCGAGGGGACCTCCTCGCCGAGCTGTCGGGTAAGCTTCGCGAGCAGCCTGTACTCGGTGTCAGCTACCTTCTTCATCTTGCAGTTTATGTAAACTATGTTGAGGTCGACCTCCTCCTCGTGTGCCACAGTCCGGAGCTCTTCCGTAACATGCTTCGTGATAAGCGTCTTCCCGGTACCGACCGAGCCGTAGATGAAGACGTTGCTCGGGTCGTCACCCTTCAGCGCCGGGGCCAGTATCGAGGCAAGGTCATTGATCTGCTGGTCACGGTGGAGTATGTTCTCTGGTTTCCAGTTGGTGGTAAGAGCCTCCTTGTTCCTGAAGACCGTGTCCTGGTGTATGTAGTTCGAGAACTTGGACTTGAGTCCCGCACCCGCTACCGAAACTTTTCCCCCCTCATCATCTGCCATATTATCGCCGTGTGAACTTCACTTGAAATCAAGGTTTAAAATACTACTCCAGATGAAGCCGGGGTACCTGAACCCCCACCCCCTGATTTCGACTGGAAATATGGTAAAACAACAACCCCACCGCTATAACACTGTTATATATTATAGATGTGTTATAACGTAAGAATCCAGCACGCTCAGACGTCTCCACTCGAAATAAGGGGGGTCGGTTACCGGCTCGATCTTTCTACCTCTTGCGAAAGGCTCTGACCTCTCTCGACCACCTCTGTTTCGTCTGGATGTGGCCAGGAGCCGATTAGCCACCCCTTTGTTTCGTGTGGAGATTGTTCAAACAATCAGAACTTAGTGAACCTGTTTCCCGGCCGGGCCGTGGCAACACTGGCTGATTTAAGTCTTTCCATCGACTGCTCTCACATAGTGAGTCACGGCGGATCAGGAACCGAAAGTGAGTACGCGCCTACCGATTTCCAGAAGACCGCGGCCAGCATAGTCGCAAGTATGATACTCGCGGTGGGCCAGGTCGTCTATTCCGTGTTCCGTTTCGTCTTCAGCATCCTGGCCTCACTTGCCTGATACCTCTCTTCCAGATTCTCTATCTCTTTCCTCAATAACTCGAGCTTCTTATCCGGGTCGTCGGGAGCAACTCCATAGGTCCTTTCCTTGGTTCTACCGTCTCTTGTAACCTGAACATACCTTCCCCGATCTGTCATGACCTTTCTCAGGACTGTTTCCGGGTTCTTTTTGATAGAGGCCCTGAAGGTCCGGGTGTCGAGGATGGATATCCTGTGAGTGGAGTTGACCGTGTAGCTGGCGTATCCTTTCTGGGTATCGAGCCGGACACTGCGACCGGAATGACTCCTGCTGACCGAGAAATCCGTACCTGGCGAAGACAGGCTCTGTGCGAGCTTTGCCGGGGTCATGATACTTTTGATGTCTGTAGCAGGTCTTACCACAAGTTCGTCCTGGCTCCCGGCGACCTCGACCTCCGCTTCACCGGTCGCTATACCTGTGACCTCCCATGAAACCTGTTTCGAGGAGTGCGGTCCTATTTCCACCTCCTTCGACGGCCTTTCAAGGAACCCGAGCTGTAGATTCTCGGACATTGAGATCTCGGCGGTCCGGGTGACGCTGAAGCTGTTCGGGTTCTCCAACACGACCCTGACCTCTCTTACCGAGCCCAGGTGGATGTCCGGCGAGAAGACGACGGTTTCTATATCTTGTGGAACCCTGATTTCTTTCTCTGCGCGCGCAAGCACATCTTTCTGGTATATATAGGCCTCGACATCATGGACGCCGGAGTTTAAGTTCTTGAGAACGATTCTGTTCTTCCCCTTTTCCAGCTGGACTGGCTTCGAGCCACGCTCTCTGTCTATGGAGTAGGCAAGGCTCACGTTTCTCTGCTTGCTGGAGAAAACATTTGCGACTATACTCCCACCATCCCGCTCCAGTTCGACCGTCACAGGGCTCCTGTACCTCACAGTTGTCGAGCCCTGCTCCAGTATCCTCGAGCTGTTTTCGCCGTACTGGATAGCGGCCTGGACGTACTCGAGCCGCGAGCTGTTCAACCTGTAAAGTTTCCCCGGGAACTTCCCGCGGTCGATACTCCTGTTCTCGAAACTACCGGAATGAGAGAGCAGGTGGTTCCGGCTACGGGCCACACCGCTCACGTTCCGGTAGCTGTAGCTGACGTCTGACGAGATTACTTCAGCCCGGTCTGGAAGCTCGTGGGAGTAGCTGTATAACGGCGTTATAGGAGCCAGGCCTTTAACCAGGTAGTCCGTGGCATTAAAGACGAACTGCTTCTTCCCGTCTTGTTTTATTACCTTCGGTCCAGGATCTATCCTCACCTCTATCTCGCATACTCCTTCTTCGCACGCCCGGGATGTGTTGAGCTCCGGCTTTTCCACAGGGTCCTTTGGCATCTCTGGATTACCGTAGAGCGAGAGCGACTTCTCCATCTTTTCTCGCACACCAGTCCTGTATGCGGAGGCCGGGTTGTACACGATGAACGCGGACCTGAGGTCGTTGACCGATTCCTTCAGGCTCTCACCCAGCGTGTTTCCGTGACGGAAGAAACGCCTCGAGATGTAGGACGTGTAGGCCTCGTAGCTCACCGAGCTGAACCCGAGGTATGAGGAAGCGCCGTTTTCCAGGAAAGCTCTCTTCAGTTCGCTGCTATGCATTCCGGCGTTGATCGAGCTGTCCCATACTATAGACCGGTCTACCTCCGGCAGCTCACCTGCTTTTAGCCTTTCACCGCCCGAGTAGCTGTCGTGGACGAACCCTGATCTGTTGTTCGGCATCGTGTAGCCTGTGGAGTTACCGATCAGCTGCAGGTAGATAACGTCTTTCCCCTGCATCCGGTTCACGAGAGATCTTTTGGTCAGCTCTGGGTGCCGGTCCGGGAGGAAACTGAAAGCGGCCTGCCTCAGCTCCTCTATGGACGCACCATCCGGGACGTCAATATCTTGCTTGAGAGGCTGCCAGCCACGCCAGTCGAACTCGAGGTAGAGCTGGAGTACCCGCTCCGCGTAGTTCAGACCTCTTACCACGAAGGCAGCGTTTTTCACTGCCGCGGCCCCGGTCGCTCCCACGTATTTCCCTATCTGGTCCTTTGCTGTCTTGACCTCACCCACGAACAGGTCCATCTTGGTAGGGAAGCCGAGCAGGTCCGTGATAAGGGCCACAGGTTGAGACCTTTGCTCGACCAACCGCTCGACATCGAAGTCCTGCTTCTTGAGCACATATCCCAGGTTCTTGACATCCCACATACCGCCACCGAAGGTCGCGAGTATGACCGGCCACCGGGAGTGCAGGTACTCTCCCGCCAGTACAGCCTCCTTGTCCGACTCCCGCACCAGGGAGCGGTGGTAGACCGCGCTTGCATCTCCGACCTCTGAAGGGTAGCGGCCGACTCCTGCTTCCAGCCTGCCATCGCCGTCCAGGTCGCCGTAGGCTAAATCGGAGTAGAAGTAGCTGCCATCCTTGCCGTCATCTATCAGGCCTTTCTCCACAGGATCCCTGTAGAGCTTTCGCGGCCCGTCGAGCAGCGAGACGTACTTGCCGTCGAAGACGGTGTTCCTGTTCTCACCGATCCTCTCGAACGCCTCCCTGATCTTCCTTTCCAGTTTTATAACGCCGTTATCCGTGTTCCAGTCCCCTGCATCAAGTTCCTGATTTTGAAGTTCTTCTTCCGAGGGGTAGTCAACTTCCTGCTCGAATTCCACGGGAAGTACACCCTGCCTCACCGCCATGTAGGCCGCGAGCGTACCCCTGTCCGAGTCCAGGTCCGCGACCGCCACATGGTGCGGGCGGAACTCCTGTACGAACCTCTTCTGCAGCTCATTCACAGAGTAGTTGGAGAAGTCGCGGTCCGCATCGCTTTCATCGAACGTGAGGGTTGCGTTGTTCTTGGCCGCGAGCGCCGCCACGTAGACGGCTTTCTCCCGCGAACCGGCGAAGTACTTGGGTTTCGAGATGTTGAAGGCCTCGTTCACGGACTGGACAGACGCCACGCCTGACACGTCTCCCACGCCTACAGGCTCCAGACCTGTCCTGTTCACCTCTTTCCGTACCTCTCCGAGATCGTGTGTGACGAAAGAGGTCTGGTTGAGAGCTACCGCCTTCAACATGGCGCGGCCCGAACCCAAGAAGACGGTTTCCTTGAGCGACTGGTTCACAGAAACTCTGCTGCCCGAGATATCGACGATATGCACTGTATCGCCGTCGCCGTACGCTATCTCCTTTCTCGGGTCGCTGTCGTACTGCGTGAACTGGTAACCCTCGTCCATGCCGCCGGTATCGAACGAAAACAGCCTGCGGCCATCCATCCCGAAGATCGACAGGTTGTCGCCCTGCCTCGCGGTCAACCAGTCCTCGCCCGGGAACTCCTTCAGCCTGGAAGCAACCCGGCCGAGCTCGAAAGAACCGGTCTTCTCACCGCCCTCGACGCTCCTGTACACCAGGCTCGACCCATCAACATACGCTATCCTGTCACCGGTAACTACAGGCCGGAAACGCTCAGGCCCCACCTCACGCTCCCACACCACAGAACCGTTCT
>JBDGRE010000022.1:24305-27783 GCA_042218325.1 Candidatus Nanohaloarchaea archaeon
TTTATGGTGTTTCGTGTATTAACTAATAAACCAAAATCAGATTCAGACGAGGTTTGAAAGGTTCTTATATTCCCTTTCAACGTATAGTTATCTAAGTAGCTTGCTTCCAGGCTAAAAGCGCTTGGTAGTACTAATAATATGCTAAGAACCGCAAAATACTTCTTCATACTTAAGCTAAAAAAGTCTGGTTTTAAAATCTTGGCATGAGGCTCGCGGTCTACCATGCCTGGATTCACTGCAAGGGTGGTGGCGAGAAGGTGCTTCTTGAGCTACTGGAGAACAGCGAGCACGATATCACGGTTTTCACGAACAAGTACGTTCCTGAGGATACTTACGAGGAGTTCGAGGAGTACGACGTCCGGGAAATCGGCGGGCTGCCGATTGTCGGCGAGTTCCTGCGCGGCGGCCTGTTCACGCTCGGCGCGATGCTGACGAAGCTGCCGCTGGACGATTTCGACGCGTTCGTGGTGTCGACGGGCGGCGTAGCGGAGGCCATAAACTTCAGGAACCGGTCGCTGCCGCTGATCGGTTTCTGTCACACACCTCTCAGATTCCTGCACGACGAGGATATCGTCGAGTACAAGAAGCAGGAGTACGGGCCGCTGAAACGGGCGCTCTACTGGTTCGCGAGGAAAGGTTACAGCATGGTCGAGAAACCGGCTTGGAGGCTGTTCGACCACGTCATATTCAACTCGGAGACCACGAAACAGCGGGCGCTTGAAGGAGGCCTCATAGACGAGGAGAGGACCTCGGTCGACCATCCTGGTGCCGACACAGAGGGCAACGAGCCGGGAGATTACGAGCACTACTTCTTCTATCCGTCGCGTTTCGCGTACTACAAGCGGCAGGGCCTCGCGCTCGACGCCTACCAGGAGTTCAGGGGTAGGAACCCGGACACGGATTTCCGGCTTGTCGTCGCGGGCGGTGTCAACGAGGAGAAAAGGCCGTACTTCGAAGAGATGAAGGAGAAGGCCGCGGGGATCAAGGGAGCGGAGGTGCGCAGTAATGTTCCGGGCGACGAGTGGGAGGAGCTGTACCGCAACTGCTACTCGGTGCTTTTCACGGCCATCAACGAGGACTGGGGCATCATACCTATCGAGGCTGGCAGCTACGAGAAACCCATCATCTCGGTCGATGAGGGCGGGCCCCGTGAATCGATAATCGACGGCGAGACCGGACTGCTGGTCGACGATACACCGGGGGATATAGCCGGCGCGATGGAGCAGCTGGCCAGCGACCCGGAACGGGCTAGGCGGATGGGCAAGAAAGGTAAACAGGAGTCGAGAAAGTACACCTGGGAGAGTTTCGTGAAGAGGTTCGACGACAAGGTGAAGGAAGTTGCCGGCGGATAAAGTCGATCTCGGCTGCGGAGAGGACGACAGGGAAGGATTCGTAGGGGTCGACATAGTGGATACAGAGGCCGCAGATGTCGTGCACGACCTCGACGAGTTCCCCTACCCTTTCGAGGACGACCGTTTTGGGTACATCCTCATGTCGCACGTGCTCGAGCACCTCGAAGATGTCGTGAAGGTGATGGAGGAGGTGCACAGGATAGGAAGAGACGGCGCCGTGGTAGAGATAGAGGTACCCTATTTCACGTCGAGGTCTGCCTACGGTGACCCGACGCACGAGAACTTCTTCACGTACGATTCGTTCAGCCATTTCGTGGATGAAGGCCCTTACAGCTTTTACACCGACGCCAGGTTCGAGATGGTCGAAAGAAAGATAGAGATGGCTTCCTACCCGCTCGGGGGCCTCATAGAACGGTTCGTCAACAGGTTCCCGAGGCTGCACGAACATACCGTAAGCCGGGCCCTTTTCCCGACTGCCAACATCAGGGTCAAGCTGGAGGTGAAGAAATGACAAGCGTCGCACTCGTCTGCACGGTCTACAACGAGGGCGGCTCTATAGAGGAACTGCTCGACTCGGTGGTGGCCCAGACACGGCAGCCTGAAGAAGCGATTTTCGTCGACGGCGGTTCGGAAGACGGTACTCAAGAGGTCATACAGGAGTACGCCAGCGAGCATGGCTGGATCAAGCTCTTGGTGGAAGAAGGTTGCAACATCGCCGAGGGCCGCAACCGCGGCGTCGAGGAGACGGACGCAGATATCATCGCGACGACCGACGGCGGTTGCGTGCTCGACGAGAAGTGGCTGGAGAACCTGGTGGAGAGCTTCCCGGAGGCCGACGTGTCCGCGGGCGTTTTCAGGCCGAAGACGGACGGCTCCCGGTTCAAAGAGGTGCTCGGAGTGCTGGAGACACCGGATATCGAGAACCTGCCGGAGGACTGGCCTCCGAGCTCCCGGTCGCAGGCCTTCAAGCGGGACGCATGGGAAGCGGTCGGCGGATACCCGGAGGACCTGTACACCGCAGAAGATACGGAGTTCAACAGGCAGCTGAAGCAGGCTGGCTGCAAGTACCAGATCGCGCGGGACGCGGTGGTCTACTGGGAGATGCGTGACTCACTGGAAGAGGTGTTCGACCAGTACCGGCTGTACGGCCGCGGCGACGCAGAAAACGATACCCTGAAGGGCCTGAAATCCGGCAACTACAACGCCGTGAAGACTGCGGGACTGCTCGCTCTCTCTCTGATGGCGATGACGACACCCCTCATCGCTCTGTCACCGCTATACGGCGCACCAGGGCTCCTGTCGCTGCTGTTCCTGCTATTCTACCGCGTGCGCGACCTCGGCCGCGATGCGCTCGACCCGCGCAACCTCTATGAGCTGGTGAAGATTAATGCGGCTATGAGGTCCGGCTACTTCACAGGGTTCATCGGCCAGTACTTCAGACGTGTTCTACAGGCTCGCGGTCGAAGACCACGAAGTCGAGGAAAGACCTGAGCTCGGCGTACAGGTAGTACCTGTACATCAGGTCGAGGTTCGCGAGGCGGCGCCCGAGGAAGTACGCGTGGCGCGCCGCCTTGTTCACGAAGTAACCGAGGCGGCCCTTCAAACCGCTGACCACGTCGTTCGAACTCAGGAAGTACTTGGTCAAGTAGGGATTGTAGAACATCCACTTCTTCCTGTCACCCTCCTCGTCGACCGCAAGGTGGTCTACCGCGGCCCCCGGCTCGTAGACAATCTTTCCTTTTTGGCCCACGAGGTACGAGGCCACGGTATCCTCCCGGTAAGAGTTCCCGACATCGTACTCCTCTTGGAAGCCGCCGACCTTTTCCAGAGTGGGAACATGATATGCCATGTTGCATCCAGGCATGTGATTGACCTCCTTCCGCTTGTCGTAAAAGAAATCGCCGTTTATAACACCGTTATCCTTTATCTCCCCGAGGCTCTCGCGGCCCCCGAAAAGGAAGTCACGGACCTTCCTGGCGAGGCCACCGATCTCCAAATCCTCGTTCTCCAGCTTGCCCGTGACGCCTACGACCTTTTCATCCTCGAAGGCCTCACAGACAGCCTCGTACCAGCCATCATACACCCGTACATCGTCGTCGATGAAAACGATATACTCCGAATCGCAG
>JBDGRE010000023.1:0-57283 GCA_042218325.1 Candidatus Nanohaloarchaea archaeon
TTTTCGCTGGAGGAGTCCTGCGAGCCCGAGCCCCGCTATCCCTCCACCGATTATGCAGATATCCATGCTCATAGATTTCCTTGCCTCATTTTTCATCTTTTCTGGAATTTTCAGGGAGCTTGCCCCAGAGAGATTCTGGTACAAGCACATCTCTCCCCGGATGCGCCAGAACCCAGAAGACCGGCGTAAGTTGTTATCTAAAAGTGATAAAAAGATAGGCCTGTTTTGTGGTTATATGAGTGTCGAGGACGGCCTCCCCTGGAACCCGGGCCACGGCGAAACAATTATTGAGTACGCCGAGCGCCTGGATATGCCGTGGTTAAAGGATGCTGCCTCTGATGCGATGGAAGACCGTATATGGTGGAACTCGTCCGCCGAAGATATAGGCCCGGAGCACATCGCGTACGTGCTGAAAGACGACGAGGATTACGGACTCGTGGAGGAGGAGATGGAAAACGGTATACTTCTCCGAGGAACAGGCCAGTTCCCGGACTCTGGAGGACACCATCGGCTTACAGGCTACTGCGGATGCCATACTCAAGAAGAAAGAAGAAGACCTGGCAGGCAGTAACGCCAGACTGATTCTGTGGGCCTCTACCGGTACAGGAGCTGGTACGGCAGTCTGATTCGGAAACGTTGAGACAGCCAAGATACTCATGGCTCTCGGGGCGGTCTCGCCCTCGCGGACTACGCCCTGGATTTTTTTCAGGCGGAACGAGTTCGAGGACGACGTCCATAAAGCGCAGGAGAACGGCGAACTGGAGTACGATATAGAGATTTTTGGACCCCAGCAGTACGAGGCCAAGGAGGAGCAGCTCGATCCATACACCATATGACAGTGTTGCGACCCGTTACAGTTAACGGCTCTGAACTTTTTCCCGTCGGTGCTGAACGCTGATAAACGGTTGCCGAATACCTATCAACGCGCGTTAAATGTTCCGCCTGTTAAACCTTGTCATGGGAACGCTGGCCCGGTGAGAACATGAACAAGACACTCGCGATGCTCGCCGCCGGACTGGTACTTACCGGTATGGCGGCTGGTGCAACAACGAATCGATCAAACAACGCCGGGACTGTTCCCGGAAGTTTCCTCTACCCGCTTGATATGGTGGGCGAGGACCGGCAGCGAGCTCAGAACAGGGGTTAGCACCCCTCAACTTTCTTTTCTTTTTATTCACTGCTCGACGACACGGTAAAGCCTGAACCAGGAGTCATCTTCCTCCCCTGCATCGTCGCGATAGCGGAAGTAAAGCCTGTAGTTCGTCCGGTTTAAAGTCACCGTCCGGTTGTGCTCCCTTACCTGCCCGTCGTGGACCAGGCCCTCAAGCTCAAGGTCGAAGCTGCCATCCCGATCAAGGTCGAGATAGTAATGAGCCTGCCGGGAGTCTTCGTGCATGAGATCTATCTCCCGGCCGTCGAAACTTGCCGTGACGATGTTGTTCTCGGAGTCGGCGGTAACGTTCATGCCTGAAACATACTTCTGCTCCGGCGTGTCTCCCGTGTAGAACGCGAGGTAGAAGCCGCCAAGACTGAACACGAGGAAGACCACCACCGATAGTACAAGCGTCTGCCTGTCCACGTCCAAGTTCATATCACTGCCCTCCGGTACAAGATTCTTAACTCCGATGGTCGAAAAGAGAGAAGAAAAAGGAAGTAGGGTTCCCGCAGCCTATCTACGGATGAGAGCGTAGATGCGGCCGCGGAAGAAGTAGGCGAGAAACAGCAGCGCAGCGAAGACCCCTGCCAAGAGAGGCAGCGAGATTCCGGACTGCTCGCCGTTCTCGACCCGGAAATCGACGGTCTTCGACTCCGTGAATACCTCGGTATCCTTGACACCACGGACCTCAAAGTCGACGAGGTACTGCTTCGGCTCGGCCGAGGCTTCAGCGGTGACATCGAACACAGCCGTGCCCGTAGCGCCCGGCTCCAGTGTGCCTATGTAGTGGCTGGAGGATCCGTAGCTGAAAGGCTGGTCGCTGGAGTCGAGCACCCGGATACGGGTCGCGGTGGACTTGACGTCGCCGGTGTTCCTGACCTTTACCCGGACCTTGCCGGAGCTTCCTGCCTTGAGACGGGCCTGCGTGTCCACCACCTCGAACTGCGGCTTGCCGGATATATGGAGCTGGAACGATTCCTGCTGCTCGATATCCGATGCGGAGTCGTCGAGCGAGTAGGACAGCGCCGCCGGCACGTCGACCATGCCCGCGCTTGCGTTCTCCGAGATGTCGAAGTTGAAAGTTGCCGGCTTGACCTCGCCCGGCTTCACGTTCCCAAGGGCCTGGCGGGTGGAGAAGCTGCTCGTCTTCTCGAAAGACGGGGGTAACTCGAGGTCAAGGAGAACGTTCTCCGCGGTCTTTTCGCCGTTGTTGACGACTTCGACCGTCATCTGGTTGTCCTCCGTGTCCGGCCGAAGGGTCGACGGCGTGGTCTTGAGGTTGGCCAGGTTGAGCTCGACATCGCTGCTCTGGACCGTCACAGGGATATCTTGTGTGAAAGTTACATCGCTACCCGTGCTGATGTTGACCTTTAACGGATTCTGGCCGTCGGGCGCGTCCTCCGCTACCAGCACCTCTGTGGTGATGTAGTACTCCTCGCCCGGTGTCACCGTGCCGAGCTGGTAGGCCCGTTTGCGGTCAGGTTTGAGCCGGAACGGGTAGCTGTCCTGTATTGAAACCTTCACGTTCCGGGCCTCCGTGTTGCCCGTGTTCCGTACCTTGAAGATAATCTCTGCGTCTTCACCTGACTGTGCAGGTACTGGATCGGTCTGTACGAGGACCGGCTCCAGTTTTGTCGCTGGTCGTTGCTGCGCTGCCGCACCGGTAACGAACAGGGCGGCGAGCGCGAATGCCGTGAGTGTTTTCATTTTCATGGTTGTGTTTCACCTGTAGTATCTTTTAACCCTGGCAGCTGGAGGCCGTGCGTTCCGCTACCGGTAAGGTACCGGTCGAACAGGACGAGGGCGGGCGGTATCACCGTGAAAGCTGCGACGTAGGCCATCGTGGTCGTCAGGGTCAGCAACACCCCGAGGTCGGAGAGGAACGTCACGCGGCCGAAGTTGAGAGACATGAAACCGATATTCGCAGCTACGAGACCTACCGTCATTGGCGTCACGACGCCCTTGACTGTCTCGGAGAGCGCGTTTTCGATACCGGACTCCTCCCTCTCCTCGATGTACCGGGCTATGGGCTGTATACCGAAGTCGATGGCCACCCCTATCCCCATCGTGAGGGCGCCCGAGGTCGCGGGGCTCATGTCGAGGCCCAGCCAGCCGAACAGGCCGAAACCTGTCGCGATGCCGAATACCAGTGCGAGCAGAGAGTTAAGCCCGTAGAAAACGGAGCGGAACAGTATGATAACCGTGAGAGCGACCCCTAAAAGGGCGACCGTTCCGGTCAGGCTCATGGTCTTCTGGGTCTGCCGCTGGAAAGCCTCGTCGATGAAAGGTTGGCCAGTATATCCTGCCTGTATGCCCGCAGGTTTCTTGTGGGCTCGGACTGTCTGCCTGATCTGCTGCGCGAGCTCCACTTCTTCGTGCGCAGTGAGTTCTACAGTGTCGATTCTCAGGACCGCGGCTTGGTAGTCGCTGGAGATACGTTGCTGCCATCTCTCCTCGCCGAGAGTCCCGAGAACTTCCTGCACACCAGCCTTGCTGGAGGGTATATCCCGGAACAGGTCCGCTGGAGACGTGACGGAGGTAACCCTGTCAAGGGCCTCGAGGTCGTTGGAGATGCTCTCCATGAAACGCAGCGCTTCCGGGTTCCTCATGTCCCTTATCTCGTTGGAACCGGGGTAGTCCGGGTCGGTCTCGAGCAGTATGGTGTAGCTCGTGCCGGAGGCGGTAGAGAACTCCGAGCTGACAGTTTCGAACGCCTGCATTGTCGGGACGGAGTCCGGGAGTATATCCTCCTGGCTCTGCTCCACAGTTTCTACCTTTGACGCACCGGAAGCCAGCACCGCTGTAGCGAGCAATGCCACCAGTATGACCGTTCCCGGCCTCTTGAAAAGCAGCCGGGAGTAGAGATCTATGGCCGCTTCTATCTTTCCGTTCATATTTCACCACCTCGCAGTTCGTGGCCGAAGAACTTGAGCCGGTCCTCCTGCTTCCAGCGCTCGTACTTCACTATCAGTGCAGGCGTCAGGAGCAGGGCCGAGGCAAGTGTCAGGCCCTCGCCGAGGGCAAGGGTTATCCCGAGGTCGCGCATGAAGGAGATGGATGCGAGAAGCAGCGACAGGAAACCTACAAGATCGGTCGTGGATGAGCCGAGTACCGCCCTGCCCGTGTTCGGGACGGCGGTCATTATGCCGTCCTCGACCCCCTGCTCGCGTGTCTCCTCTATTATACGCTCCGCGATAAATGAGCCGTACTCCACGCCGAGGCCGAGAAGCATCGATCCGAGAGCGATGGTCGCGATGGTCAGCGGGATACCGAGTAACCCCATGGCGCCGAGAGTCCAGAGGAGGCCGAGGAACAGCGGCATGAAGGTAGCGGTGCCGTATACAGGGCCGCGGACCGCGGCGAGCAGGACAAGTATAAGCACGGAGGCGGCCGCTATTATGGTTACAGTGTCCGAGACAAGCACGTCAGAGAGCACGTTTCTCATCACAGGTACCCCGGTAGTCTTTATCTCTACGCCAGGATACTTCGGCGCTTCTTCGATGTTCTGGCTGAGGGTCTGGGTCGCCTCGCGAACGTTCTGCTCGGTCATGTCCTCGCTGAGCTGTATGTACATCGTGGTGGCGGTGAAGTCACGGTTCGTGAAAGAAGCTCCTGACCTCGACAGCACCTTCTTAACCTCCTGTTTGCTTCCGGGATTCTGCTCAAACAGGGAGGCCATCGAGTTCACGGACGAGATAGCGGGCTCCCGCTGCAGCTCGGATTCAAGGAAGTTCATCGTCCTTATCATCCGCGGGTCGCGGACATCGGTGACATAGCCCTCCTGTTGCGGTTTCTCGTTGACCTGGAAAAGAACTATTATCGAGTCGCTGCTCCCGAACTCTGCCTCCACCCTGTCCTGCGTCGCTATCGGGTCGAGGTCGTCGGGCAGGCTGGCCTGGAAATCGGTCTGCAGCTCTATGCTGGGCACACCGAACGCCAGTATCCCTGTAACAAGAAGGCAGCCGAGTACGATATGGTCGGTGTACTGCAGGTGTGCCTTCGCGAGCAGGTCGAGTAGCGCCATACCTATCGGTAGATTTTATCACCAGCTTTATAAAGTTGAACGAGCGTTCAGTCAGTAGATGGCGGATACAAAACAGGACATAATGGACGCGACCTACGCGGCGCTCTGCGAGCACGGGCTTTCGGACCTTTCTATCCAGGATATAGCCGAAGAGATGGACGCCGGGAAGTCGCTGGTATACTACCACTACGAGGATAAGGAGGAGCTGCTGCTGGCCTTCATGGACTGGATGTCCGGACACATAGAAAAAGAACACCAGGAACTCGAGGACAAACCACCACGGGAGCGCTTGAACGGTATGCTGGACCTCGCGCTCGGGATGGAGGACGAGAAACGATGGGAGTTCCAGAAAGCGTTCCTGGAGATGAGGGCGCAAGCGTCCCACAGCAGCGGGTTCGCGGAGAAGTTCTCGAAGATCGACAACATGGTGCTCAAGGAAGCTGAAGATGTTTTTAGAGAACTCGGGACCGGGCAACCGGGAGAGCTCGCGAAGGTCTTCGTCTCCTGCATCGAGGGCGCAGCCAGCCGGAAGGCATCCGCCCGGGACCGGGAAGGCCTCAAAGAACTGAGAGAAAGCATCAAACAGGTCCTCAGCATGGCCTGCGGCTGCGACTGCTTCAGCGGCTGAAAAGTCGAAGGCCTATATACTTCTCAGAGCAGACAAACTCAAAAGAGTTTGAGGCGCGCAGCATGCGGGTTCACATGCTGCTTCCGGCATGCGACCTCGAAAAGGGCGATGCGGCGTCGGGGATTTGAACCCCGGTTACGACCATGGCAAGGTCGTGTCTTAGCCACTCCAAAACGCCGTATGCGTTTTGTGCGAAGCTTAAACTCCGCACAGGAGTTTTAGCCACTGGACCAACGCCGCTTCGTTCGCAGAGCGGGGTCGAAAACCGGCAGGGTTTCCAGTTCCGCCCCTGTTTGGGAAACAGGTCTAAACTATTAAGTAGGTTCGACATCCTCGGCGTAGCTTTCCGCCACCTGCTCGACTCCGGCCATGACCTCATCTAACTGGCTGGTTTCAAGCCCTTCTATCCTGATGGCCTGCCAGTCGGCCTCGACGCGGGCGATATCTTCGAACAAGTTTTCGTACTGCTCCATGTCATCGCCGGCCGGCGAGAAAGTCACGCGGGCCTCGCTTCCCTTTCTCACGTATAGATCGACCGTGACCGGGTAGTCAGGGTTTCCCGGCGAGGGTGTCTCGCTTTCCCGGCCTGTATCGTATCTCGCGACGGTGCTACCCCTGCTGTCTGTTCTTTCAGGCAGCTCCCAGTTTCCGGCGTCGAGGCCAGGCGATATCTCGCCGGGCGAAGATTCCACGAGGATATCAGCTATCGGTTCCGCTTCCGTCTCCCCTGCCTCCATGGACGCGGGTAGGGTAAAAAGGGTTAAGTATTTCACCCCGACCGGTTAATTCATGAGAGACCTGATAGTAGTCGGCGGCGCCTCCGCCGCGATGACCTCCGCGATATACGCTGTAAGAAGCGGCATGGATGTACTTGTTATAGCGGATGAATACGGAGGCCAGATAAACGATACCGACGTGGTGGAGAACTACCTCGGCTTCAGGTCGATAAGCGGGCCAGACCTTGCGGACAGGTTTCTTGAACACATGCGGGACTACGACATCGACGAGGAGGTCGGCTCGCCTGTAGTAGACATAAGAAAGAACGACTCCCGATTCGAGGTGGAGACAGAGGAAGGCGACGTTTTCGAGTCTTACGCCGTGGTGATAGCGACAGGCGGCTCAAGAAGAAGGCTTGACGTCCCGGGCGAAGAGAAGTTCCGGAACCGCGGGGTTGCGTACTGCGCGGTATGTGATGGCCCGCTCTACCAGGGAGAAGACGTCGCGGTCATAGGCGGTGGATACGCGGGCACCGAGGCCGCGGTCTACCTCTCCGATATCGCGGAAACCGTGTACGTTCTCAACCGGTCCAGCGAGCTTTCCGGCGAGGACATAACGATAGAACAGGTCAAGGACGCGGACAACGTGGAAGTGCTCAGCGACGCGGAGACACGGGAGATATACGGTGACGACATGGTCGAGGGCCTGAAATACGAGCAAAACGGGGATATCCGCGACCTCGAAGTCACCGGCGTCTTCGTGGAAATCGGGACAGTTCCCAACTCGGATGTAACCGACCTTGTGGAAACTGCCGACGACCGCACCATCAAGGTCAACCAGGATATGGAGACCGGAGTCCCGGGACTTTATGCAGCGGGCGACGTGGTTTCAAGAGGCGCACAGCAGCTCGCCGTTTCCTCCGGCCAGGGTTGCATCGCCGCACTCAACGCCTCGGATTACGTGAAGGAGCAGAAGGCGGAGAACTAGAAACCCAGGAGCCCTTCCTTTTCGACCGTATCGCGGACCGCCCTGTATATCTCTCCGTGTCCCTGTCTGTCCGGATGCGAGCCATCTTCCAGCATCTCGCTCCATTCCTCTTTCGTGTAAATGGAGCGCAGGTCGATGAACGGCACGTCCTCCTGCTTGCACACGTTCCTCTGGATCTCCACGTACCTCTCCAGGCGTTCGTCGCTCAGCTCTTTTTCCGGCGCCCAGGGTATCGGTCCCTTGATGGTGGTGTATGCCTCCCCGACAAGTATCACGGCGTCCGCGTAGCCGCGCGCCTTCTCCACGAGCTCTACAAGGTTCTTCCTGAACTCTTCTTCCGGTACCGCGACCCTGTCCTCCTCAGACAGGTATATGATGTCTTTGGCGCCTATTTGGAACACGACTATGGTCTCCGCGTCCTCCCAGAGCCGAGGTTCCATCTCGTCCTCAAGCCTGTCGAGGAGCTGGCGCGAATCATCGCCGGGAACACCCATGTTGAAGACCTCGCATATGTTCTCGTCCCGATCGCCCGACTCCAGGGCCTCCTCGTCAAGTTCCGACCTTAACCTCTGGACCCAGCCTCCTTCCGGGTCCCAGAAGCCGTAGGTGATGCTGTGGCCGAACGCGAAAAGCTGCATACAGGTTACAGACCGGTTCAACTACAAAAAACTACCCGCCGAAAATCCGTACATGTCTGGAGAAACCAGGATGACGAAGTGCGTGTTCTGTGGCAAGAACGCGACCAAGACCAACTCCTCCGGTCAACCGGTCTGCAAGGAGCACAAGGATCGGGAGCCGCGGGAGGTCGCGTGCCCGGAGTGCGGCATGCCGATGAAGATCAAGGAGGGCCGTTACGGCTACTTCTGGGGCTGCGAGGGCTACCCGCAGTGCGACAAGACCTACCAGATAGAGGCGCTGGTCGACGAAGAAGAGTAGCTAACGTATCCTGTAGAGATCAAGTGCATCATCTTCCGGGGCGGACAGCCAGGCCGTCGTCCCGTCTCTATCATCCCTCGAATCGTACACGTAAACCTTTCCTTCCTTCTCACAGGACCTGACCGGGTTATCAAGCGGCTGCAGATACTCAAACGCCCAGAGCTCGTTCACAACAGGAACAAAACCAAAAAAAAGGAGATAAATAAGCGTTGCGCACACCGATTAGACCTGTGGGCCTGTAGCTCAGCTGGACAGAGCGCGAGGTTCCTAATCCCGATTTCTCGAAGAGATAGCGGGTCGAGAAGTGGATCTTCGACGCAAGCCACGAGGAGATACCTCGAAGTCGTGAGTTCGAATCTCACCAGGCTCGATTCGATACCGCGCAGAAACTCTTGCGAGTTTCGAGTGGGTTCAAATCCCACCGGGTCCGTAAGTATTATCTGGCAGAGGCCGACCTAAAAAACAAGTGCTTATTAATAAGTTGTTATCAGAAAGTGAAATTCGTGGATGAGATGATAGAAGAAGATTCAGCTGACGACGGGCTTGAGGAGTCCCGTGAACTCCTCACAGATGGTGGCGGAACAGATCCTCTCGGAGACGATCTCGAGAGCGAAGGAAGACTCTCCCGGGCGAGGAAGAGACTTTCTGGCGCCTATGAGAGCGCTTCAGAATCTGCGCCCGAAAGCCCGCTTGTATGGGCCGGAGGCGCTATTGGTTCCGGGTACGTTACCTCGCAGATCGAGGACGAGGCCTGGGATTCACTGATGAACGAGTTCCCGGAGCACACCGACCAAGCTGTCGATAACGCTGGGCAGGCAGCGTCCTACCTGGCGGAAGCCGGTATCAACAGTTACGACGCAGTGATACAGCTCGGTGAAGCAGGAGTAGGTGCCGCGGCAGCGATTGCTACCGCCGCTTGCGGAGTCAAGGCCGTCCAGAAATACCGGGACAGGGAATAACCCCCCTTTCCCACCGTTTTCTCTATTTTCTACTAGCCGCGCAGACAGAGTTGTTATTTAAGAATCCCCTTGGATACCATTTGATGTGTCGAGAGGGCCCGTAGCTCAGCCCGGACAGAGCGAGCGGCTTCGGTCGAACTTCTAAAAGTTCGATCCGCAGCAACTCCAATCGCTGCTTGAAGCAGCCTTCCAGCAGGAAGGATGCGTCATCATAAGGCATTCGTTGAATGCCTTTCAGTCGGCTTTTAGCGTTCGGCGAGATACCGCTAGGTCCAGGGTTCAAATCCCTGCGGGCTCGTACAGTTTTCCTTATAAACACAGTCCAGATGCCACGAGTGCGGTTTTATAAAGATAGGAAGGGAATCCTAAGGTGTGTAAATTTGATGAACTGGATGAAACGGTTGAGAGAGATCCTCATCCAGCTACGCGACCGACTGGTTGATACTATGACACAAGAAGAAAGTCCCGAGCAGGAAATGGAAGAGAAGAAGGAAAAGCAGAAACAGGACAAGGAAGGCAAGGAACAGAGAGTCCAGTTCCCACAGTACTTCCAGGCCCAGCAGCAGAAAGACTCCAACCCGAACGGGACCAACCTGAAGACGCCGGTCCTGAGAGGTGTAGTGGTGTCGGAGTTCGACGGCCAGCGCATCTGGGTGGAGGCCTCGGGCAACATGAAGGGCCGCTACGGGGTAGAAGTACCTAAAGGCTACGACCCGGAGGACCTCCAGGCAGGGACGGAGGTCGCGCTCGACCCGAACAGCTTCAAGGTAACTGATATAGTGGAGAAGAGCAGGGACGCCGATTTCAACCCTATCGAGACCGATGTCACCTTCCAGGACGTAGGAGGGCTCGACAACATAATCACCGCGCTGAAATCCAACGTCGGTGCGCAGCTTGACTCCGAGAAACGGGAGAAGATAAACGAGTGGGGCATGGACCTCGACAAGAGCATACTGCTTATCGGAAAGCCCGGGACAGGCAAGACGCACCTGGTCAAGGCGCTCAGCAACGAGTACGACGCCGACATGTTCATGATAAACGGCCCGCAGCTCGTCGAGAAGTTCATAGGTGAGGGCGCGAAGAAGGTCAAGCGGCTGTACGAGCAGGCGCGGGCCTCCGATAAACCCGCTATAGTATTCATCGACGAGATAGATGCTATCGCGAAGAAGCGGCTGGACGACCGGAGACACGGCGGCGAGGAGGTCGAGAGAACGATGTCGCAGCTGCTCAGCGAGCTGGACGGGCTCGACAAGGAGAAGGGCAGCGATGTCATCTCCATCTTCGCCACCAACAAGCCGGATGTCATGGACCCTGCGCTCTTGAACAGGTGCAGCGCCCTTGAGGTACCAGTGCCTGATGCAGGGGCGAAGGAGGAGATCCTAAAAGTCCACAGCAGGCGCATCGAGCTGGAGGACGGTGTCGACCTCGACCTAATCGCGGCAGAACTCGACGACGACTTCACGGGAAGAGATATCAAGCAGATAGTGAAGCAGGCCGCCATCAACGCACTGGAACGCTCCGAGTCAGTTTCGAGCGCCCGCGTAGGGATGGAGGACTTCCAGGAGGCCGTCGAAGACCTGAAGGAAGGCAACATCGGAGTCGAGAAAGACTTCCTGTCCGGCGAGGAAGTCCACCCTGACGAGATGTTCGCATGATTCCGTACCGAGGTGCAGCTGATGGCTGACAAGCTCCGGAAAGAACTCAGGCTCGAGCGCCACGATGCTGCGGAGTTCCTGCGGGAGCTGGCCGACAGCATCGATGACGAGGACGAGGTCATGATACAGGGCGACGGCTGGAAGATATACCAGCCGTACGAGGACATAATCCCGTTCCGCATCATACAGAACGATTCAGGCCTCGAAGTCGACCTGAAGATGATTCCGCCCGAGGAAGAATAGCTACCCCAAGTGTTCGAGCATCTTCTCCAGCTTGCGCTCCTTCTCCAGCGTCGAGCTCGACACGAGGAACTCCTGCGCGAGCTTGTAGAAGTAGCCTCTCGAACCTCTCAGCTGTTCCACTCTCTCGTTTATACCGGGCAGGTCCCGTCCTTCCTCTCTGTAGACCTCCTCTACGAGGATATCGAATATCCTGTGCATTTGATACCTTTTCTGCCCCACGTCATCGGTCTCGAGCTCCTCGAAAAGCCTTTCCGCCTCCTCAAGATCAGCCATCATAGCTCCTCCATCAGTAGTTCCCGGGCCTCTCCGCCGTCGGCCTTGCCCCGCGTCTTCTGCATGACCTGGCCGAGCAGATAGTTGATGGCGGAGTCCTTGCCGTTCCTGTAGTCCTTGACCGCGTCCGGGTTCTCGTCGATGATCTCCGAGACCGTTTTCTTCAGGTCAGCCTCACCGTCCCTGTCCGGGAAGCTACCGTCCTCCGCGAACCTCTCCGCCAGCTTCAGCATGTGCGTATCGTTTTCCGCCCGCTTGACCAGTTCTTTTACGTCTGCGCTGGAGAAACCGGTTTCCTGCCGGTTCAGGTTCCTTATAGCCTCAACTATTTCTGTGGCCGGGTTCTTGTCGGCCAGCTCAAGGAACATGCCGCGGTAGCCGTTCTCGAGCAGGAAGTTCGCGTCCTCTTCATCGACAAAATTTTCGAGCTGCTTCCTGTCGCGTTGGTCTGTCACCACTATATCCTTTACCTCGACCTCGCAGTCGAGTTCCGCAAGCGCGGCCCTGAAACCCTCCACCGGATAGACCACGCCTTCCTTCCTGTTGCCGACGGTGTGTGAGAGCTCTTCCTGCTCGAACAGTCTCTCATCCACGACGTGCGGAAGTTCTGTCGAGAACGGATGGACGGTCCCGGATTCCTGGCCCGTTAGGTCCTCAGACCTGCCCGGAGGCACCATCCTGTGCTCTCCGAACTTCGTTCCCGAGAGCTTCCGGTCCCCCGGTATACATACGTGGTACAGCTGGCCGTCTCTCTCCACCACGAGGCTCTTGACGATACATCCCGGGTCCACATCTCGCGCATCCGCGGCCTCGCTGCAGGTCTCGACAGGGCCGTGCTCCACAATCTCGTAATCTATACCGTAGGCGTCAAGAAAGCTGTCCGCGCTCATCCCAGCCGCTCTTCGATCTTCTCTCGCGCAGTTTTGGGGTCGGCCTTGCCGCCGCTCGACTGCATCACCTGGCCGACCAGGAAGTTGAGCGCACCCTCCTCTCCCGATTCATAGTCCTCAACCGCGTCCGGGTTCTCTTCTATGACCTTCTCTACTATCTCGTCGACCTCCGACTCCTCGGCCTTGAGGAGGTCCTGGTCCTCAGCTCTCTCCCTGAGTCTCGACTCCTCTACATCCATACTCATCTCAGCGGAATCAGTTAATAGAGTTGGTTCTTCCACTTCTTCCCTGACAAGTTTCTCGGCGTTTCTGTCACTAATCTCATCTTCCTCTATCAAGGTAAGGAGCTCATGGAGGAACCTCAAAGAAACAGCTGATTCGGAGTATCCGACATCAATGTAGTTCAGCGTCTTCTTCAGCTCACCGGTAAGCCACGAAGCTGTAAGCTCCGGGTCGTGCTCTTCCGCAAGTTCCTCGTAGTCGTCGGCGAGGGCCGGGTCGGTGATGAGAGATTCGACCTGTTTGTCGCTGATTCCGTACTGCTGCTTGAAACGCTCAAATTTTTCGTGCGGCAGCTCCGGTATCTCGTCTTTCATCTCCTCGCGGAACTTTTCGTCCAGCTCCTGCCGTGTCAGGTCAGGGTCGAATATGTAGCCGTAGTCCTCCTCGTGCTCCTTCTCGCGGAGCCTCTCGGTTATCTCCTGGTCTGCGCTGTAGCTCCGGGTCTCCTGCTCTACCTCACGGTTCCTCCGCTTAAGCTGCCGCTGTCTTGAAATCTCGTAGCTCAGCGCCTTCTCGATGCCTGCTGTACCTGTTATGTTCTTCACCTCTACCCGGGCACCTCCCTCGATGGAGATGTTCGCGTCGCTCTTGATAGCGTAGTCCGACTCCGGCTCGTATACGCCGAGGTACTCGAGCATCCGGGAGAGCTGCTGTAGATATGCGCGGGCCTCCTCCGGTGACTCGAACACCGGCTCTGTGACGATTTCGAGTAGCGGGGTGCCGGAGCGGTTGTAGTCGACCCGTGTGTACTCCGCATCGGCGACCGAGCCACCGACGTGTTCCAGTTTGGCCGGATCCTCCTCCATGTGTAGCCGGGAGATGCTGACCTCTTTCTGGCTGTCGCCGACCTTGATGTCGATGCTTCCTGTCCCGCCGACCGGGACCTCGTACTGTGTTATCTGGTAGTTCTTGTTCATGTCCGGGTAGAAGTAGGTCTTGCGGGAGAAAAAGACATCCTCGTTGATATCGCAGTCAAGCGCCAGCGAGGTCTTTACCGCCTCCTCCAGCACCTGTTTGTTCAGCCGTGGCTTGCTGCCAGGATGGCCGAGACAGGTCTCGCAAACGTGTGTGTTGGGTTCCTCCGCCTCGCTGTTCGGGCAGCCGCAGAAGAGCTTCGTGTCTGTATCAAGCTGGACGTGTGTCTCCAGGCCTATTTTGACTTCAACCATATGAAAGGTGTCCAAGGCGAAGCTTTTTACTTTTCTCTCTGGTAGCCGAGCAACCTGCTCAGCTGCCTGACCTCTTCGATGTACGTCTCGTCTTCCCAGTCGACCTCGTCGAGGGGGACGCCATCCATGTCTTCCCTGCCCTCGTATCCCGTGGCGTGCTCGGTCAGGTGGCTGGCAAGTTTGTAAGACGCTTCTACAGCCGGCGTCTCCTCGGTTATTATGCGGTTGGCCTCCTCTGCCTGTTCACCGGATGGGTCCTCCTTTCGCAGCAGCCTTGTAAGCTTCTCATCGAGCGGCTGGCCCCACCGGTCCACCGGGGTCTCCTCTTCAGGAAGCGAGTGGAGATACCTCTCCGCGATGTAAATCGGGACGGTGTAGTTTTTGCCCTCGATATCGGAGTTCCGGCCGTGCTCCAGGTCCAGGACATCGTCAGTCACCTGGAACGCCTGACCGGCCTCACGACCCCATTGCTCGAGTTCGTCGCCGTCGTACTCCTCAGAAATTATACGGGTGAAACGGCCGAGAAGCGCGAACAGCTCGGCGGTCTTCCCCTCGTTCGTGTCGTGCAGGTGGGCCATGACATCGAGATCGCCGCCGAGATAGTTCGGCGTCAGGCGGCCCTCACCGATTTCGGTCCCCGCGAGGTCGAGATTCTGGCCATCGGCAAGCCTCTGCTGTGACTCGTCGATCGCATATCTTAACTGCTCTCTCTGTTCATATGAGAGACTGTCGAGACCGGATATCATCCCCGGGACCCGTGATTTCACGGAGAGGAAGTAGTTGTTCGCTATGTGGTCGCCGAGGCTACCCACGTCCGGTTCCTGCCTCGGGAAAGCAGGTATCAGTGAGGCCAGCCTCCCGATAACGCCTCCGCGGGGCTCGAAAAGACCGCTTCCGTCGTCTTCGAGGTAGTGGGAGGCGTAGCGGTGCAGCGTCGGTAGGTCGTTCCTCTCGAGGTCGCCGTCCTGTATGTCGTCGATCCCCTTGGTGTAAAAATGTACGCCCTCCACTGCCGAGAGCAACTGCAGCTGCTGTTCTTCGGGTATTTTCACGCCGGCGGCCTTGAAAAGTTTTCTACCGATTCCCGGCCTTGCCCGTTTCTGGTCGGGTGAAAGCATGAGCCTGGCGCCGTGCTTCTCCAGTTCTTCCAGGACTTCCTGCCCTCGCTCCTCCTCGACCAGATACTCCGCGAGCAACCGGGAAACATTGGCCCAGTCTTCCCTGGAGATCATCGATGGGACAGGCGGCTCACTTTCCTCTACCTGCTCCAGCGCCTCGTCCACAGTCTCGGATATGCTTCTCTGCTCCCCTGACTCCAGCAGGTCACGTATACGCTGGCCTTCACCTGCAGGAATAGTTGCTATCTTTAGCCCCTCCAGTTACTACAGGGGTTGCAAATTATTTAACGCTGGTAAGTATGGGCCGAGTCGAGCACCTTTTTCTCCTCGAAATGGTCGCCTACAAGATGGAGACCGGTCGGCATACCGTTGCTCGTGCCGTTCGGGACGGACACCATCGGCATCCCGGCGAGGTTAGGGCCTACAGTGAGGGTGTCCATCGCGTAGACCTCTGTCGGCGAGAGCTGCTTGGCTTCGTCTATCCTCGGCGCGATGTTGGGCATGGAGGGCGAGGCAAGCACGTCGTACTCCTCGAACGCGGACCTGAACTGGTCGATTATCTTCTGCCGCACCTCTGCGGCCTTGACGTAGTACTGGTCCCTGTAACCTGTCATCCGGGTGTACGTCCCGACCAGTATGCGGCGCTTGGCCTCCTCGCCGAAGCCCTCCGACCTCACGGACGAGAAGTAGTCGTTGAAATCTTCGAAATCCTCCGGGTCCCCCTCGAGACCGTACCGCATACCGGAGAACTTGGCCAGGTTGGTCGAGGCCTCAGCCATCGCCAGGACATAGTAAGCGGGCAGGGCGACGTCTGCGGACAGCATCGGCATATCGATTTTCTCCACTGTCGCGCCTTTCTCCTCAAGTTCCTCGAGAGATTCCTCGAAGTTCTCCCTTACACCGTCTTCAAGGCCTTCAAGCTCAAGGTACTGCTCCGGGACGCCGACCTTCAGCTCCCGCGCCTCAAGATCGGAGAACTCCGGCACGTCTTCCTGCGAGGTCGTCTGGTCCCGCCTGTCTTTCCCCGCGATGACCTCGAGGCCTTTCGCCGCCCCGTAAACGGTTTTCGCGAGCACGCCTATCTTGTCCAGCGAGTTCGCGTAGCTGATGAGACCGTACCGGGAGACCCTGCCGTATGTCGGGGTCAGGCCCACGACGCCGTTGTAAGCCGCCGGGTTCGTTATGGAGCCCCCTGTCGACTCCCCTATGGAAATCACCGGCTGGTCCATGGCCGCGACGATGGCACCGGCGCCTCCTGAAGAGCCGCCCACGACTCTTTCCGGGTCATGCGGGTTCTTCGGCGTCCCGAAGGCGCAGTTAGTCGAGAAAGTTCCGAAACCGAACTCGTCCTGCTGCGTTTTCCCGTAGAACTTCGCGCCCTCCTGTTTCAGCCTTCCCACGACCGTGGCGTCGAACACCGGCCGATAATCCTCTATCATCTTAGAGCCAGCGCTCGTAGTAACGTTTTCCGCGCAGATGGCGTCCTTCACGACAAAAGGCACCCCGGAAAGCTCGCCGTCGCCGGGCTCCCCCTCTGCGACTTCTCGCATGAAGCCGAGCTCCTGGTTCTTTTCCTCCAGCTCGTCTATGAACGCGTCGTGGTCGACCTCCCTGTTTCCTTCTACTATGTCTTTTACTGTAGCCATAAACCCGGCTTTTCTACGAAGCTTAAAAATTCATCAGCACCTTGCGGGCGGAAGACCCGGAGAGAGGAAACTCTTTTAACCATGTAACTACTACCAAGTGGTATGAACCTCGTTGATGAAACATTACCTGGGGAAGCCAGGAGCTACCTGGAGCAGCTTCAGGGGGTAGAGGCGGAGTACGAGACGAAGTTCGCGATCGACCAGCACTACACCGATTTCTACGACGAGATGAGGGACGCCGCCCGGACCGTCCAGGAGGAGATAAAAGCCGCCCACGCGATGAAGGAGATCTCTGAATCGCCCGTAGATACACCGACCGGCCTGATGTTCCCTGTAGAGAAGCTCTTGGAGGCAGAATTCGAGCTACAGACGACGAGCCTTCAAGCCCCTCCGGAAGAGGAGGAAGAAGCCAGAGACATCTTGAAACCATAAACGAGGCCAGAAAATACGCGCTGGAAGTGGCAGGGTCCTCAGATTACGGCGAACAGTTTGAGAACGCAAGGCAGCAGCAAGAGATGGTAATACTCAGGAATTCTGATCGGCTTGATTAATCCCGTTCACATTCATCCAGATGGAAACTTTCCCCGCATTCACTGCATGTCGGGAACATAGGCCGGTAGTTCGAGAACTCCATCCTGCCCCCGCATTCCGGGCAGCGCAGCTCTTTCCTACCCGACGTCATGGAACTCCACCTCACCATCCGTCAGCTCCAGGGTTGCGACATGTAGATCTCCCGGCGCGAAAGGCACCGAGATACCTCCCGGGTTGATCTCGACGGTGCCGTCGGCCTCTCTCAGGTTCTTCTCGTGGTTATGACCTCTCAGGACGTAGTCGTAGTCGCCGCAGCCGCGGAGCGCGTCGACGATTTCTTCCTCGGTGCCGTGGTAGACCGCGATCTTTCTACCTGAGAGTTCCAGCTCCGCGACGTTGTTGTAGAAATCGCCGAACTCCTCCACGGTCGACTTGAGGTTCCACTCACCATCGTTGTTGCCCCGGACACAGTAGAAGTCGAAGTCAGCGTCGAAAAGCTCCGCCGTGAAGGGAGCTACCATGTCGCCGCAGTGGACCACTGCATCGACCTCCTGCTCCTCGAAAAAGTCTACCGCCGAGCGGGCCAGTTCGAGGTCGTCGTGGGTGTCGGAGATGATTCCCAGCTTCATATTCAGGAGTTTCGAGACCAGTCTTAAGTCGTTTCATCCCGCAACCCGGGACATGCAACTGGAAAAGGCGGCGTTCGGGATGGGCTGCTTCTGGGGGCCAGAGGCGCTGTTCGGCTCTCTGGACGGTGTCATCAGGACCCGCGTGGGGTACGCCGGTGGAGAAAAAGAGGACCCGACGTACGACGACCTCGGCGGCCACACCGAGACCGTTCTGGTGGAGTACGACCCGGAGAAGATAGGCTACGAGGACCTGCTCGACGTGTTCTGGGAGAACCACGATTTCCGCAGCTACCGTAAACCGCAGTACGCGTCGAAGATCTTCTACCTGGACCAGGAGCAGAAGGATATCGCCGAGGTCATGATACAGAACTATCCGGACGCGGAGACCGAGATACAGCCACTGGAAAACTTTACTGTGGCGGAGGACTACCACCAGAAGTACCGGCTGAGGCACTCTGGACTCATGGAGCAGTTCGAAGATAGCCGAAACTCCCCCGGAGTTTCTGGGCCTCCAGAAAATCTCCGATTTTCGAACATGAGTGACAAAGAGTTGCGTGACTCGCCGCTCGCGGCGAAGGCGAACGCGGTGGCCGCGGGAAAGCTGGATAGAGATGAGCTCGATCCGGACTGAATGATTTACAGCAGTCCCGCCCCGTTCATCTCCTCCTCGAGCTCGACCAGCGCCCGGGTTTCCTCCCCTGAAAGATCATGCAAGTTGGTCTCGCTATCCCTCTCGCCCGTCAATCTTCCAAGTATCTCCACCACTACCTCTTCGTCTCTCTTCCCCTGCAGGTCATTGTCGAATTCCCTGTTGGGGAACGCCCTGTAACCGAACTGCATGTCGTGGTTCATCGGTGCCGTGTAGAACCAGCCGATATTGATGGGCTGGAAACCTTGTTCTCCCCTCTGCGATTCAAGGCCTGCATCCACCGCGGCCGTGGCCTGTAGAGGCATACCTTCGAGCTGTTCAGCCACCGCCGATTCCGACTGCGCGGAAGTCGAAACACTGTTGACCTGCCAGAACTCCAGATCATATCCGAGCGAGTCAACGACCTGTTCGATATCTCCAGCAACGTCCTCAAAGCCGGCAACGCCCTCAAGTGTGTAATCCGGGTACACCTGTTCAGTTCTCCTGGACCCTACGTCATCTATACCAGCCAACGTTACATAGACGGAACCCGAACCCAGCTCCTCCACGATATCCTTGCCTCCATCGACAGGCGGCGATATGAAGCCTGCCTGGTACATGAAATCCTCGCCGTAGCCATTGGAAGAAAGCTTCCCGGACGCATCCAGCATGTCAGCCTTGACGTCCTCCTTATCGACTGATACACGGAGAGGCTCCGGAACTCGTTCCCGGGAAACAGTTCTTTTCACAGGTCGACGCCTCAGGCGCCCGGCCCCTTGAAGCGACCATCTTCCTCGTTATCCGTGTTCCGGAAGACCTCCTCGCGGGAAAGAGTCTCTTCCGCCTCGTCCTCCCGCGTCTCCGGTTCGACGTCGACAGGGTGGAACGCGGGCTCCACGTCCGAGGTATCTATCTCTTCGAGGGCATCGAACATCTCAAGTATATCCTCGAAATCCTGCTGGAACTGCTCCGCCTCCTCATCATCGATATCGAGACGTGCATTATCTGCGACCCGTCGGACCTCCTCCATATCTACCACGCCCCGAGTTTCGCTATCAAGCTTTTTGTATCGCATCCACCGCATGGGAGCAAGAAGCGCCACGAAACGTGAAGTGGAAAACATTTATAAACCGGCTCAGGAAATGTTATCTATAAGTTCAGAGTGATTGTTTCGCTTTGGGCGGCGAAACAGTCAGACGCGATTCAACTCGTTTGGGCGCGAGTTGAGTCAGGTTCGAATTGGGCTTCGAACCACGCGAATTGGGCTAACGTGCAAGTTTGGGTAATTGGACTTATCTTCTAAGGTAGAATTACCTATACCGCCTTAAAAAGGTTAGGTATAGCTATCGCGCAGGACGATACAAAATGGAATCCATCATCGACAACTCACAATCCGGCCAGGAACAGGCAAAAACCTCGAACCTCGACGACGTAAAAGATGCTAAGATACTCGTAGTAGGAGTCGGGGGAGCTGGCAACAACCAGGTCACCCGCATCCAGAGAAAAGATGTAGAAGGCGCTGAAACGGTAGCGATCAATACTGACAAGCAGCACCTTGAGATGTCGTCCGCCGACCGAAAGATACTCATCGGCCGCGACCTGACGAAGGGTCTCGGCGCGGGCGGACACCCGCAGAAAGGTGAACGCTCCGCGGAAGAGAACCGCGCAGAACTACGCAAGCTGTTCGCGGAGGCCGACATGGTGTTCGTCACCGCGGGCCTCGGCGGCGGCACAGGAACAGGTGCGGCACCGGTACTCGCGGAGATCGCGAAGAAGGAAGACTGCATAGTGATAGGAACGGTAACGATGCCGTTCGAGATAGAGGGCGCACGGATGAGCAAGGCAGAGGACGGGCTCTACCGGCTGCGGCAGCACGTCGACACCGCCATCGTTATCGAGAACGATAGGCTGCTCGACATCGCAGGCGACATGCCTCTCGACCAGGCGTTCGGCGTCGCCGACGAGCTCATAACGACGATGATAAAGGGCGTCACGGAGACCATCTCCAAGCCGAGCCTCGTCAACCTCGACTACGCCGACGTGAAGGCAGTCATGAACGAGGGAGGCGTCGCCGTAGTAGGTTACGGAGAGAGCGACACCAACAACAAGGGAGAAGAGGCGATCCACGAGGCGATGAGCAATCCGCTGCTCGACGTCGAGTTCTCCGGGGCGAACGGTGCACTCGTACACGTCGCTGGCGGACAGGATCTGACGCTCAACGAGATAAACGACGTGGGCCAAACGGTCAAGGACAGACTGGATTCCCAGGCCCAGGTAATCTGGGGCGCCCGCGTGAAGGACGAACTTGAAGGAAAACTCCAGGTAATCTCCATCGTAACCGGGGTCGAGTCACCGTACATCCTCGGAGACGTGGAGGAAGAGCAGAACACCGAGGTATCAGGCGACGTGAACGACCTCGGACTGGAGGTAATGGAGCAGTGAGAACTGCTTAAAAACGATATTTGAGCAGGAGGAGGTCCCAGGGACAACCAACCCAACCCCTTCCCCCCCCGTCCCGGGGCTTCCTCCACTCAAATTTATATTCACCGGCAGGACCCTCCGCTTACACCAACCGAACACACCCCTCCCCCCTTACGCGGAGGTCCTCGCCATTTCATATTTTATTTCACTTTTTATCTATCCGGGCGCGCCGAAAGGTGTAAAACCGTTTTTCTCCTATATGCTCCTGTGCCAAGAACTGATTTCTACCTGAAGATCGCAGGCGCGCTCCTGCTGTCGCTGTCCGCGGCATCCATGATGACGACCGCCACGGGTTACAGGGGAGTAGTAGCCGGTATCGCGGCTGTATCGGCCCTGCTGCTCGTGAAATCGGCTGAAAGGTCGTCGAGGAGGCATGGCAGGACGGACAGGATGAAGGTCTCCCTGGTGACCTCGACCGTGATGTACGAGATAGTGCTTCTTGTAGGCGCGGCGTCGGCGGCGAGCAAGTTCGCCGGTGTGCTCGCGATAGCGGCGGTATCTTTCTCGGAGCTGCTCCACACAGAGGCCATGCAGGAACTCAAGCAGTCTTTCTCGCCGGACATAGGAAGAGAGGGGCGTATAGTCGTCCTCGCGCTTTCACTGGCCGGCTCCGGTTTCAACAGCTGGGTGCTTTTCTACGGCCTGCTGTTCATCGCCGTGCTCGCGTTATACGATTCGTTGAGGCTTATACACAGGCTGTCCCGGGAGCTCTAGTCGGCGAAACCGTAGGTCATATCCCGGCCGGTGCCGTCTATGTTCGGGTCGTAAGACACCGTGTCCTGGATTTGGCTGTCAATAGACAGATTTGAGAAAAATTCTTCTTCGTCTCCACTGAACTCCTCGAAGACCGTCATCAGGGATAACTCAGCGGCTCAGTTATTTAATTCTTGGTCGCGCCGGCTTCTCTATGAAGGCTCCAATCTGTAACGTCTGCCTAAAGAGCGACCAGCTGTGCAAGCAGTGCCAGGAGAAGCTCGATGAAGAACAGATAACGGAAAAAGAGATAGAAGTCTCAAGGATACTGCACGACCTCAGCACCGAGTACGGCTCGCTGAAGGACTCCTCGATAGAGGGCGTCCACGACGCCGAGAAAGTCGTCGTGGTTATAACAGCGGAGGGCGACGGCGCAAAGGTCGTCGGCCGCAACGGCGAGATAGTGAAAGAGCTCGCGGACCGTATCGACAAATCCATCCGCGTGGTCGAGGCCGCAGAGGACGACATGGAGGTCATCAAGGGCCTACTGTCTCCTGCGGAAGTGAAGTCGGTCAACACCGTGTTCATGCCCGACGGCGAGTACAAGAAGATCGTCGTCGACGAGGATTACGAGGGCAAAATCAACCTCAGCGAGGATGAGTTCGAGGCCATAGTCGAGCGGATAACCGGCACGGAGTACAAGCTGGCGTTCGAGTAACCCTTTAACTTCTCAGGGAAAAGAATCGAACCAGAGGTAACGCTATGCCCACAGAAAAACAGAAGAAGTTCATCGTCGTGGTCGACCAGGACAAGATAGAACCCGATCTGGCGAGGGAGACGGTCATCAACTACGACCCTTTGAACAGAGCGGGTAAGGAGGGTGGCTTCTACATCAACGAGGAGGAAGAGCTCCATATAGACGAGGAGGACGTGATGGAGGCCCACCGGATGGCCATCAAGAAGTACCCGTACGAGGATGCAATCAAGCTGGTGCAGCTGCCGCACGAGGAAGGAGAGAAGGTACATCAGTTCTCCGAGAACTCGTTCAGACTTTACGGCCTGCCGGAGCCCGAGGAAGGAGCCGTCGTCGGCATACTCGGCGAGAACGGAACAGGTAAATCCACGGCGCTGGAGATACTCGCCGGACGCATAAAGCCGAACCTGGGCCGGTACGAAGACCCGCCAGAGTGGGAAGAACTGAAGCGGGAGTACCGCGGAACCGGGCTGCAGGAGCACTTCAGGAAGCTGGCCGCTGGAGAAATCGAGGCGGCGTTCAAGCCGCAGAAGGTCGAGCAGATACCGGAGGCGTACTCGGGCAAAGTGGAGGAGCTGCTGGAAGAGGCGCAAGAACGTCTCTCCGTCGAAGAAATCGCGGAGCGGCTCGACATCGACCAGCTGCTGAACCGCGAACTTGAACAGCTATCAGGCGGGGAGCTGCAGCGCGTCGCCATCGCGTCGACCCTGCTGAAAGACCGTGATATCTACATGATAGACGAGCCGTCTTCGTTCCTTGATGTCAAGCAGCGTTTGAGCGTGGCCCGGGAGATAAGGAAGCTTGCGAGCGATAGATCAGTCATGGTGGTCGAACACGACCTCGCCACGCTGGACCTTGTCGCGGACCGCATACACATCTTCTACGGCGACCCGGGCAGCTACGGCATGGTGTCGAACTCTCTCAGCTCGAAGAACGGCATCAACCGGTACCTGGAGGGCATGCTGCCGTCCCACAACCTGCGTTTCCGCGACGAATCCATCGAGTTCGACCGGACCAAGTGGTCGCAGGTGGAGAACAAGGCCACGGTTTTCAGCTACCCGGGGTTCGAGAAGGACTTCGGCGAGGGAGAGTTCTCGCTGGAAACCGCGGAGGGAGATCTCCACGAGGAGGAGATACTGGCGATATTCGGGGAGAACGGGCTCGGAAAGACCGTGTTCGCGAAGATGCTCGCAGGCGCCATAGAACCCGACTCGGAGGATTCCCCCGATATCGACATATCCTACAAGCCGCAGTACATCGAGGCGGAAGACGAGACTGTCGAGCAGGCCCTGGAAAAGCATACAAATCCGAGAGGGCAGCGTTTCAAAACTCGTATCGCCGAGCCCCTGAACCTTACCGGCCTCTACGAGCACGAACTCGAGGAGCTGTCTGGCGGAGAGCTGCAGCGAGTCGCGGTGGCGATAGCTCTCGCCCGTGACGCAGATATCTACCTGCTCGACGAACCCAGCGCGTACCTCGATGTAGAGGGCCGTGTCGACCTGGGGAAGACCCTGAAGAGGTTCGCGCGGAAGACGGAGAAGCCGCTGATGGTCATCGACCACGACCTGCTGCTGCTCGACTACATCGCAGACCGCGGCTCAGTGTTCACCGGTGAGCCCGGCGTCCATGGTAAGAGCTCTTCACACGAACGTATCGAGACCGCTATGAACTCGTTCCTCAGGGAGGTAGACATCAGCTACCGGAAAGACCCGGAGACCGGGCGACCGCGGGCGAACAAGCCCGAAAGCCAGAAAGACCGCGAGCAACGCAAGAAGGGCGAGTACTATGAGCAGTGAAGAGCACACCGGAAAAGTCGCGGCGACCGTCATCCCGAGAACCGGGGAAGGTGAGGAGTACCTCGTGACCTGGCGGGTCGACCACGATATGTGGGAGTTCCCCGGCGGGAAGCAGAAAAAGGGAGAGACGCTGCTGGAGACCGCGGAGCGCGAGATAGACGAGGAACTCGAGCTCGACATCGACGCGGTAGAAGCAGCAGAGGACCACTCATGGGAAGCCGGTGGCCACGAGATAGTGCCCGTGCTCGCCGACCACAGCTACGAAGATATCGAGAGCCACTTAGAGCTCAGGGAGGAAAAACACGGCAAATACCGCTACATAGAACCGGAGAACTACAGCATAGAGCTCGGGGATGAGAAACGCTGCCTGGAGGCGTTCGACCTGTCATGAACGAGATACCGGTCGCCAAGATAATCGCAAGAAACGAAAAAGGCGAATTACTCGCTGTGAAGGAAAAGGAATCCGAGAAGTGGGAGCTGCCCGGCGGCAAGATAGAGCAGGGCGAGGACCGTTTCGAGGCCGCGTCCCGGGAACTCGAAGAGGAGACAGGCATCGAGCTGGACGCGGACGATTTCCAGGATGTCGTCCGGGTCGAGGTGGAAGACTGGGAAATCGTGAACTGCCGAATCCTCTTTGCGGAGGTTCCCGGGGCAGTAGTGGACCTGTACGAAGAAGAGCTCTCCGGCTTCCGGTGGGTGACTGCGGAGGAGTACAGGACGATGAACTGGCACGCCGACGCGGGCTACGGCGCCCCGGCGATGGTCTAACTCGAAGAATATCTCAAGGACTAGTCCTCCAGGACGAACTCAAGCCGCTCGGTGTCCGCTCCCTTTTTCGTCTGTTCCACGATGTCTATCCTGCCAATCTCTTCCAGGCTGTCGACGTGTGTTCCGCCGCAGGGGCAGATGTCCTCGTCGCGGATGATGACGACGCGCAGCGGATCGATGTGGTCGGGTATCAGGTCCATGTTGCTGCGGCCTTCCTCGACCTCCATCTCGAGCCGCTCGCGGGACATGTTCTTCTTGACGACCTCGTGGTTCCCCTCTATCATCGCGTTGGCGGCCTTCTCTATCTTTTCGATGTCGCTGTCGTCGAACTCGGCCGGCTCGAAGTCGATGCGGGAACGGTCCTCGTATATCTGGTTACCTGCAGTGGTAGCATCGTACATGTCCAGCACCACTTTTGAGAGGACGTGCTGCGCGGTATGCATCCTCATGTGACTGTACCTGCGCTCCCAGTCTATCTCGCCGTGCACTTCCATGTCGGCCTCTGGGGTGTCGCCCTTCAGGTAGTGTCTTACTTCTCCGCTTTTCTTCTGTACGTCCACGACCTCGGCCTCCTCACCGTTCCAAGAAAGCTTACCGTGGCCCGCGGGCTGGCCACCGCCCTCCGGGTAGAACAGCGTCTCCTCCAGAACGATATACCCGTCGGAATCCGGGTCGTCCGGGGTCATCTTTGCTTTCTTGACTGTGGAATCGAACTCTTTCTGGTAGTCGTTGTCCGGCCGGAACAGCAGCTCTGTCATACTTAGCTCTTTTCCGTGTCAAGGTTTGTATATCTTTTCTGCGACGGAGGAAACATGGCAGACATCCGGACCCGGTACAGGGAGAAAGAGACCGTGCTCGAACACCCTGTGGTCTACGCCTCCAAGATAGGCAGACATGTACCGCCGCTGGACAGTTTCGGGTTCCACGACCTGCTACAGGAGAACCAAGAAGTCGCGGAACTGCTGGAGCAGGCTACAGGAAGCGCCGTGGAAACCAGTGGAGGGGTGCAGGTCGAGGTGGACGATGAATACCCGTTCGCAAGGAACGAGGAACAGCTGCGGAGGCTTTCCCTCGAGGGAGAGCCCTGCAACGGCAGCTTCGGATACGACTGGGATGGAGGCAGCGCCGTGCTTTACTTCGACCCGGCCGACCGCCTTTTCGATGCCTACCGCGTGGTCATAGAGGTCGATGGAGATAGAGAACACACCGCAGGTATACAGGAACAGTTATCGCTTGAAGGTTACCATCTGCTGTGAAGTGATAAAGAGAAGAAAAACATATGTGAGTCAGGTCGAAAAACAGCCTGTTCTATCAGACCTTTTCGACGTTTACGGCCTTTGGGCCGCGGTCGCCTTCTTCCTGCTCGAACTCGACTTCGTCGCCTTCGGCGACTGATTCGCCTTCAGGCAGCTCTGAGACGTGGAAGAACACATCATCGTCCATGTCTTCGGTCTCGATGAAGCCGTAGTTCTTCTGGTCGTGGAAGAACTTAACTGTACCTTGCACTGAGAAACACCTCCTTGTAAGAAGGAAATCGGTAAGAAAACCTTTTAAAGCCGCGCATTATCCAGGCAGTGCAACATTCAGCGCCGCCACCACCAGCCCTGCAAGACCCATCCGGGCGCCAGCGACCTACCAGCGTTGCTTGGAGATGGAGCCCATGTAGGCGCCGAACGCGAAAAGCAGGCCGACACCGATACCGATGGCGAGCAACGTGGCCTGGAGCATGGTCAGGGTTGCTGCCTCCAGCAGGAACGCGGATATAGGCAGGATTATGCCGAGCAAGGGGCCGGTGCCGCTCATGACCGCGTTGAGCGCACGGCCCTGCATCTTGCGGTCCATGAGGTCGGTACCGTCGAGCTCTCGCAGCATCGCCTTCTCTTTTTCCTGGACCTCGGCGAGCTTCTCCGCCCGCTCTATCTCCCAGACGCTCCAGACGCCGGAAGTGGCGAGGCCTACAGCCGCGCCGAGACCGACCTTGAAAACCGTTAAACCGGAGGGTACGCCGGTAAGGTACGAGCCGACAGCTATGCCGATAGAGGTAAGAGTTCCGTCGAAACCGTTGGATATGAAGTAACGGCGGGAGATGGAGCGGACTTCCTCCCATCTCCAGGCCGCCTGGAAATCGTCTATCCAGCCCATGGTTCAGTCCTGCGGCGTGTTTATCTTGTCCACGAGTCTTTCACCGGCCGCGACCTCGTCGATGCTGTGGATAGAAGCCCCGGAGCCTTCGATCACAGACCTGACCTCCTGGTCCGATATGCGGCCCTCCATGGTAAGCTTGACGTTCTTGACCTCCTCGTCCACCTCGAGCAGCGAAGAGTTCACGCCCTCCACTCCCTCGAGGTCGGCGAGTTCCTGGGTAAGCTGTATCATAGGGGGTTCATGAGGCTTGAGCACATCCACCACCAGCCTGCGTATCTCTGCCATGCCCGCTGTTATGGACGCAGGTTTAAGTCTGGTTGGTTTTAAGAAGCTTGCTATCCTTGGGAGAGGTATGGGCAGAGTAAGACAGAACTACATCAAGCGCCTTGCGCGCGACCTTGTCGACGCTGACGAGGAGCGTTTCAGCGAGGACTTCGAGGAGAACAAGGAGGAGCTGAAGGAGACAGAGGAGTTCGAGTCCAAGAAGCTCCGCAACCGTGTCGCAGGCTACATAGTCAGAGTGAAACAGCAAAAAGGACTGTAGATACTGCAGAAAGCAGTACGAGCTGTACAAGGCCTATCCCCGGTACTTCTCTCGGCACCTGTGTCGACTCCAGTTTTCTCGCGCTCACGGGTATGCTGTCGCTGCTCGCCAGACCTATACTGGTATCTCTCGTCGTGACCTTGAGAGTGTGGCTCCCGCTCTCTGTGGGGTCAACTACGACCCGGAACCTTCTTTCCTGCATCGGGCCTATGCTGTGGACTTTATAGAAGCTCCCGTCCGGGAAATGGGCTACCTCTGAAAGACTGGTGTTGAACGTCCTCATCGTGGACGGGTCCGTGTTGTTGACGGTCACGAAGACCGGTATAGAACTCGAGACCGACACTATGACGGTGCTGTAACGGTAGTCGATACTGGTCTCGGACCTCGGGCCGGCAGATACAGCAGAGGCAAGGAACACGAACGACAGCACCAGCGCAGCCAGCTCGGTTTTTCCCATCGCTACGGCAGGTAATTCGAAGCTCTGGAACAAAAAGGTGAGTCCTAGAAAGTCCTGCGGTCCCGGCGCCTCAGGTCCGGCGAGAAACGCTTCTCCAGCCTTTTCAGGTACTTCTCCGGTATCTTGGCCCGCCTGTCGGCCTCCACGACCGGCGAGGGAACCGTGTAGCTCTCCGAGGACTTCAGGGAGAGCATCTCGCCCGCGATAATATCAGCGTCCTCGACATCCCCGTAGTAGTCGACCCGTAGCGGCACGTCGCGGGAGGACAGCCTGACGTAGAAAGTGTTTATGCGGTTGGCGTGCCGGTCGCTGATGTTCTTCAGGACCGGGTGTTCCACGGGAGAATCCGAGTACCTGCGGACGAAGCTGCGCTCGCCCTCCTGGAGCAGGGCGTCCATGAGCACCGTGTCACGTATATCGCCGAGCTCCACGCCCGTCTTCTGCTCCATGATATCAGAGAGCTTCAGGCCGTGAGAGTCCTCCACGACTCCTGCAAGGCTGCCCTTGCTGGCTTTCTCGAACAGTTCCTCGTACCTCCCGAGCACCTCGCCGTCATCGAGGTAGCCCGGGACCACCGAACCATCCATGAAAACCCTGTCCCCCCGTTCAAGCGCTTCAAGTGCGGTCTCCACCTCTGCGCGCAGGCGCTCGGTCTCGGCCTTTCTCTCCAGGCCCCGCGAGTCTCCCGAGCTGGAGACATGGAACTCCGGAACCGGGTCGCTGGCAGGAAGGTAATCTGCCCGGGGGCCGGGAAAGCTGAATATGGCTGAAACCGCCCGCGTGGCCACCACATCCCCGGCCGCGTACCTTTTCTTCACGAGGCCTCCATCGACACCCGCGACCTTCCCGGGTTCGCGCGGCTCGATGCTCTTACTGATATCCTCCTCGAGTACCGTGGAACCCTTCTCGATCGTGTCGATACCGGAGAACTTCCGTTCAAGCGAGGCACTGTCTCCCATCCGGGAGAGCTCCTCAGCTGCCTCCTCTAGGGTCGCCATAGACACGTATAAGAGCTTTAAACGTTAAAACCCTCGACATGGACGACCTCAACGATATCAAGAACTTCTTCTTCGACCTGGACAAGACCCTCTGGAACTGGGACGAGACCATCATAGGCGCGGAGGACACAGTCGATTCGCTCCGGGAGAAGGACAGGAACGTCTTCTTCCACACGGACAACACCCTGCTGACACGGGCCCAGTACGCGAAGAAGCTGACCTCTCTGGGCATACCGGCCGAGACGGAGGACGTCATGACCTCCGGTTACGCCGCCGCGAAGCACCTGGAAAAAAAGGACGTCCAGGAGGCCTACGTGATAGGTGAATCCGGGCTTGTAAGCGAGCTGGAGGCCCGGGATATCGATGTCTCTGAGGACGCGGAGGTTGTCGTGGCGGGCCTCGACCGGCAGTTCAGCTACTCGAAACTCCGGCGGGCGATGCGCGCCCTCGAGGAAGGCGAGCTATACATCTGCTCGACGGAGACCACTTTCAGGACCTCGAACGGCGAGCAGCCGCACCAGGGCCCGACAAACCTCGCGCTCCAGGAGTTCGGGGAGGCGACAAACGCGGGCAAGCCCGGCAGCATCTTCAGGAAACAGTTCAAGGACTACTTCAGCTACTACCCGGACCGCTCCCTTTTCATAGGTGACCGGCTCGCAGATATCGAGACCGGCAACAGGCTGGGTATGAAGACCGCGGCGGTGATGTCGGGCGATATCGACACCGAAAAGCTGAAGCAGGCAGACGAGATGCAGCAGCCTGATTATGGCATCTCACACCTCGGCAAGCTGAAGAAGCGGGTACTGTAGTTATCCTTCCAGCCAGTCGAGGAACTCCTGCGTTGCCTTCTCCCGGTGAGAGACATTATCTTTCAGATCCGGGTTCTCGGCGAACGTCGAACCGTCGCCGTCCCACGGGATGAAAAGCGAGTCATAAGGCAGGTGAGGATGTGATTCACCTCTCGCTTTTTCGGGGACCTGTCCCGAGATACTGGCGGAGAAAACTCTCGTATCTTCCCGATCGTGAAAGGCTATCGCGGTCTTGAAGTACGCCTCGCGGTCGCCCTCACCTTCGAGCAGGTCGAGCAGGCCTTCAGCGCCGACGGTCCTGTCGAAAAATGCGGCCTTCGCACCGGGGAAACCGCCGAGGGCCTCGACGAAGAATCCTGTGTCCTCGACCAGGACCGGTTCGTCTCCCTCGACCTCGCGGAAAGAGTCCTCGGCCTTCCTCCTGGCGACGTCCTCCACGTCGAGCGCGTCGATCTCGTCTATTTCGACCTCCACCTGTTCCAGCTCGAGGCCGCGGTCCTCGAACATCGGCCGCATCTCCTCTACCTTGCCTCGGTTGCCGGTTGCGAACAGTATTCTTTCCATACCGGGAGATTGTCGGAAAGCAGTTTAAAGAATTGCTATGGGAAACACAGGTAGAGGTGTCCGAAATCGATAGAGGAAAAGTAACCGTAACCTCCGCGCTCCCGTACGTCCACGGCGTTCCACATCTCGGGAACTTCGCGGGCAGCGTGTTCCCCGCGGAGCTGTTCCACAGGTACCTGGACCTGAAAGGAGTGGAGAACGAGTTCATCTGCGGCGGCGATGTCCACGGAACACCTCTCGAACTCGAGGCGCTGGAGCGAGGCGAGGACCCTCGGGACATCAAGGATGAGCAGAACCGGAAGGTGAAGGAGGCTTACGAGAGCCTGAACGTCGATTTCTCGATTTTCTCGGACACCCACAGCGAGTACAACAAAAAACAAACGTGGGACATGTTCGAGGAGCTGTACTGCTCGGGGCTCATACACGAGAAGACGCAGAACATGCCCTACTGCCGGGACGACGAGCGGTTCCTGCCGGACAGGTACATCGAGGGCGAGTGCCCGAACTGCGGCGGCCTCGCAAGGGGCGACCAGTGCGACGACTGCGGCCAGCTGCTGGAGCCGGAGGAGATAATCGAGCCGGAATGCCAGATCTGCGGCGGGAACAACATAGATTTCAGGGACACCGACCACCTGTTCCTCGACCTGACCGAGTTCAAGGACGAGCTCCGTGAATGGGTGGAGGAAGAGGACGCGGTGCCCGACAACATGGAGAACCAGGTGCTCCACGACATAGAAGAGGCCGAGGAAAGGTCGATAACCCGGGACCAGAACTGGGGCTTCCGCGTCCCGGTGGAAAGAGTCAACCAGAGGATAGAGGAAGAAGGACTCGATGTCGAGAAGCTTGACCCGGAGAGGTACGAAGACAAGGTGCTGTACGTCTGGTTCGACGCGCCGATAGGCTACATCGGCTTCACGCGTGAGCTTTTTGCCGAAAAAGGTCACGGGAGCAGCGGAGAAGCCGATGCGATGTGGAAGCAGCACTGGAACCAGGACGCCGAGGTATACTACTCGATAGGCAAGGACAACACCATATTCCACACCGTCATCTTCCCGACGATGCTGCTCGGCGCGTCAAACGAGGAGATGGAGTACGCCCTGCCGGAGTACGAGTTCATCCAGCAGTACCTGATGTGGGAGGAGGGCGCGTTCTCGAAGTCCCGCGACCGCGGCGTCTTCATCGACGAAGCGGTCCAGCACTACCCGGCGGACTACTGGCGTTTCTACATCGCCAAGATGCTGCCGACCGACCACGACACCAACTTCTCCTGGGAAGACTTCGAGAAGGAGATAAACAACGTGCTGAACGACACCGTCGGCAACTTCGTCAACCGGACGCTCGCCCTGACCGAGAAATGGTTCGACAACGAGGTGCCCGCCGGCGAACTTGAGTACGAGGACAGACAGGCGATCGAACAGGCGGAGTCGATAGTCGAGGACTACCAGGAAAGATTCGAGGACCACGACCTCAAAGGCGGCCTCGAGAAAGCGCTCGAACTTGCGAGGCTCGGCGACCGGTACCTCTCCGAGGAGGAGCCGTGGAACAACGAGGAGCGTCGCAAACCGGTGCTGCAGGTCGCGGTCCAAGTAGTGCGCGGGCTTGCTGTGCTGCTCTACCCGTTCACGCCCGACGCCTCAGAACGCGTGGCTGAGATGCTCGACGTGGAGATACACACAGAGGAGGGATACGACGAGTTCACAGATCCTCTTCTTGAAGATGTCGGGGCCGGCGAAACGCTGGGAGAACGCAAGCAGCTTTTCGAAAAGATAGATGTAGAAGATAAAAAAGAGGATGAAGAAGGGGAAGAAAAGGAGGCAGAAGGAGTAAAGATGACAGGCGATATCAGCTTCGAGGAGTTCCAGGACCTCGATATCCGTATCGGCAAGGTTATAGAAGTCGAGGAGCATCCGAACGCGGACAGGCTCTACCTCGTGCAGGTAGACGTCGGCGTCAGGCAGCTCCAGACATGCGCCGGGCTCGTAGACCACTACGAGCCGGCGGAGATAGAAGGCAGAAAGGTAGTGGTACTCGTCAACCTCGAGCCTTCAGAACTGCGCGGCGAGACAAGCCAATGCATGATGCTGGCCGCGGAAGACGAGAACGGTAACGTTTCCCTGATCGGGACGGATAGAGAGATGGAAGTCGGGAGCGAGGTCAGGTAGTCAGCTGGCCACGATGAAGTCTTCGTCCTCTTCCATCGGTTCATCGGGCCCTTCTACCTGTTCAACTATACCCTCTACACCGACACCTGCTTCGTCATCGAACCCCCCGGTTTCCTGCTCATCCCGGATGCGGTACTGCTCAAATTCCTCCACAGGGTAGTCTGTAAAGCCATCTGTCTCGTCTGCCAGCTCATCCAGTTCATCCCCCGGGATCGCGTATTCATTGCCGGTATACTTGTCTTTCCCGAAGATGTCGACTTCCAGCAGGGCGACCCCGTCATCGGGGACGATACGGTTTATCTCCTGGAGGGCCTCAGACTGGTGCTCTGGCCTTATACGTGACAGCAGGGTCTTGCAGACGACCATGTCAGCCTGCCCTGTCTCAAGTCCTGTATCTGAAGCACTGCTGTGGCTGTATTCGTCGACCCGTCCTTCGCTGGCAGCCTCCCTGACCGCTTCACCGTCGATATCGACACCGTGTACAGTTGTGTGGACATCCTGTTCCTCGATCCACTGCGAGAACCTGTAGGCGGGTTCACCGGTCGAGCAGCCGATATCGACCAAGTAGACATCATCCCTGTCTTCAACATAGCTGAGAGCGCCCTCTCTAAAGCCGTCGTAACGATTAGGGAAGGTGGTCTGGTCATCCCAGACTCCCTCCGCTCTTCTGTCTTCGAAGCTCTCCAGGTCGTTTCCTGCAGCCATGAAAACCACCTCTAGAGGCTGTCCTCAAAATACTCTGGCCTTTCGCTCGGATAATCGCTCTCGCTATCGGGAAGGCTATCAAGCTCAAGATCTTGGCCAGTCATCTTGCGGTATTTCTCCTTGAAATCATCGACACTCTTGACCCCCAGAGGGTTCGGTCCGAAGATGTCGAAATCCACTTCTATAGTTCCGTCCACCTCCCTGGTCTTGGTGAGCGCGTAAAGGATTCTTCCATTTTCTTCGTCCCCGAGATCGCTGTAGACCACAAGCCTGTCGCCGGAAGTCTCCGCGCCAGTGATGTGCTCGGAGTCAACTACATAGATATCGTCGTCCCATTCCCAGGCTTCAAGGCGTCCTTCGTCCATGTCTGCGTGCTGGAAGACACGCTTGCCAGCAGCTCCAGATGGTTCTTCCTCCTTTCTCGGCACCTTACCGAGGTCCTTTCCATCGCCTGAAAGTGCGCCTGAGGCGTCCTTCAGGCCCGCCCATTGAGCTCTCTCCAGCTTCTCTATCCATTTCTCCATGAAAGACACCTATGTCGTAACCTCTATGGTTTTAAGCTCGATTTTACCGCCTGAAAGGTCCTCTCTCAGCTCTCTGAGGTTCTCATCCGCGGCTTCAGCATAGACTGCCTCTCCAGTTCTCATAGTTGTTACTTACTCGTGAATACTATATAAGTATTTCGGTAGCGCGCCGAAGAGTGCAGCGAGCTATAAACAAGTGCCGGGCTACTGAAACGCCATGAAGCTCCACTTCCTCGGAACCGGCGGCGGCAGGTACGTGACCGGCATGCAGCGGCGGAAGACCGCGGGAATAGTAGTGGAAACTGGCGAGACACAGCTCCATGTTGATCCTGGTCCTGGTGCGCTGGTGGAGAGCCACGAACGGGGGCTCGCGGAGGATACGGAGGCTGTCGTCGTGTCTCACGGTCATCTCGACCATGCGAACGATGCGAAGGCAGTGATCGAGATGATGGCGGAGGCCTTTGACCGGAGAGGAGCGGTGTTCGCCAGCGAGTCCGTGCTGAGAGGCTACGGGGACGTCGAGAGATGGGTTTCAGACTACCATATCGGGCTCTGCCAGCGCGTGGAGACGCTCGAGGAGGGTTCAGTTTTCGAGTTCGAGGATGTCGAGATACGGTCGCAGGAGATGTTCCACTCTGATTCCAAGACGCAGGGCTTCGTCATAGAGGGAGAGGAGAAAACAGTCGGTTTCTGGACCGACACGGAGTTCTCGGAGGAGTTACTCGGGTTCTACGAGGACGTGGACGTGCTGGTGCTTTACTGCAACAGGCCGAAAGGGGAGAGCGTTCCCGGACACACGTCGCTAGACGAGGTACCAGATATCGTGGATGCAGTGGAGCCGAACGCTGTCATACTGACGCATTTCGGCTTCAAGTTCCTGGACAGCGACATGGAGGAACAGCAAGAATGGCTGAAGGAGCAGGTCGACGCCCGGGTGGTTTTCGCGGAGGACGGCATGGAGTTCCCGGGCGACTCGAAGCTCTCGAGGTTCGCTTCCTGAACAGGTTTAAAACTCTCCAGCACCAGTTCCTGGTTACGATGGCACCGAGCACCATACAGAAGGGTGGCCGCTTTGTACCGCGGCCGTCGCACGACCTCTGAAAGCTATTCTCAACAGTCTTCAAAAGCTCATTTAAGTTTCCGTACCGACCGGTTTCCTGTTAGGCGATATCAATGAAGGGAGATTACAGTCCGAGGCAGGTCGAGAGCAAGTGGCAGGATAGATGGGTCAAAAACAGGACTTACGCTTACACCGCTGTGGATGACAGCAGCGAGGTGTTCTCCATCGACACGCCGCCACCGACCGTATCGGGCTCCCTCCACATGGGCCACCTTTACGGACAGACACTGCAGGACTTCCAGGCCCGGTTCCAGAGGATGTACAACGGCGCGGTCTTCCAGCCGTTCGGCTACGATGACAACGGCATCGCCTCGGAAAGGTTGACTGAGGACGAGCTCGGCATCGAGCACCAGGATTTCTCGCGGAGGGAATTCCAGGAGAAGTGCCGCGAGGTCTGCGAGGAATACGAGAACCAGTTCACGGAGAACATGCAGGGCCTCGGAATCTCGCACGACTGGACGAATACTTACAAGACCATCGAGCCGCGCGTCCAGCGTATCTCCCAGCTCTCCTTCATCGACCTGTACGAGAAAGACAGGGAGTACAGGAAGAAAGGGCCAGCGATATGGTGCCCGGAGTGCGAGACCGCGATATCGCAGGTCGAGACAGAGGACGCGGAGCGACACAGTAGCTTCAACGACATCGAGTTCGAGCTGGCTGATGGTCACGGCTCGCTGGTCATATCCACGACAAGGCCCGAGCTTCTGCCGGCATGCGTCGCGATATTCGTCCACCCGGATGACGAGGCCAACGCACAACTGAAGGGCGGGAGCGCGCGTGTACCTCTATTCGGCCACGAGGTCCCGATCATAGAGGATGAACGCGTCGACATGGAGAAGGGGACCGGAGTCGTCATGTGCTGCACTTTCGGCGACCAGACGGACATAGAGTGGTACCAGGCCCACGACCTGCCGCTGCGCGTGGCGATAGACGAGTCGGGTATCATGACTGATGTCGCCGGCAAGTACGAGGGCATGACCACGAAAGAGGCCCGGGAAGCCATAATAGAGGATCTCGAGGAGGCCGACCACCTGCTCGACAGCGAAGACATAACTCACACGGTTCAGGTCCACGAGCGGTGCGACGAGGATATCGAGTTCCTGGTAACCGAGCAGTGGTACGTCGAGCTGCTGGACCACAAGGACAAGTACCTTGAGGCCGGCGAGCAGATGGACTGGTACCCCGAGAAGATGTTCTCAAGGTACAAGCACTGGATAGAAGGGCTTCAGTGGGACTGGTGCATCTCCCGGCAGCGCGACTCGGGGATCCCGTTCCCGGTCTGGTACTGCATGGAGTGCGGTGAGGAGGTTATCGCCGATAAGAAAGACCTCCCCGTTGACCCGATAGAGGATGAACCTCCGGTCGATGAATGCCCTGACTGCGGGGCGGAGGGCTTCGAGGCCGAGGAGGACGTATTCGACACCTGGGCCACCTCGAGCCTGACACCACTGATAAACGCAGGCTGGGACTGGGACGAGGAGAACGGTTTCACGATGGACCGGGAGGAGCTGTACCCGTTCGACCTCCGGCCGGAGGGCCACGACATCATCTCGTTCTGGCTGTTCCACACAGTCGTGAAATGCTACGAGCACACCGGAGAAGTCCCGTTCGAGGGCGTCATGAACCACGGCCACGTCCTCGACGAGAACCGGGAGAAGATGAGCAAGTCGAAGGGCAACGTCGTGACGCCCGCAGAAGTCCTCGAGGATTTCCCTGTAGACGCGGCGAGGTACTGGGCCGCCGGTTCGAAGGTCGGCGACGACTTCCCGTTCAAGAAAGGAGACCTGGAGGCGGGCGAGAAGCTGCTGAGGAAGATGTGGAACGCCTCCAAGCTGGTCGACAGGCTCGCACCACAGGACCGTGACATTAAGCAAGAGGAGCTTGAACCCATCGACCGGTGGATGCTTGCGAGGCTCGATGAAACGGTGGAGTACGCGACCGAGAAGTTCCAGGACTACGAGTTCGCGAAGGCCCGGAACCGCATCCGGCACGTCTTCTGGGACACCTTCTGTGACGACTACCTCGAGATAACGAAGCAGCGTCTGGAAGGCGAGGACAACCGTTCGGCGGAACACACACTGAGAACCGCACACCGCAATTTCCTGAAACTGTTCGCGCCGTTCCTCTCGCACATAACCGAGGAGATCTACCACCAGATGTACTCGTCGGGATTCTCGCCCGAGATGGCCGATGGAGAAGACTCGTCTTCGACCGATTCAAGTATACTTCACAGTGAGTGGCCGGAGACCTCCGGAGTGGAGTTCGAAGTCGCAAGAGGCAACCGGGCGATGCAGGTCATCTCTGCGCTGAGAAAGTACAAGAGCGACCACCAGATGTCGATGAACAAGAACCTCGGGAAGGTCCAGGTCTACGGCGACATAGAAGGATTCGAGCGCGAGATACAGGAGGTCATGCACGTTGAGGACCTTGAGATCCTCGAGGAGGAACCGGAGACCGAGAGACAGATAATCCGGATCAAGCTCGACTACGAGCGCGCTGGTCCCAAGTACGGCGACAAGGTCGGCGAGATCGAGGAGGCCCTAGAAAACAACGAGTGGAATATAGACTCCGGCCACCTCGAGGTCGCGAGTGAACACCTGAAGCCCGAGATGTTCGAGGTCGAGGACGAGCACGTCCACAAGGGAGAAGGGGAACTCATAGAGACCGAGGACGCGTTCGTCGTGGTGAAGCAAGGATGAAAACAGGTATGGCGATCAACCCCGAGGACGACTTTCTCGACAGACTGGACGAAGTTCCAGATGAGTTCGACTTCGTCGAGGTGGCGATAGGTGAGATGGAGAAAGAACCCTCCGGCGTGGACGTGGAGGCCTGGCGAGAAGGACTGGAGGAAAAAGGGCTCGACCTGGTCATCCACCTTCCTTTCCGCCAGCCGCTTGCCACCACGGTCGAGGAGTACAACCGGGCGAAAGTCGAGTACATCCGCGAACTGCTGGAACTCTGTGAAGAACTCGGCGCGGAGAAGGCCGTGCTCCACGCAAACACACGGTACGGCGAGGAAAAAGAGGATGTCAGGGAAACGCTGAGGAGTCAGATAGAGCTCATCGACACAGCGGCAGAGGAGCGTGGCGTGGAGCTGGTGGTCGAGAACATACCGTTCGAGGATACACGGATAGCGGACCTGAAGGAGTTCGGCGAGCTGATGCAGGAAGCAGGCGCCTCGATATGCCTCGATACCGGCCACGCGTTCGCCGAGGCCGGGCAGGAAGAACTGGAAGAGTTCGCACAGGAGTTCTCCGGCTTGGTAACGCATCTCCACGTTCAGGATTCACGGGGAGGCGACGACCACCTCGCTGTCGGCCACGGCGACATCGACTTCGAGAGCTTCGCCCGGGCGCTTGGCGACTTCAAGGGAACGGCATGCTTCGAGATATTCTCGCCAGACTACGACTACCACCAGCTCTCCCGCGTGAAATTTCTGCAGAACTTCTGACCCCTAAATAAAAGCATTCTGTCCGCATCAAGGCCCATGACAAAGGAAACCGAGACGATGTCGAAGTACCAGCTGAAGAAGCTGATCAAGAAGCTGGAGGACATCCGGGGAAGGAACACCGAGCTGGTCTCGCTGTACATACCGGCGGGCTACGACATGTCGAAGATATCCGACTTCGTGACATCGGAGGCCAGCGAGGCGGAGAACATCAAGTCGAAACATACGCGGAAGAACGTCCAGGCCGCACTCGACAAGATAGGCCGCAAAGTCAAAGAGGAACAGGAGACACCAGAGAACGGTGTAGCGTTCTTCGCCGGCAACGTCTCCGAAAGAGAGGGAAGGCCCGACGTAAAGGTGTGGGAGGTCGTGCCTCCGCAGCCAATCGAGTCACGACACTACCGGTGCGACAAGGAGTTCGTGCTGGAGCCGCTCCGGGAGATGGTAGTATCCGACAAGGTCTACGCGCTGATAGCGCTCGACAAGAACGAGGCCGCCATCGGCTACCTGCATGGCTCCTCGATAAAGACGGAGTACACAATGAGCTCCGAGGTACCAGGCAAAACGAGAGCAGGAGGCCAGTCCGCGCAGCGCTTCGCCCGCATCAGGAAGGAGATGCTGAAGAACTTCATGCAGGAGATAGCTGAGAACTCGAAGAAGGCGTTCCTCGACAAGGCGAGGGATGACAAGCTGCTCGGCATCCTTGTGGGAGGCCCCGGCTGGGTGAAGGAGAAGTTCCTCGACAACCACCTCCACCAGGAGCTCCAGGAGAAAGTAGTCGCGACCGAGGACCTGAACTACTCGGGAGAAGAGGCGCTGGAAGAACTGGTAAGTAAAGCTGAGGACGCGATACAGGACGCCGAGGTGGTGCACGAGAAGAACCTGGTCAACGAGTTCTTCGACAACCTGCGGGAGGAGAACGGCAAGAGCGAGTACGGCCTTGAACAGGTGAAGAAGGCGCTGGAGATGGGCGCGGTCGACACCCTCTTGATAACGGAGGACGTGGACCTGTTCGCCGCGAAGTACCGTTGCGAGAACGGCCACGAGGATACCGTCTTCGAGAGGCGGCCGGAGATAGACGACACCCATAAATGCCCGGAATGCGGGGAGGAGATGGAGCTCGAGGAGATATCAGATATCGTCGACGAGTTCGGGAAGAAGGCGGAGGGGATGGACTCCGACCTGGAGATAATCTCCACCGACCACGAGGAAGGCCGACGACTGGACAACCTGGGAGGCGTCGCGGCCATCATGCGGTACCGGATACGGTAAAAAGCTCCTGATACAAGTTTCCTACATGGAAGACATTCTCAAGAGCATAGATTTCGACAGCGAGGAGTTCACGGTAAAGCAGAGCCTCGTCAGGAACAAGTACCAGGTTTTCAACGGCGAACAGCTGATACTGAAGGCGAAGCAGAAGATGTTCAAGATGCGGGAAGAGTTCCCGTTCACTGACGCCGACGACAATCCTCTCTTCACAATCAAGGCCGCGAAACGCCTTGACATCGCCGGCGACTACGGCATCATCGACGCCGCCACCGACGAAGAGGTCGCGGTGCTGTCGAAAAAGTTCACCCTGCTAAAACATATCTGGAAGGTGAAAGATACCGGGGGAAACGTAAAAGCGACCATCGAGAGCGACAGCGCCTTGATGGAGCTTCTGAGAGCGCTGCACGAACTACTATCCTTCATACCTCACAGCTACACCATAACCGACGAAAGCGGTGAGGAGATAGGCAGCATAAAGGGCCGTTTCAGCCTGAGAGACACTTACGACGTTCGGGTCGACCGGGACGCGCCGTTCCGGGAAGCCGTGGTCGCGGCCGCGGTCACGATCGACACGCTGGAGGGCAACTGATGGATATCGAGAACCTTGCAGAGACCGCGGAGGACTTCACCGGCAACGTATGGCTGCTCTCCCGGAACTCTTCCGAGTTCCGTGGGTCGCAGAAGCCTCCGGCTTCGAGAGGCGCAGAGACAGTTCTTATCGACGCCGGCGAGGGCGACTGCTGGCAGGAGATAGATGAACTGGAAAGCCTGGAGAAAGTCGTCGTGACGCACAGCCACCACGACCACGTCGACAACCTGCCGAAGATAGTGGACCGCTTCTCGCCCGGGGTGTACGCGTACGAGCCGGAGAACCTGCCCGTCGACGCTGAAGAGATAGAAGAGGGCGACACACTGGAGCTGTCGGGAACAGATTTCGAGGTAATCCAAACTCCAGGCCATAGAGACGACTCCATCTGCCTGTACTCACGGGAAGAAAAACTGCTTTTCACCGGCGACCTTATCTTCCCGGAGGGAGGGTTCGGCCGGACCGACCTCAAGGAAGGTGACCGCGACCTACTCATCGAATCCATCGAGAAGGTAGCGGAACTCGAAGTGGACGAGTTCTACCCCGGCCACGGTGAGGCCGTAACTCAAGACGCCGGGCGCTGGATAGAGAAGTCGCTGGAGCAGGCGAAGAAGCGGGAGCCGAAGTACTAGAACAGGAATTTAAGCCTGTTTTTCGACCGGTCGAAATGTAGAGATGGGATTCGGAACTTACGACGAGTCGGAGCACGAGAAACGCGAAAAGGGTAAAGACATAGAAGACGCCGAGTACAGCGAGCAGGGCGGACGTTACGAGGGAGAAGTCGAGTTCGAGGACGGAACCGTCAGGGAGCAGCTCGAGACCTGGCAGGAAGTCAAGCAGAGTATGGAGGACTGAATCAGGGCTTCGCACTTCTTACTATCAGCCACCGGTAAAGATCCTTCATCTTGCGGTAACCGATGACTGCCGCGACGGTGCCTGCCACCGAAAGTGCTACTGCGGTAGAGACCGTGTCTATCTGGGAAGCTATGGCTATGAAGCTGTCGCGGGCCTGCCAGCCGATTACCGCCAGGCCGAAGTTCCGGGGCAGCATACCGATAAAGCTCCACACGCCGTACTCCTTCCAGTCCATCCGGAACAGGCCTGCGGAGCCGGACACCAGGGAGAGCGGGACGATGGGTATCGCGCGGAACAGCGCCACGTAGTATTTTTCACGGCCCGAGTCGAAGTGGTGTTCGAGGTGCTGCACTTCATCCCACGATACGTCAAGATACCGGCCGTACCGCTCTATCGCGGGTTTGCCACCGAAGTACGCTATCGAGTAGACGAAGTAGGAACTAAGCACCGAGGCTATGGATGCGGGAAGGGCGATCAGGAAGAATATCTGGAACAGTGCCTCAAGGCCTGTCGCATCGATAAGTATCGCGCCGGCCGCCATCGGGATGACTGGGGAGGGAATCGGTACGAAGACCTCCTCTATGACCATCCCGAGCACTACCGCCAGCATGCCATGCTGCTGTATGAGCTGTATGAAAGGCTCGACAGGGATATCCAGGACCATGGGATAGAAATAATCCGTGCATCTTATTTAAACCCGTGAAAGTCGAGGTACTCGGCAACAGGGTGGAGATAGATTCCTCCCTCATCAGCGAAAGCAGAGAGGAGATAAGGCGGCAGCTATCAGAATACAGCGCGGGAGACCGGGAAAATTTCGACCTCGAAGTGCTCTTCCCGGGCGGTTTTACCGGCGAAGTGATGAAGGCGATGGCCCGGATAAAGTACGGGGGGACACGGACCTACGGCGAACTGGCGAGAGATATCGGAACTTCTGCGGTCGCGGTAGGCCAGGCCTGCGGCAGGAACCCTGTACCCGTGATAGTTCCGTGCCACCGGGTAGTCGCGGAGGACGGTATCGGCGGTTACCAGCGTCCCGGGCTCAAGCGGAAGCTGCTAAGGCTTGAAGGAGGGAGTTGACAGTTTTTACGATATAGTCGGCGAAGCCCTGCAGGAACTGCACGAAGTTTACCTCGCCCCCGGGCATCAGATCTCGCTGCCCGGTAGTGGTCCGGTTCGGGACCTCGAGCCTCTCGATTTGCAGCGGCTGTGAGTCATGGGTCGGTTCCGCGGAGTAAACAGGGTAGTCGTAGCTGTTGATGGTGTCGAGGCACTGTTCGAATCTTTCCCTGGTATCGTATTCGCAGGGCGTCATGTCCATATGCCGGGAGTAAAGCTGCCACTTGACCTCCGGGTCTGTTATCCTCCGTTCAACCTGCAGCCTGCTGTAGAGGTCCCGGAGCGAACCGTTCATCCTGGACACGTAGTTCCTCACTACGAGCTCCGAGTAGGCGTAGCCGAACCTTCTCCTGTCCGGTTCCTCACTCATCGCGTTCCAGGTCTTCATGAACTCCCCGTCCTGCTGGTAGTAGTTCCATAGCTCGTCCGGGTCGCCCTTCGAGGGAAGCGTTATGCGGTAGAGCTGCCCGTCCCTGCGCTCGCGGTAGGTGACGTCTTCCCCAAAAACGTTTCTCGTCCGGTCCTGGCCCTCCATCTTCTTCTTTACGAGGAACTCGACGTACTTGCCGGTGCCTTCGTCGAAGTAAGTGGACCGGGTCTGGTCCCAGTTCAGCACACGGTCGTTCAGGCCGTGAACGACTTCGTGAGCGAGCACCGGCAGGAAATCGCCTTTACTCGACTCCGGCGATCTTATCTGTATCGCCCCGGAGACGTACTCGCCCGCGCTCCACTCGTTTACCTTCCGGTCGTACGTCGCGTCATCCATCACGGCGACCGGGAAACGCTCGAACTGCTGGACGAGGCCGGTCGTCCCGACAGGCACCTCGTACGCGACCCCGGTACCTGAAGGCTGTCCGCCGAAGAACGTGAAGTAACGCGTCTCGTAACCGTTGCCGAACTTGACCCTGATATTGACCGGGCCGCTGCCCCGGAAACGCATCTCGTCGCCCGAGAAAGACTCCTCGAACCCGAACCCTGTCCAGCCCGACTGCAGGTCCTCTACCCGGATGGTCCCCGAGGTCCGCTCGCCCGAGAACCCGGAGAGCTGCAGCGTACGCTTGTACAGGCCCGCGTGTATCTCTTCCGCGTCCTCGCTGTTAACGGTACGTATCTCGACAACTCTTCTTTCCTGGCCCGTGAAGCGGCGGCCGGGGATGCTCAGGGAGTTTCCGTCGACCGTATAGTCGATCTCTCCCCGCGAGTCCCTGACAGAGATGACCTCCTCGCCCGGGTTCAGCGTCCAGGTGAGGCCGGGACAGGTAGTGGAGCAGTCGAGGCCGACAGTGGTGTTCTTCCAGACCGCATTCCCGTCTGACCGTATGCTGTACTGGACTTCGCCCGCGACAGGAGAGACGGCTATGAGAACGAAAAGGGTCACGGCCACAGCCTTATTCATGCCGGCTTATGGGGCGAGAAGGAATAAAAGATTACGATTGCACTGGAGTTCCATGGCGATACTATCCGACCGCGACCTCCGCAAACTTATAGAACAGAAGAACGCGGTCCAGGCACCAGAAGACGACCTCGACTTCGACCTCCAGCTCGGGCCCTCTTCATTCGACCTGAGACTGGGCTACGAGTTCGGCGTGCTCAACACCCGGAAGCTGGAGATGATAGACACCATGGATATGGAGAAGTACGAGGACTTCATCGAGAAAGAGGAACACACCCCGGGAGAAGGCGTCGTAATCCATCCCGGCGAGTTCCTGCTTGGTGCGACGCTCGAGACTCTGAAGGTGCCGGACAACCTTGTGGCCCGCGTAGAGGGTCGCTCCTCGTATGGCCGGCTCGGTATCATCGTCCACGCCACCGCGGGATACATCGACCCGGGGTTCGAGGGCGATATAACGCTGGAGATGCAGAACCTTGGCAACGCGCCGGTGAAGCTATACCCCGAGGACCGTATCTGCCAAGTCGTCTTTGAGACCATGACCTCGGAAGCTGAAACTCCGTACGGCGACAAGGAGGACACCAAGTACATGGGCCAGACAGGCGCAACAGGCTCGAAGCTTGACCTCGAGAAGAGATAACTCGACCGACAGATTTTTAATGCTGCTTCTCGGTGGTAACAGGTGATGGGAGCAGACTACGAGGATGCTATAGAACAGCTGACCTACGACATCGATATCGCGGAGACACGGCCCGAGGGTTACGACTGGAGAGAACTTCAGGACATCGTCGAGGGACGCTCAGGCGACGGCCCTCTCGATCCAGATGCGGAACCGGCCGACGGCGTTGAACTACTGGAAATGGAAGAGGGAATAAACGCCGGGCCGAGATAGAGCAGAAAAAAAGAGGAAAAGAAGTAGGTCGAGGTCGCTACGCGTACTGTCGCTGGAGCTGCTGAACGGCGTTCAGGGCTCCACCAACGAGAAGCAGCAGGCCGCCGACAGTGTAAAGCACGGCGGTCACCTGGCTCAGGGCGCTGACAGACGCCCAAGTACCGACCGCGTAACCAGCGGCCAAGTATTCGACACCGGCACCAGCCACGAAAGACATGACACCGGCAGCTATCTCCGTCCAGCGGACCTCCGGAAGGCTGCTGTAGTTCCAGAGAACCGCCAGGACGCCTACTGCCATCGAGGCAGCGAGTCCTGCGTTCAGTTCAAGACCGAGGAAAGCCATCTCTTTTTCACCCTCACAGCCGTTTTACGCAGAGATAGCTAAAAAAGTAACGCAGGAGGCCGCAGACTACCGGAACAGCCGGAAAGCCGCTCTCAGGCCTTTAAAGGCTATTTATACTACTTGATAACATGGTTAGAAGCGGTACACAGGGTTCGTGCTCGAACCCTGTTAGAGCGACGAACGGGAACGGAAGTCGCGGAACCGCCGACCTGCCGCTGCACGGCGGGAGCGCGCCCTGGTGGCTGTTCGACCGGATGGAGAAGCTCGGCGGAGCGATAACGGAGGCCGTTATAGATGAGTACGGCCAGGAAGAGCTGCTCAGGCGGCTGGGCGACCCTTACTGGTTCCAGGCGCTGGGGTGCGTGCTCGGGTTCGACTGGCACTCCTCAGGGCTAACGACCACGACGATGGGCGCCCTGAAAGAAGCGCTTGACATCGAGAGACACGGCGTGACGGTGGCCGGCGGCAAGGGAGCGACTTCGAGGAAGACGCCGGAGGAGATACAGCGGAAAGGAAAGGGCCTGAAAACTGCGTGGCTGGAGGAGATGAAAGAGGTGTCGAGGAAGAGCGCCGCGGTCGACAACTCCTGCGTGCAGGACTCCTTCGATCTCTACCACCACACTCTGGCCTTTTCAGAAAACGGGGACTGGACAGTCGTACAGCAGGGGATGAAAACGTCGCACGCACGCAGGTACCACTGGCACTCCCGACAGCTCGAAGACCCGGTCGAGGAACCGCAGGCCGCAATATGCAGCGACGAGAGGAAAGAAGATACGCTGGACCTGTCATCCCGTACCTCCCGGGAGACCCGGAATGTATCTGTAGATCTCGTGAATGACGGGCCAGGCCACCTGGAGAGATACTTCCGGAAGGCTGGACAGTCCTCGCTCTCCAGATTCACCGAAAGGAACCTGGAGATGCCTGACCACCACCGGCTCTCGAGACACGACCTGTCGCAGCGCTCACTGAAACAGCTGGAGAAGGCGCAGGAGATCCAGCCGGAGGATTTCGAGGAGCTCCTGTCGATAAGCGGGGTCGGCAAGAAATCGCTGCGAGCACTTGCGCTGGTGGCAGAGGTGGTGCACGGGACGGAGAGCTCGTGGAAAGATCCGGCAAAGTACAGCTATGCGCACGGCGGCAGGGACGGCACACCTTTCCCTGTGGAGCGCGAACGGTACGATGATAACATCCGGAGGATGCAGGAGATGCTTGACGCATCCGGGATAGAGAAGGAGGAAAAGAAGAAGGTGTTCAGGCGGCTGGATAAAGTTATCTCTGACACCCGCAGTCCCTGAACTGTACGTGCGGCAGGCTATTCTTCAAGACAGTCCGCGTGGCAGATCCCGCCGTCGTTCCTGGAGAACTCTTGGTCTCCGTGAACTGCGCCTCCGCAGACGAGGCAGAATCCGACCTGGCGTTGAAGCTCTGGCATACCCCTTCCCCCGGTAAGATATTACCTTCCGCGGCTTAAAAGCAAGGCTGGGGTCTCCTAAACCATTCCTGCAACGGGGCCGCTTTTTAAGACTGTGAGACCGAAACTCGACGCGTGAAACCGGTCGACGCCCACTGCCACCTGGACTTCGAGGACTTCGACGAGGACAGGAAAGAGGTCATCGATAGATGTGGAGAGCGGCTCGAGTTCGTGGTGAACGCGGGCAGGGAACCGCAAAGCAACAGGAAATCTATCGAGCTTGAGGAGGAAAACAACTGCGTGGTCGCGAACCTCGGGCTCCACCCGACGCACACCGGCAGCTTCAACGAGATAGACACCGTAAAGCAACAGGTACGGGAGCACGACCCTGCCGCAGTAGGAGAGATAGGACTGGACCATCACCACGTAACAGACCCGGATACAAGAAACCGGCAGGAAGAAGTTTTCAGGCAGATGCTGGACGTGGCCAGAGAGCTACAGAACCCGGTGGTCGTTCACTCCCGGGACGCAGAGAGCCGGGCGGTCGAGATACTCAAGGACTTCACGGAGGACGTGATGCTACACTGCTTCAACGGGCCGGCAGGCCTGGCGGAACACGCCAGCAATGATATGTATATCGGCGTGAGCACCCAGGTTCTCTACTCCGACAGGGTACAGCAGATAGCGGAGAAGATACCTCTCGACAGGCTGCTGCTCGAGACTGATTCGCCGTTCCTTTACCGCGGTGAGAGGAACGAGCCTGTCAACGTGGAGGAAAGCGCGGAGAAGATAGCGGAGCTGAAAGACGTGGGCGTGGAGGAAGTTATACGGTCGACGACCGCCAGCGCCTCCCGGCTGTTCGGCAGGTAAGGTTATTTGTTTAACGTTTCCCGTCGATTACCTCCACATGGTACTGGAAAAGTTCAAGGACAGGTTCAAGGGAGAGCCTCGTGTGGCAGTATTCGTCGACGGCCCTAACGTGATAAGAAAAGAATTCGACCTGGATCTCGACCTTCTCAGGGAGAAGACGGAGGAGCTCGGCGACCTCAAGGTCGGCAAGGTCTTCCTGAACCAGTACGCATCGGAGAAACTGATAGAGGCTATCGTCTCACAGGGTTTCGAGGCCAAGCTCGGACTCGGCGGCGAAAAAGACAAGGACAGCGATGTAGACGTCTACATGGCCGTGAACGCGATAGAGGCGGTTTTCAACGATAATATCGATATAATAGTTCTCGTTACACGAGACGCGGACTTCCTGCCTGTCATCCAGAAGGCGAAGGAACACGGCAAGGAGACAGTGATAATAGGGATGGAACCTGGTTTCTCGACCGCTCTCAGGAACGCGGCAGACCAGGTAATAGAGCTGGAGTGACACAGGATGGTGCTGAGACCTGACCCTCTCGGGGCGCTCGATATTCTCGCAGGTATCCTGCTCTGGATGACAGTCTCACCGCTACCGGTGGTGCTGGCGCAAGTTCACGCGGGCTTCCTGATAGCCAAGGGCGGCGGATCCATGATAAGGGCGCGGTTCATGCCCCTGCCGGTTTTTGTTATAGGAGGGGCGGCGGACGTGATATCCGCCGCCGTACTCTTCACCGGCAAGCCCCCTGTGCTCGCGGGCTACAAGGGCTGGATAGCGGGAGCTCTTTTCCTGAAAGGTGTTTTCACACTACTCAGCTTCATGCAGTGAGATCTATCTCCCGGAACCGGGGCCCGTTCCAGACACTCTTCCCCTCCCCGATATCTTCCAGGACGACACTCTGGTATCCCATCGCAAGCGTTGGTTCTCCGCGCTCGGTTTATAAAGAAGTGGAGGGAGTTCCGGTATTCCGCTACTCGTCGCGGTACTCCCTGATAAGCTCCTCGACTATACGTTCCTTTATCGCACCGGCATCCGTCGACGCGTCTATAGACTTTTTCAGCTGCTCCAGCTCCTTGATCTTGTCCTCCTCATCAAGCTCTTCGAAGTCAGCGGGCAGTTCGGACTCTATCTCCATAGAGAATAGCTGCCCGCGAATCTTTTTATCTGCGGCCGCCGTGCCGGCCTGAACCCCTGTTATCCTGGGAGCCCGTTTTCTCAAGGCTGTCCGCTATCCGCTCAAGAAGATCTATTATCTGGTCATTCTGTCTTTTCAGCTGGTCTATCTCCTCGGAAACATCATCTCCACCGGAACGGGAAAGACCGGCGTTCTCCAGCTCCTTCTCGGTCTGCTGGCTGAGCTGTGGGTCGCTGCTGCCGGGCTGCGGTCTCCCGGTCTGCGGGTTGGGTGAATCCTGGAGACCTGAATCCGCGCCTCCACGGCTCCCCTGCTGCCTGTTCGGCTGTCCTCCCTGCCCGGGTCGCTGTGCTCCAGCATCTTGGCTCCGGCTGCCCTGCATCCCGGGACTGTTACCCACCTGGCCCTGAGTTCCCTGTGGCTGAGGCTGTGTTCCCTGGGGACCTGCCTGCTGGTCCGGTTGCTGTCCTTGCCGGGGAGGGTTCTGCTGGCTACCTGGTGCGTCCATACCATCGTCCAGGCCTCCCGCGTTACCGCCCTGCAGGCCGTTGCCGGGCGAGTTATCCTGGAAAGAAGAGTCGAAGTCGCTGTCTCCAAAATCGTCGTTAAGGCTTCCAGAACTTGAGGACGAGCCCGAAGAACCGGAGGAACCTGAGAGCGAATCCTTGATATCGTCCAGAACTCCCATGATGGAAGTTGTTCCGGGCCTGTTGATAAAGTTTCTCCCGCAGAAACTGTTTTTAAGTACAGTCGCGGACAAATGAGTGATATGAGCGGTCACGGCGAGCCGGGAGAGACCTGCAAGTTCGGCCACGTACTCCTCGCTAACGACCACGACAATCCCGGGTCCAGCGATAGCGGCATACCGTCCAGCGTGAGAGACAGGGTGGTCAGCGGAGAGATCAGCGACCTCGAGGAGCTTGAGGCCGCCCACAAGAACTTCGATGATATCAGCTCCCCGAAGTCACTGAGCGATCTCTGCGGTGAACCCTTCAAGAATGTCAAGGTACAGGCGAAAAGCCAGGGCTTCCCACGAGCCGCCATATTCGATGCCGCGGACAAGTGGGATGAGGACCTGGACTACAGTGTCCACAAGACCGAGGAGAAGATATTCGTGTCGCCGCAGAGCAACCTGCACGGCGAGTACATGCAGCGGAAGCAGCAGGCCGAGCAGAACGTCCGGAACACGATGCAGAACATCTCCCAGCTGACCAAGCAGAAGCACATGCTGGAACACGACATCAGGAAGCTGCGGTCCCGGGCGGAGGCTATGAGGACGGGCGACGAGAAGGAGACCACTCTCAAGGGAGACTTCATAGAGCTGGTCGACGGCGCAGGAGCCGCGGGACAGCAGGGCGGCGATGAGGCCTCGCTCAAGTTCTACCGTGACAACAATATCTATCCGTCGATAGTGGCGGATTTCCAGGAGATGAGAGGCTTAGACGACCTGAAGGACCCGGAAGACTCCGAGTACGACGACCCGCGGCTGGACGATATACCGAATAACGAGAAGGCTATCCTGCGGAAGAAGTGGTCGATGTACGAGAAATGGAAGGACCTGTACGGCAGCGAGGTGCAGCGGAAGCTGAAGGACCTGAAGCAGCAGCTGCGGAGCATAGAATCCTCCATCGAGCGGACGAAGGAGTGGCTCGACCCGTACGTCCGGGACATGGTGATGATTAACCAGGGCGGTCTGGAAGACCTGAAAGCGGAAACCTCCGATTTCTACTTCGGTTTCAAGGGCACGTCAACGCAGGCGCGCCGCCTCGAGTTCATCGCTTACAGGCCGATGAAGAACGACCACGGCAAGCTTACTGTTATCGAGGACGAATCAGAGGCGACCCACTACAGAGTCATATTTATCCACGGCATTCACGTCAACCTTGCAGGATGGGAGCAGCCACAGAGCCCGGCGCAGGGCCCCTCTTCGTCGACCATCTTCTGGCACCCCGTGATAGTCTGCAGGCACGTCTTCGAGAACTTTTTCAAGGAGAAGATACAGCGCCAGGCCGACCTCTTCGAGCAGGTGGTGGATGAGTACAAGGGAGTGCAGAAGGGCAGCGAGGGAGAGAAACTCAGGAACGCACGGGAGGAGAAAAACATGTCGGTGCGGGAGCTGCGCGAGAAGGTAAACGAGGAAGTAGAGGTTCCCGTCTCGTTCTCTTCCACAATCAGGAGGGTGGAGGACGGCATCGACCAGCCCGGGGAGCTGAACGAGGAGTACGGCGAGAACGAGGACGTCCTGAAAATAATAGAGGATGTGCTCGACATGGAGGAAGGTTTCGGCAGCGACACGGAGGAGGAAGATATGCACGAGGGCATCGACAGGAAGCTGCGAGAATTCACAGGGCAGGTCGACGAGTTCTACCTTCTGAGACATCAAAACCCTCTGGACGAACTCAAGAACGAGATGAAGTTCAACTTCTACTACGACTTCAAGCTTGGACTTGGCCTCTACACCATGAAGTGATGCCGATGAAACTGATGAAACCGGTAAAGATCTCGGAAGCGCGGAAAATCGTCGGGTGACCTTAGGATGGCGTTTCTACTTGATACACTGAAGAACCTCGGAAGCGAGGAAGAAGAGGGCGGCTTTACGGACCTGAACTACCAGATAGGTAACACCTCGGGGATGGATATCGGACAGGTGCCCGGGCCGCTCGACCAACGTATCGGGCGGATGGCGCAGATCGGCGGTTCCATCATGGAGATACAGATAACGAACCCCGCGACGTTCCAGATCGACAGGCCAGAGCTGATGAACGTTATCGACCAGCTCGGCTTCGAGGACGTGACCCTGCACGGAGACCCCAACATCGGGTTCACCGGCGCGTACGCGACCCGTGGCCAGGGCGTCACCGGTTACAACATCGTCCACCGGTACTTCAAGCGGTACCTCGAGCAGATGGCCTCATTCAAGGAAGAAGCGTCACAGGAGGACAAGTTCGATGTCGGCTACGTCAACATGCACGCCTCCAACGAGCAGATACCTCCGAGAGAGGAAAGGCTCGCCAGCGACGTTTCGGTCGACCCTTTCGGACAACGCATCACGAACATCAACGGTGACAAAAGCCCGAATATCTACAAGAACAGGGATTTCCTGGAGCGGCTGTTCGACTACTTCTTCCTCGAGATGGTCGAACAGCCCTGGCAGCAGTACGAGAGAACGTTCTCGGATGTCGACGAGGATTTCAGGAAGACCTGGAACCAGGCGAAGGCGCGGGAAGCAGACAAATACTTTTACGGCGAGAAAGGCGACGTGGGTTTCAAGGATAAGATATCACTTTTCCAGACCGCCGCCAGCATAGACCAGGGTGTCGAAGAGGCATTTCTTGAGAAACTCTCAGAGTATGAACTGAAGGAGGATGGTCCTATAGAGATGAATATACGGATAGACACCGAGCAAATAGGAGGCCTACCAGACACGGAACTAGACTTTACTATCCCGATAGAGACTTTAGAGGAGGTCTCAAACAATTTCACATCCGACGGAGGGCGGAGATTATTCAGCAGCCCCGCCAGAATGTCGAGAGATTTCTATGAACTCACGGAAAGAATCGCAAATCCGCGGCCGCAGACGGGCAAACTCCCGAATGAACTGCAGGAACTGGTGGAAAATACAAACGTACGACTTAGAGAGTTGCTGGAAATAGCAAGTATTGGTTACAGGCCTAAAGAAGACTCCTTAAGAGACGCTCTCAGAAGGATGATCGAAGATATATGGGAAAAAGGGGCGCAAAGCTACGAATCCAGCAACAGCTTCCTCTCATCACGTTCCAAGCTTCAGGCGCTTGCCCGCAATATCGATATCCAGAACTCAACCATATACGAACAGGCAGAAGATTTCAAAGAAAGCGGTATAGAAGTCGAGGAAGCGGCAAAAGAGGCGTTTTCCGACCCGGATAACGATAAAATCTTGAAGAACCTGACACAGGGCCGTATACGCGACGATTTCAACAAGGAGTCATCCATCTTCTTCCACATAATGCCGGCCTGGATGCAGACCGCGGACTTCGATGGCCACGAGAACCATGGGGGCTGGAGCGTGCCGAAGTTCATCTGGGAGAACATACTGAACGAGAGCATCGAAGAGAGCGATGTGACGGACGACCCTTATTTCGAGGACTGGGACGAGTTCCAGGACTTCCTCGAGGAGAACCGTCGTAACCAGCTGAACGTTATAGCGGCGGTCGGGGCGTGCTACATGTGGGGTCACTTCACCCAGAACAGGGACGACTTCGAGGCCAAGGCGTTCCAGCAGACCGTCAGGAAGACCGATGCGTACGAGGAACCGGAATTCGAGGGGGACAGCATACGGATGAACTGGGTGAAGTGGATGAAACGTTTCGGCCTCCATGTCAACATCGAGGCGATGTTCGGCAGTCCCGGGGAGTTAAGAAGGGTGTGGAGACCCAAGGACATCGCGATAACCTGCCATGCCATAAACAAGGAGGCAAAGAACCAGCTCGGTGATGACTGGGAGAACAACCTTGTCAAGTTCACGATCGACATGGAACACACCGCCTCCTACGGGGTCGATCCGCTGCAGGAGCTGAAGACCCTGATAGAGGAAGAAAGACGCATGGCCAAGGTGGGAGAGATAGATGCGGACCCGGACAAACCTCTCTCGGAAATCGTGAAGACCTACCACCTCACGAAGCCGGGATGGGAGCAGCAGTCAGGCCACCGACACGGCCCGTTCGCGCGGGGTGACAAGACGCTCTACACCTGGCTCTACGAGCTCGTGAAAAACGGGTTCGCGCGCAACGGCGAGGACGAGGCACGTATCATCTTCGAGGTCGGCGGCGAGTACAGGGAAGAGATGTACGTCATCCGGGTCGCGATGGACATGATAGAACTCGGCCTGGAGCCGAAAGAATTGGACCCGAACCGCGTGGACCCGGGCGGCGACTACGGCAGTAGGGAGGAGGCATTGATCGCGAGGTTCTTCGGCATGGACCGCGGCAACTACGACCGGGAGTGGGCCAAGATCGAGGAGCACGCTTTCGACCCGCTCGACGGCCTGCTGGAGTCACGTGGCTTCGACGAAACTTTCTCGGGCCAGGGCGCGATAGAGCAGGGACAGGCGAGGCCCAACGAGTGGAAGAACGAGGAATACCAGTAGTTGTCACGGCTCAATAACAAAACTTGGGAAAGGTTTATAAGGTTGCGGAGAGACACAATAGTCGTGAGGTCTTATGAGCGGAGCTGACAAGGTCAAGGAGATGCGCGACAAGTCGAAGGAAAGACGTATGGAGGCAGCAGAGGAGTTCGCCGACAAGCTCGTCGACAAGCTCGGCGACAAGGTGAAATGCGTCGCCGTCTGGGGAAGCGTTCCCAAGGGAGAGCACGGCTACGACTCCGATATCGACACACTCGTCATCCTTGACGACACAAAGCTCCAGAAAGATGTCCCGAAGGACGCCAGGAAAAAGATCCGGAGGAAGGTCACGGACCTCGCGAAGGAAACAGATGACAGGATAACCATACAGTACTTCCCGTTCCTCACAGAGTTCTGGGACTCCCTCAGGAAGGGAGAGCCCCTCGCCATCGAGGCGGTCAGGAACGGCGAACCGGTCTACGACACCGGTATCTTCATGCCCGCCAAGAGACTTCTCGAGCGCGGGAAGATATCCGCGACCAGAGAGTCGGTGAAGAAGCGGCTGAAGATGGCTGCAGGTGGCTACAAGAAGGCGGAGAAGAACTTCCGCTCTTCCATCCCGCACAAGCTTGAGCAGGTCATGGCCAACGCAGGACAGGCACCCATCATGCTCGTCGGCAAACAGCCACCGGCGAAGGAGAACGTTCCCGAGACGCTTGAGGAGATGTTCGTCGAGAAGGACATGCTCGAGGAGGAATACGTCGAGATAGCGCAGGAACTATACGACTTCGGGGACAAGGGAGAGAAGGACCCTGAAGATGTCTCGGGAGAAGAGGTCGAGGAACACCTCGAGAAGGCCGACGACTTCGTCCGCCGGATGCACAAGCTGGTATCACAGCTCGGCGCGAGGAAGAAGGTCAAGAACATAATAGACGACTACAAGAAGTTCCTGAAGGCCAACGTCGCCGCTCTCCGTGCGAAGGATATCGAGCCGCCGGAGGACAAGGAGGAACTGCCGGAGGTCGTCGAGGAGAACCTCGACGTCGATGAAGGCCACCTCGAGATGTTCGACCGCTGGGAAGACGTGGTCGAGAAGGTCAAGGAGAAACAGCTCGACGAGGTCAACGACAAGGACCTGTACGAGCTCAAGAACGACACCAAGGAGTTCGTATCAAAGGTCGGCAAGGACATACAGGAGATGAAAGAGGACGAGGCCGAGGACATGGCCCCGGACATGGACACGTCCTCCATCGCGAAGGCCGCGGACACAGAGGACATGGTGCCTAACCTTGAGGAGAAGGCCGAGAAGGAACTGGACGAGGAAGGAGAAGACGAAGAGGAGAAGTAGATGCCGGATCAGACGGATATCGAGATGGTCAAGTACCCTACAGGCCGGATAAGGAGCTTTCTGACACCCGGGAGGTATGACTGGGACTCCATCGAACTTTACACCATCCTTGACGGAGTGCAGCGGGGGCTGGAGAGCATAGATGGGGAGACCCGGATAGCACCAGAGTTCTTGTACCTCGACAGCGATGGAACCTCTACGAGGGAATCCCTTGAAGGCCTTCTAGAGGCAGGAAACCAATCCCCTGTTAGAGGCTCGGCCGAGTTCCAAACCGGGCCAGTAGAGGGCGAGATAATCTACAGGGCTCACGTACCTCGCGAAACGGACGCAGCACTGGAGGCATCGTTCGCCGCACCGGAGGGATACGAAGGCCAGGTCAGGCAGACCCTGTCCGACGCCGGATTCAGCAGCCCCACTATCCCCCGCATAACCAGGAGCGCCATAGAACACTAGTCTCCCGGGAACAGATACTCGTGGATATGAGAGTGGTGCAGTTTCCATGATTTCTCCATCACACTTTCCTTCGGCACGAACTCGGGGCGGCCCTCCCACGAACCGTTTCGCTCACCGCCGACCACCTTGCCCTCGAAGAAGATGTGAACGCCACCGATACCATCTTCCGGTGTACGTATATCCAGCAGCTCCCCGACCTCGACATCGAAGCCGGTCTCCTCCTTCACTTCGCGGGCAGCCGCCTCCTTCAGGCCCTCGTAGTTGTCCAGGATACCGCCCGGCAGCTCGTGGCTTCCCGAGGACCTGATGGTAAGTATATCGTCGTTCTTACCGTGCGCCAGTACCGCCACCGACACTGGAGGCCACAGGTAGTCGCCGACGGTGCGCGCGAGCAACGGCTCGACGTATCCCTTCAGAAGCTTTCTTTTGAGAGACATGGTAACAAAATAAGCAGAGTCGTTTAAGCCTCTACTCCTCTGTCATCTCCTTGACCTTCTTCATCCACGGTCTATGCCAGCTTCGTTAATGCGCCTTTTAAGGAGAACCAAGGTGAACCAAACCATGGCGCACAGGTACAAAGACCGGCTAGACCGCATCCTAAACCCTAAAAGAATCGAAGAAACCTGCCACAGTGATTTGACCGAGAACCAGAGGGCTCAATCCATTCTCCATTCAGATGATCGTTGATACATCTATCATCTTCCTTTAGGTCGGAGTTCATCGTCTTCCCATGTCCAAATATATCAGAAACTGTGTGGAGAGTTATCGAACCAAAAAAGGATGATAAGGTAAGTAGAGATAGCCAACCTGTGGCAACATAAAGGCCGGCAGAAATTATTAGTAATAGGCTGAACTGTATAGGCCGGTGCAAAGTCTTTCTATGTTCAAAAAACATGTCAAGGTCAGGTAGAATACCGGCTATCATACCTGTCAAAACCAAAATCAACTGTATTTCTGGAGACAGTATAGACATTAACAGCCCTAAACTCCCTCCTGCCAAAATATGGGTTGGAAGCATCATAATGAAAACAAATTTGCCCCATTGAAACAAATAAGTTCGGCAGTTTCCACACCCCTTAGAATTGTGGAGATGTGCAATTGCCAGTCCTAAAATCGAAGATTTTATTGACCTACAAAATTCGGAAAGAATTTTGGCAGGCCCCGGATTCGAAACTCGATAGAGTTTCTGTATATCCAGAAAATCCTACGGAGTTTCGATGGATTTGAACCGAAATCCCGGATTTGAACCTAGATGTAGAATTTTTCAGGAATGATGTCTCAATTAATTATTGTTCGAGACTGAATATTTCTTCGACTGAGGTATCGAAGTATTCTGCCAGTTTAAGGGCTAGTTCCAGGCTTGGGTTGTATTTACCTGTTTCTATGGCGTTGATTGTTTGTCTGGAGACATCCATTTCTGTTGCTAGTTTTTTCTGAGTTATGTCTTTCTTGGCTCTGAAAACTTTCAACTCATTCTTCATTAGTCCAGCCTCCAGAACTTTGAGTCGATTCCAAAGTTCTTGTAGTAAGCTCTGAAACCGAAGTAAAGCAAAGTAATGAATTCGATGAATAATCCTGGTGCTGACGTTATAATCTGTTCTCTACTGGCTGGTATTGTTTCTAGTGTAATTCCGAAGATCATGTGTGCGATGAATGAAAGCATTCCAAGGTTGAATATGGTCCAGAAGCTGGTCGCTGCAGCATGAGTATTAACCTTTTTCATTCTTTCATCGTTTACAGGATCATCCCGTAGAACCCGCTTCACATTCATCCAAGCAAGGTAACCAAACAGAGCTGAAACAATCAGTGCAGCAACACCTATTTTCCAACGCCCTGCGTAAAACATTGCTGCGGAAGCCAGGAGTATTAATGGGAGTATCAGGGATGCCACTCCCAGCCTCATGATATTAAATGCGTCCTCCGCATCACTCATTCTTTATCACCCAACAGTATCTCTTTGATGTTTCTCTGAGTTCCTACATGGTTGTACCAGATTTGGGCCGCCGCGAAGACTGTTGCGCCGACCAAGGCGATAATCAAGTCGTCATAGAATGTGAGGAAGCCGGGTTCGCTTCCAACTCGG
>JBDGRE010000024.1:0-6405 GCA_042218325.1 Candidatus Nanohaloarchaea archaeon
CCGCTGCTCCAGGCGTCCTCGATGTACTGGACGATCGCCTCGCCACTGGAGTACTCCGACGCGGCCTGGGTCATGCCCTGGTCCGCCAGCGTCTTGACCAGCGAGTTGACGACCGGCCCACCCACGAGGATGGTACTCGTCGAGGGAGAGCTGACCTCGCTGTCAAGCCTCGCGACATCCGGCCATCCCGCAGGCACCTGCGTGGTAACAGAGCCTGCGGAACCGCTGGAGGAAAGACTGCCGTCCATCGCGGTGAACGCCGCTCCCGCAGAGGCCTGGCCCGCAGGATAGTGCAGCGTGAAGCTGTGCTGCCCGTCCGAGTCGTACACGGTATGCGTACCCCAGACATCGTAACCGGTCGTCAGGTCGTCGTCGCTCTCCATCTGCCGGGTCTGCCTCTTCGAGCTGTCGGAGAACGACGGGCTTGCGACGGTGACCTCGCTGTCACCGGAGTCCCAGTTACCCGTCACCGTGTAACTGTACTGCGTATCATCCTCGGCCTCCTCCTCGATGAACACGAAAGCAGGCTCACTCGACGGAAGCATCGACTGCAGGCCCGAGACAGCGTTCGTCTCCTCTGCATCACTGGACCAGTACTGCAGGTTCCCGCTACCGGTCAGGCTTCCCAGCAGCACGGTATCGCCGCTGTCGAAGGACCCGGAACTGGAACCTGAATCATCCACCACGTTCTCGCCGCTATCGAACTGCCCGTTCGAGCTCTGCGACTCGTCATGCTTCGTGCTTGAAGCGAACGCGGTCAGCGAGTTACCGGCTGAGACATCAGTCGTCCCGTCGGTGTTGCTGACGAGCGTGTCGCCCTGCGAAGTGTAAACACCGTCGCTGTCGTCGTCACTGAATATCTCGTCGCCAGCGTCGTACCCGTTGGTATCGATGTCGACCCACTGTCCTCCGGAAGCGGTGCTCAGGTCGACCATGGCGGCGCCGTTCGATGCCGAGACGCCATCTCCATTGGCGTTGACGGTGCTATCCGGATTGAGCGAAAGTGTGCCGCTGCCTCCTGCATCTGTGACGATGTCTTCTCCATCGTCGTAGGAACCGGTGTTCGCGCCTCCATCGGCGAAGTCGACACCGTCCCCGGAAGCGAACTGGGTCATGGTGGTGTTTTCGGTCGTGTCTACTGCGGCATCTCCACCGTCGTAAATCACGGAGTCGTCGCCCGCTGTTCCATCGTTGTCGTTGTCTACTGCGGCATCGAGGTCCAGTTCCAGGTTCCCGGCACTCGCTATATTCGGATCCAGAAATATCTCATCGGAACTCTGGTAGGACCCGGCTGTTGAACCATCGGTGTCAACGAAGTAGATAGCTCCCGACCCTCCAGGTGTTCCACCTGCGGCGGTGCTGACCGTTTCTGCTCCTGCCAGCCCTGCACCTGCGGAGTCCTGACTGGAACCAGCAGCGTTGGTCGAGGTTCCATCGGTATCGTAGAATGTGTCCTGGTTCGCTGTGTAAACCCCGTCACCGTCGTTGTCGTTGACTACGTCTTCGCCGGAGCTCACGGTGGTGTCTCCGGATATCAGGTAGTAGGTGCTGCCTGTTATGCCTGATAGGGCGTTGAGTGTGGCGCCATTAGATGAGTCGGCTGTTCCGTCGTTACCGGTGTTCAGGCTTGTATCTGCTGAGGCAGAGTAAGTTCCTGAACCGCCGATGTCTCTGACTATGTCGTCCCCGTCGCTGAAGCCGTTGGTACCGGCCGGGGTGTTGGCTTTGGCGTCGTAGAACTTCTCATCAGTGTTGAACGCTATCAGGTTTGTGCCGAAGTCGCTCGGGTCCTGCGAAGGCTCGTAGAACCCGACTCTCGCACCGGTGTCCGTCTCGATGGTCGGGAACGCGGTCGTGACTCCTGAACCGCTTTTCCCTGTCGTCCCGAAGTCTGCGTCGGTGCCCCAGGTCAGCGTGAGGTCGTCGTCGCTCGTGCTGGACGAGTCCTTGGTGGCGAGCGTGGCGTGGTAGGTCTGTCCGTCGATGACCTCGGTGCCCTCGTAGACGTCGTCGTTGTTGACACCGGCGCCGTCGCCGTTCGCATCCATGTCTATCTCCACGGAGTCACCGGTGATGACATCCTTGAGCTGCACGGTCGCCTCGTCGCCTGAAGCGCCGTTGGCTGTCAGGTCTGTGGTGTCGACGTCGACGTTGTTGATCTGCCACATGTGGGAGAAGTCTCCCGCATCCGCCATGACGTACTCGTCCTCGCTCACTGCATCGCCCTCGACCGCGACTATCTTGTCGCCGCTGTCGTCCTGCAGGGCCAGGTTCTCGTTGCTGTCACCCGGGCTGGTCTCGTGTATGAAGTCGACCGACGCCGTGCTCCCGCCTGAGCTGATGGTGGCGGAGATGGTGTCGTCGCCGGCGGTGGAAACCTTGGTCTCGCCCACCGAGCCGGAGGCGCCCTGTCCCGCGTCCGGGTTCAGGCCGCCGAAGTGGAACTCGAAGTTCTCGAACATGGGGTGCGAGTAGCTCTCGCCGGCCATGACGTACTCGTGGTCGTCGTTGTCGGAGCCGACGTAGATGTCGATGCCGGAGAGCTCGTCGACCACGCCGTTGCTGCCGGAGTCGGTTCCCTGGAACTGCACCATCGTCCCGTCGATGTCGTTGCCGTCTCCGTCCTCTATCTGCTGGCCGTTCTGCAGCCGTATCTCCTCGGAGCCGATACCGAAGCTCACGGTTCCCTGGGAGCTGTCGGCGTTGGTCTGGATGACATCGGTCACCCTGACCTCCTGCCCGTCGACGGTGAAGGTCTCGTCCTCGTCTTTCTCCCTGAGCTGTCCGTCTATCCTGAATGCTGCCGTGTTGCTGCTTGTGACGGCCACGACTTCGATGGTGTGCTCCTCGCCGTTGATAGTAAGTGTTGTCGAGCTACCGGAGTCGACGGACACGGTCTGCTGGCTGCCGTAAAGCACCAGCTCGTTGCTCGTGGTGTCGGTCGACACGGTGTAGTCCTTGCCGAACAGCTGGATGTCCTCGTCCTGCACATCGCCCGCGGTGAAATTGATGCCGTCTTCGAAGTTGGCCTGCAGCTGGAACAGGTGGCTGCTGCTTGAAGGACTCGAGGGGTTGTTCACGTACAGCACCGGGTCCTTGTTGCTCCTGTCGTCGGGCTTGCCGAAGGTCACCTGCTGGCTGCCGGGATACAGGAAGTACTCGATGCTGGTCTCGTCACCAGAGTCATCCCTGAACGTGTTCTCCTCGAGCGCCGAGAGCTGCTCCTGCGTCAAGGTCTGCCTCACGGTGTCCAGGCTGTCCAGGAAGTACAGGTTGTCGTTCCGCGTATCCAGCGTGGTCCCGGACGAAGTCCACTCGCCGCCGGAGTTACCGGTTGAGACCGTCTCCTCCGTGGTCGCGGATTGAGAAAGCGAGCCCGCGATGTCTATTGCTCCTACGACGTCCACGGTCTTCGCGGACTGGCCCACGACGATGTTCGCGTCGACGGTGCCGTCGTCATCTATGAACTGGTTTGGATAGTCTCCAAGGTCGGCCGCAGCCGCGGCCCCTGTAAGGGTGGCGCCGGCGAGCAGCGCGGTACCGACCGTCTTCGAGATCTTCTTGATGCGTTGCATGAGTTCTACCTCTACTACAACTTGAGTAACCTGCTGCCGGGATAAAAAGGTTGCCTACAAGGCAGCCTGAGAAGCGTACTTCGACCTATATCAGGAAGCTGGTCGTTCGCCAGGACCTTTTTCAGTACCGGCCCGCGCAGTCTGCGATGAAAGTGGCGGCTTCACGGGCGTCTCCTTGGGCAGTGTGATGTGTCAGTAATCGTTCGGTGATGCCTCGACTACGGTGTTCTCTATGTCCTGCTCAGTAAACGTCTCTGAGATGTGCTCCACTATCTCTGCCAGTTTCCCGTAACTGGCGGTGCTGGTAAACCTTATGTTCCCGCAGTGTTCTCTGTCTACCTTGGTAAAGTCCCTGTCAAAGGTAACAAGCACTCGTCCCTCCTCAACTGCTCTTTCCAGGACCTTCTTATCGCTCGCACCCTTCATAACCTGGTCGACAGTGAGCACATTGAAACCTCTGGAATCCAGCATCTCGGCTACAGGCGAGTCGATATTCTCGTCCAGAAGAAACTTCACGCCTCGGCACCTGTATCGGATACGTCTGCTTCCAGGATATCGTTGTGGTAGTACCGCAGCGCCTCCTCCACTTGCTCGACTTCAAGATCAAGCGATTCGGCTATCTCGTCGCTGCTTCTACCCTGCTTGTAGAACCTTTCAGCCACGTCTCCGACCGTTATCCGGGTCCCCTCGATAGTAGGCTTCCCGAACCTGATGTCCGGGTCTTTCACTATAGTCATAGAGCAAACTGTCCTGTACAGGAATAAGTGCCTTACGGTACACAGGAGAAAGCTCTCTCCTGTCGAGAAGTCGTGGAGAGAGAACATCTCTGGATGCTTCGGCCGGCTTGGAAGAATCAATAGCTGCTTACCCGGTATCTTCCTTCCTCCACTGCTACTATCTTCTCTTCTATTTCCTCAGGTTCCATGTTCTCCAGGAACTTGGAGATTCTCTGCCTGATTTCCGGGGGTGAGTAGTTGTGGAGTTTCAGGATTACAACGCCTTCTCTAACCCGGTTGTGGAGCAGAGGATTGCCGAAGTCACGGTCACGGGTTACTAGCGTGAAACTATTCCTGTTGGCATAATCGGCTACTTTTTGGTCGGTGTCATCTCCCTTTCCTTCTTCCCTGACGTGAACCGCCTCAAATCCGTGTGTTCCCTAAAAGGTTCCACCGTAGAGTTAGGAAGGTCTGCATCCACAAGGAACTTCATGCATTTTAGGCCCCTAAGGTCCTGTACTCTTCGTCAGAAATCCTGTCGGCGGCGTATCTGACAGCCGTGAGCACCTCACTTCTATCCAGTTCGAATTCTTCACACACCTCTTCGATACTCACTCCTTCGGCCAGAGTATCCAGAACTACCTCTACCGGAACTCTTGTCCCCTCTATAACAGGCTTTCCATGCATAACCTCAGGGTCTGCCGTCACACCCTCCGCGACCTCTGTCATATATCCATGTCGCCGCCTGAAGGATAAGTGCCTTACGGTCGACCAGAGGATCTCTTATATCGCAGAGAGAAAGAAAGAAGAAAAGAAAATGTGGGTCGAAGGCCTTGCGGCCCTCTGTAAGCCCGTCAGGGCTTACTGCATGGACTGAGCGGTCGTCAGTGTGACCTTGTCAGTTCCGGCCATACGGTCCTGGTTGGACTCGTAGTTCGCCAGGAAGTTCGCTGCTTCTCTCGTGTCCTGGCCGGACTGTCCCGCGACAACCAGTGCATCGTTGCCCTGGCTGAACGCGTTGTCGATCTGCTGGACGATCGCCTGTCCATCACTGTACTCGGACGCGGCCTGAGTCTTGCCCGCGTCGGCGAGCTCCTGGACGAGGCTGTTGACAACAGGTCCACCAACAAGGATGAGGTTCCTGTTGTTCTTCAGCTGGCCGATGTTGGAATCGCTGTCAAGCGCACCAACGTCAGGCCATCCAGCAGGCGTCTGCGTCGTGACAGAACCAGCTCCTCCCGCGGAAGCGGAAAGGCCGCCGTTCTGTCCCGTGAACGCTGCGCCAGCCGTTGCCTGACCCGCTGGGATCTGCATCGTGAACGTGTGCTGCTCGTCGCTGTCGTACTCGGTGTAAGTACCGAAGTAGTCGACTCCTGCAGTCACGTCGTCGTTGCTCTCCAGCGTTGACGTCTGCCTCTGGTTAGGCGCTGTTGCGCCCGTGTAGACAGCGTTGTTGACGGTGACCTGGTCGTCGCCGCCGTCGTAACCGGCAGAGACGAAGTAACCTTCCTCGTTGTCGCTGTCGTCCTCAGGAAGGACGGTCAGGACACCAGGATCAGCGAATACTGGAGCATTAGCTGAACTCTGGTCAGCTTCTACGCCAACCGTGTAGGTGCCAGCTGACTTGTTCTCAACCACGTACCGGGTCTGTCCCACGGTTATCGTGGTGTTTGCACCGCTCGCCAGGCTCAGACCGCTCAGATCAAACGTCTTCTGGTCTGTTGACTCGGTGGATGGCATTTCAATAGTTGAACTTGCGCTTACATCCACCGGCTCCGTGAGAGCCATCGCTGCACCGGAGTCGGTGTCGACTGGTGCGTAGAGCGAAGTGGTTCCTGTCGTGACGGAGTCAGATGCGTTGTTGTTGACGGTTGTGCCTGCTCCGCTGCCATAGGCGAACTTCAAGCCGTAACCGCTGCTTGTCTCGCCGTCGAGCGTCAGGTAGTAGGTCTGTCCGTCGATGACTTCGGTGCCTGTGTAGTCCTCGTCCGTTGCAGCACTACCTGTCTGTGCGTCGAGGTCTACTTCGACTGAGTCACCTGTGACTGCATCGCTGAGTGTGACGGTCGCTTCGTCTCCCGCGTTCAGGTCTTTGCCTGTGGTGTCTCTGTCGA
>JBDGRE010000025.1:0-22452 GCA_042218325.1 Candidatus Nanohaloarchaea archaeon
GTGTCAACAATTACCTCGAGAAACCGGTCTGCGGCGACGACCAGAGGGAGTACCTGCTCGAGGAACTTGGAGAGGTGAACAACAGCCGGCTCTACGACGGCGGGTACGGCTGCGCCATATCACGAACCCACTGCGTGGTCCGGGGCGGCGTGGACAGGATAGTGTCGGAGGAAGAGTACCTTGACACCCGGGAGCCTGACGAAACTGTGGGTAGATTGAAACAGGACAGCGAGATATGCTACTACGACACATCCTTCGCCAGGCAGGGCATCTGGATGGACCAGGATTACGCCCAGCAGATGTGCAGGAGCAACACTCTCTACGGCTCTGTCGGCGTAAGGTGGTTCAACCAGGACTACATCAAGAACTACCCTGAAGCGGTCAAAGGCGGCGTCGATGACGACTGGAACCAGTTCCTGTCGGGTAAGGTATCCGGGCTGACCTCCGACCCCGACAAGGACTCCTACAGCTTCAGCTCGGAATCGCCCGTGCCCACTGGCACAAAGGATACAGACGTCGCAACGCTCGGCTTCTGCGGCGGAGACGACAGGGGAGAGTTCCTCGTGACCCAGCAGTGCAACGCCCGCCAGTGCCAGACCGATACATCGGTCATCGGGGTCGCGAAGGTTCCTGGCAGCTGCATACTCGACGGCTCCCAGTACCCACAGGTATCGCACAACGAGAGAAGGCTCTACGAGCCCGGCGACAGCGTCACGTTCAGCTTCGGAGCATCGAACCGGGAGATAGCCTGCTTCGACGGGACCTGGTACGGCAACTGGCCTGTAGTGTTTGAACAGGACAAGATGGAGGTCGGGAAGGGTGAGACACGGAGGATAAGCTTCAAGGTCATCAACGTCGAGGAAAACGCGCAGAGGTACAGGGTCGAACTCGTCGACACCGAGGTAGCCCAGTTCGCCGAGTTCGCCTCGAAGGATGGCAGCAGCTTCACCACCCGTGTCCCGGCACAGTCATCCAAGACTTTCCAGGTGGAGGTCTACGGGGGCGACACCTCGATAGGTTCCAGCAGCAGCTACGCAGACCTCAGGCTCCAAGCAGAAGCTGTAGACGCCGAGATATCCGGCGAGGACCGGGCAGGCATAAACATCGTCAAGAACCCACAGACAGGCAAGGGCAAGACCGACACCGGTCCGAAGAACGTGCCCGGCATCGGGCTGCTTCAGCTGCTCGTCATAGCTTTACTGTCGACGTTCTTCGTCTTCAGCCAGAGTTAAATCCGTTTCCCGGCCATGTCCTGTTATGGAAGGAACCGTGATAGCCCGGCAGGACACACCTACCTCCCGGGAGTTCTTCTTCGTCCACGACGGCGCCTCGAAGGGGTCGTACGTGGAGTACAGCGACCAGGGCGAGGTCATCGCACGGGTCAGCGAGGTATACAAGGCAAACGAGTACTTCGAGAACGCGGAGAGCGTCTCCGAGAGCGACGTCCGCGAGAACTTCCCGGTGGACGACTGGGAGGTCAGCATCGCGAAGGCCGAAATCATGGGAAAGTTCCAGGACGGCCGGATACAGAGGGTCAACTCCGCGCCGGCGCCAGGCACCGAGCTCGAGAAAGCAGAGCCCTCCCGGGTGAAAGAGTTCCTCGGCCTCATAGACGGCGGCCTGGAGCTCGGCGAGGTCCAGCAGCAGGACGTAACCGCCTCCTTCGACCTGACCGATACGCTGCAGAAGCACTTCGCGATACTCGCACAGTCGGGAGCCGGAAAATCTTACACCGCCTCCGTGCTGCTGGAGGAACTGCTCGACCGGGAGCACGCGCCCGCGATACTTGCCATCGACCCGCACGGCGACTACGTCAGCTTCGCGCAGGACGACAACTACATGGCGGAAGTGAAGGTCTTCCGCGACAGGGACATCTCGATAGCCGCGAACAACCTGTCCGCGGACCACATAGCAGGTTTCTTCACCGGTAACTTCTCCTCCGTCCAGCGCCAGGAACTCAGGCAGGTTTTCAAACGGCTGAACCGTGGCGACAACACGGATTTCGGCCTGGAAGACGTTATAGCCCGGGTCGAGGACAAGGAGATGAACGACAAGACCAAGTACTCGCTGCTGCGGAAGCTCAACCAGCTGAAAGGCATGGGGATCTTCGGCAGGAGCGACGCGCCCAGCGCCCGCGACCTCGAGCCCGGCAAGCTCAACATCATCGACCTCTCGGAAACGATCGACCACCAGAAAAAACAGATAATCACGGGCTACTTCGGCAAACGTTTCTTCCACCTCCGCAGGCAGGAACGCGTCCCGCCGTTCCTGATGCTGGTAGAGGAGGCCCACAACTTCGCACCGGAGTCCCAGCCGTCGCCTTCGAGGACAGTCATACAGAAGCTGGCGCGGGAGGGACGCAAGTTCCACGCCTCGCTGGGCCTCATATCGCAGCGACCGGTAAGGCTCTCGACGACCGCTCTGTCCCAGTGCAACACCAAGTTCATCCTCCGCGTCACCAATCCCAACGACCTCGAGCATATCTCGCAGTCGAGCGAGGGCATCACCTCGGCGGTAAAGAACCAGATACCCGGCCTGAAGACGGGAGAGGCCATAGTTATCGGCGAGGCCGTCAACTACCCGACCTTCATCGACGTCAGAGAAAGGCGGTCGGAGGAGTCCGAGTCCGGCGAGGGGCTGGAGGACGCGCTCCAGGACTGGCAGGAAGAACAGCAGCAGCGGGAGAAGGACGCCGACGCCTTCATGTAGCTACTTCATCCCTTCGAGGTCGTTGACAAGCGTGTCGAGCCGGACCTGCCGACCGTTACCCAGGACGAGTTCGTCCCTGACCTTTCCCAGGTATGCTACCGGGTAGTTCTGGCAAACCTCTCTGAGCGCCCTGTCCTTTTTCTCCTCGGAATTCGAGCCGTTAAGCACTGATAATATACCGTCAGGGTTATCCTCGCGGAACATGGAGAACACGTCACCGGCCCTTTCCCCGCTTGTATCCACGAATTCCTCCGGTTGACAGTAGATGGATTCCAGGGATTCGCGGTAGGCGTCGTTCTGGTATACAACTATAACCTCGTCCAGCCCGAGGTTTTCCTGCGCCCGGCGGAAATCTTCAAAGTCCCTGCTTGGGGACATGGACCGGTGTACCTCTGTATCCGGGAAGAAGAACTGTGCCTGCCCGATAGCCTTCAAGAGTTCATCATCGTTGACGTAGACGTAGTCCGGCTCTCCTGACCGGTCCTCGAAATAGACCCGCTGTCCGCCGAAATCGGTCTTCACCTTACCTCTTCCACCTTCGTCAGCCCGGTCTCGGTGTTTTTCTTCTCGAACTGATAGAGTTTCCCGGTCGCCGCGGATTCCAGCGCGGGGTCGTGGGTGACGACAAAAAGCTGGTCGATAAGCTCCGAGGTCCTGTCCCGCAAAGTCTCCGCGAGCTCTTCGACCGCGCTGCTGTCGAGGTTGTGGGTCGGTTCGTCGAGTATCAGCAGCTGGAGCTTCGGTGAAAGCGCGAAAGTCAGCGCCAGCCGCATCACCAGGGCCGCGGAGTGGCGTTCTCCGCCCGAGACCTCTGCCTCGGCCGATATCCAGCTGTTGTCCGCATCGAGCAGCTGGAGCAGGTAGCCCTCTTCCGCGTTCAGCCGGATGGAGTAGTAGTCGTCGTACGGGTAGACCTGGCTCCAGATATCCTCCATCAGCTGGTTCAGCCGCTGCACGAAACGTTCCCGCAGCGTCACCTGCGTATCCTCCAGCGCGACCTTGTAGTCGTGCACGAAGTCCAGCAGCCGGTCGGTGCGGTCCAGTTCTTGCTCCAGTTCCTCCAGCTTCTGCTGGCGCTGCTCCAGCTGTTCCAGCCTCTTCTGCTTCTCCTCCAGAAGCTCCTCGCGTGACTCCAGAGTGTTCTTCTTCACCGACAGCTTCTCACGGGCTTCCGACACCTGGTCGCGGAGCTCCTCCAGTCTATCGCTATCGAACTCTATCTCGTCCAGTTTTTGCTCCACGGCCTCCAGCTTCTCCTGCCTGTCCTGCTTCTCCTCTTCCAGCTCCCGGGCCTCGACAGCCTCCTTCATCCGTTCCTTTTTCTCCTCCAGGCCCTCGACCTGTTTCTGCTCCAGCTCTTCCTCGAGTTCCTCGTGCTCCTGTTCCAGCTCTTCACGCCTTTCCCGCACCTCTTCCAGCTCATGTTCCCGGTCCTCCAGCTCTTCGCCGGCGTTCTGGTACTGCATCAGCCGGTCCCTCTTCTCCTCGAGCTCGTCCTGCTCATCCTTTTTCTGTTCCAGCTCCTGCCGCAGCTGCTTCTCCTGCGATTCGAGTTTCTCTATCTCCTCTTTTCTCTCCTTTACGAGCTGCTGGCGGTGCTCACTGTCCATCTTCTGGCCGCAGGTCGGGCATTCTCCGTCAAGCTCCTCCAGTTTCTCCAGGCTCTCCTCCAGCTCCTTTCTGCGGGTGTGTATCTCGGTACCCTGCTGCTTGACGTCCTCCGACCGCTGCTCCAGCTCCTCCAGCTTCTCTTCCACTTCTTCCAGCCGCTCGTACTTCTCCACGTTCTGCTCCAGCTGTTCTATCTCGTCTTCAAGTTCGTTCTCTTTCTCCCCGGCCCGGTCCAGTTTATGCTCCAGCCGCTCGATCCTGTCCTCGAGTTGCTCTATCTCTTCCTCCAGTTCCTCCAGTTCCTCCAGCTGTTTCTCCGGGTCATCCGGCATCTCGAGGCCCTCAAGCTTCTGCTCCAGCCGCTCGACCAGCGACTCGAGACGTGTCTCCAGCCTCGTCTTTTTCTCCTCCAGCTGCTCCGCTTCTTCCTTCTTATCCTCAAGCTCCTCGAACTCATGTTCCAGCTCTTCCTTCCTCTGCTCCAGCTGCTCTATCTCTTCCTCCAGGTCTTCCTGCTGCTGTTCCAGCTCTTCAACCTCTTCTTCCAGCTGCTCTACCTCGCCCTCGTCAAGTTCTTCTTCAAGCTCGTCGAGCTCGTCCTGTTTCGCGTCCAGCCGATCCTTCAGCCGGTTCTCCACATTCACCACAGTCTTCCGGGCGTCCTCGAACCTGTCCAGCTTCAGCAGCTCGTCGACCTTCTCCTTCCGTTCGCCGGGCGTCATCTCCATGAACACGTCGAGATGGTTCTGTCTTGAATAAACGGCGCGGGTGAACGAGTCGAAATCCATGCCCAGCAGCTTCTCCACCTGCTCGGTCACCTCCTGCGTCGAGGGCGCCTCGATCAACTCCCCGGATTTCCTGAGTTCGCTCCTTTTGGTTCCCCCGTCGCGGACGATGTTTCTCTCCACCGTGTACTCCTCTCCGTCGAGCGTGAGCCACACCTCGACCCTGGCTTCCTCCTCCTTCGACGGGGAGCGGCGTATGACGTCATCGAGCGTGACCTCTCGCGAGTTCAGCGCCGGCGTGGTGCCGTAGAGGGCAAAGGTTATGGCCTCAAGCACGCTCGATTTCCCGGAGCCCATCGTACCTATCAGCGCGTTTACTCCTGACGAGAACTCGATCGAGGTCTCGTGGTGCGACTTCCAGTTCTCCAGCTCGACCTTCTCAATCATCTATCTCGACCTCGTCCAGCAGGTCGACCGCCTCATCCGCGTCTCCCTCCTCCAGCAGCTCGAAGAACTGGTCCCGGTCGACCTCCACATCCGTGTCGATTTTCTCCCGGAGGATATCTTTGCCCTCCTCCACTGCGTCGACGTCCTTGATATCCGTGTTTTCCGTGTCATGGTCGCCTGATAGCGACGAGTTGATGTTGAGGAACATGGAGCCCCGGAAGAGCTGCTTCAGCTCCCGGGGGTTGACCCTTCCCGGGGTCTCCCCCGTTATCTTCAGGTTCACCAGCGGTTTTTCATCCGCGTCGGCGACCTCCTGCAGCTCCTGCCGGGCCTTCTCCTTGATATCGCTCCACGGCTCTCCCGAGACCTCCAGCTCGATGTAGTGCACCTCCCGCGGCTTCTCCAGCGGCACGAACTCCAGCTCGTCTTCCCGTGTGTCGAGCCGCAGGAAGCCCTTGTCCTTCTCGGCCTCGACCTTCCGCATCTGCGTCGTGACCGTGGAGCCAGGCAGCACCAGCGGTTTATCCTCGTCTTCCCTGAACCTGTCCAGGTTGTACCAGTGGATGTGGCCGTTGACGATCAGGTCGAAACCTTCAGGCAGATCCTCCAGCGCGAGGTAGTCCTCGTCGCCCGGCGTATAGACGAAGCCCTCGATGGACTGGTGCAGCACCAGTATGTTGAACGCCCCGTCGACCGGCTCCGGGGAGAACTTCCTCATCACTTCTTTCGCGTACTCCTCGGGTACCCCTGACATGCCGTGGACCGCGACTTTCTCCCCGTCTTTCTCGAACTCCACCTTCTCGTTGTGGAGGTGGTAGAGGTGTCCCATGTTCGACATCAGCTCGATGGGATTGGTGTAGCTGCTGGGACGTCTCTCGTGCGTGCCGTGTATCGTTACCACGGGTATTCCGTCTCCGTGCATCCCGAGATTTTTATCCGCCTCGACAGTCCGCTCACCTTCCATCGCCACAGAGAGAACGTCGGCCGCGCGGTCCAGCACCTCCTGCTTCGGTATCTTCCGGTCGAATATGTCGCCCGGCAGGATTATGAGGTCGGCGTCGAGGGAACGCTCGAAGGCCTCCTCCGCGTTCCTGAACGCGTCCTCTCCCCGCTCCTCTCCCCAATTGTAACCGAAATGTGTGTCGCTGATTATGGATACCTTCATCTATCAAAACGCGGGCGATGAAATCTTTTATCGCTACTCCAGGGAGGTGCCGTTGCTCAACCTCTGCGCGGCCCTCGGGCTCCTGTCCGGCAGCACATACGCGTCCTCGAACTTCACAAGTATGGACTTCACACGGTAGAAGTTCTCTGCCTCTTCCACCTTCCTGTCGAAGATGAACGCGGGCACGTACTTGATGTTGTACTTCTGTATGAGCTCCTGGCCGCGTTCGCTACGGTAGTCCACCTCGTTGTATCTCGTGTTGAAGATGCGGTCGGACGCGGTCCGGAACTTCTCGTAGGTGCAGTTGTCGCACGTCACCACCGTTATGGGGACTTTCGTCCGGTGGTCAAGCGAGTCCCAGTAGAGATAGCCCGAGAAACCGGAGGAAGCTACCAGGATACCCAGCAGCAGGCCGATGGCGAACGACCGGTTGAGATGCGCCGAGATCCGGTCACGTACCTTCCCGAGGTCGATCTCGAACTCCTCGCCCGGCTCCACGCTGCCGGAGTGCTCCATCTCGATGTGCTCCTGGAAGGTCTCCCGGGAGCCGAAATGCTTGCCGCACTCCGGGCAGCGGTGCTGCTCCACGTCCATAACCAGAAAATAGCGGCGACGGGTTAAAAAGGTGCCCGGCAGCCTCCAGCCTCTCAGTCAACCGGCAGCGGGACCGGGAAAGCTTGAAATAACTGGCGACTCGCTACTCATCTTTATGGGCCAGCAACTCGGAGTTACGGCGGACAAGCAGAAGAACCCCTCGGAATGGTACACCCAGGTCGTCAAGAAGGCGGACCTTGCTGACTACGCACCTGTCAAGGGATGCATGGTGATCAAGCCGTACGGCATGAAGCTCTGGGAATCCATCAAGCAGGAGTTCGACCAGAAGATACAGGACACCGGCGTCGACAACGCCTACTTCCCTCTGATGATACCGGAGAGATATCTTGAGAAAGAGGCCGACATCGTAGAAGGGTTCGCACCTGAGGTAGCATGGGTGACCCACGGAGGCGATGAAGAACTGGAGGACCGGCTCGCGATCAGGCCGACCTCGGAATCCATAATATCCGAGTTCATGGCAAAATGGGTGCGCTCCCACCGCGACCTGCCACTGAGGCTCAACCAGTGGGCGAACGTCGTCCGCTGGGAGGCAACAGACACGAAGCCCTTCTTCCGCACCCGCGAGTTCCTCTGGCAGGAAGGCCACACGGCCCATGCCACGAAGGAGTCCGCGGACGAGGAGGTCATGCTGAGGCTGGAGCAGTACCAGGAGGTCGTCGAGGAGCATCTCGCGATACCTTCGCTGCTCGGCTACAAGCCGGAGCACGACAAGTTCCCCGGTGCGTATTATACTACAACCATAGAGACGCTGATGCCCGACGGCAAGTCGCTGCAGTCCGGTACTTCCCACAACCTCGGCCAGGACTTCGCGGAGGCGTGCGACATCACTTTCGAGGACGAGAACGCCGAGGAACGCCTATGCTGGACCACGAGCTGGGGTCTCTCCACACGCACAATCGGCGGCCTGATAATGGCCCACGGTGACGACGATGGCCTGAGACTGCCGCCGTCGATAGCCCCGGTACAGGTAGCGGTAGTCCCGATTTACCAGGAGGACAACCGCGTAGAGGTCATCGAATACGCATCAGGAGTCGCGGAGGAACTTGAGGACGCGGGGATACGCGTGGAGTTCGATGACCGCGACCACCAGACGCCGGGCTACAAGTTCAACGAGTGGGAGCTGAAGGGCGTACCGCTCCGGCTCGAGATAGGCCCGAACGAGATAAAAGGCCGGGAGGTAACCGCGGTACGGAGGGATAACGGCGACCAGGAGGTCCTCGACCTCGAAGAAGTGAAGGAGAGGACAGGAGAGCTACTCGACGACGTACAGGAATCGCTTTACCAGGAGCTGGAGGACTACCTCGAGGAGAACATCCGCGAAGCGGAGTCGAAACAGGAGATACTCGGCACCATCGGAAAGAACAGGGGCTACGTCAAGGCCCGATGGTGCGGCGAAGAGCGGTGCGAGGAAGAGGTCAAGGACGAGGTCGCGGCGGAGATAGTTATCCTGCCGTTTCGCGAGGACTCTGAACCTGGCACGTTACAGGACGGAGAGGACTACATAGAAGGAAAGTGCGCGGTCTGCGGCGAAGACGCGAAGCGCTGGGCCTACTTTGCGAAAAATTACTGAAAAAGTTCCTCGACATCCACTTAAAGACTGGACAGCATCTCAGGGGCAGTGCTACTGGCGGATATCGACTACCTCGTCACGCAGAATCCTGACAGGGAGATACTTGAAGACGTCGATGTCTTGGTGAGGGACGGCGAGATAGCGGCGGTAGGCCGCGACATCTCCGCGGACGGCGAGGTCATCGATTTTTCTGGAAAGGCCGTGATACCGGGCCTCGTGAACGCACATACCCACGCACCGATGACCCTGCTCCGCGGCATATCGGACGACAAGCCTCTGCAGGACTGGCTCAAGGAGGACATATTCCCCGCGGAAGAGAAACTCGACGAGGAGGACGCGTTTGTCGGGGCTTTGCTCGCCTGCTCGGAGATGCTCAAGACCGGTACCACCTGCTTCAACGAGATGTACTTCCACGTCGACGCGGTGGCGAAGGCGGTCAAGACAGCGGGCGTGCGCGCCGTTATAGGCCGGGGACTGACCGATATCGACGGCGGAAAAGAGGAGAAGATGGAGCAGGCACAGGGATTCATAGAGAGGAACCTGGACAGCTCCCTGGTAACGCCATCCGTCGCGCCGCACTCGGTCTACACCTGCTCGGACGAGCTTCTCGTGGAGGCTAAACAGCTTGCAGAGCGGTACGGCCTGCTGTACCACATACACGTCTCCGAGACCCGCAGGGAAAACCTGGAGTTCCGCGTTGAGAAAGGAGGACCTACGCCGGTCCAGTACCTTTACCGGGAAGGCCTGCTCGACGGTAACACGGTACTGGCCCACGGCACGCATCTTTCAGGAGAGGACCGGCAACGGGTAGCGGAATCGGGGGCAGGCGTCGCCCACAACCCGGCAGCCAACCTCAAGCTCGGTTCCGGCGTGGCAGGTGTAGCAGAGATGGTAGAGGACGGTATAGGTGTAGGTATAGGGACGGATGGCGCCGCATCCAACAACAGCATGAACCTGTTCGAGGAGGCTAAGCTCGCGTCGCTCCTCCAGAAAGAGCGTGACCCAAGGAAGCTTCCGGCCCAGAAAGTGCTCGACATGCTGACTATCGACGGGGCGCGGATGCTCGGTCTCGCCGGAGAGATAGGCTCCATAGAGCCGGGGAAGAAAGCGGACCTCGTGACGGTCTCTCTCGACAGGCCCGGCATGACTCCCCGTCACGGGAAGAAAGGCCTTCTCTCGGATCTTGTTTTCTCGTTCAACGGCGAAGTCGAGGACGTGCTCGTCGACGGCAGGCAGGTTGTCAGGGAGGGAGAAATACTCGGGTTGGATACGCGGAAACTCTCTGAAATGACGCAAAAGAAGGCGGAAGAGCTCTCCCCGGGACAGTGATAGCCTCATCGAGTGGTCGCAGGGAGGACATCTGACAGCTATTTAAATGTAGCCCTGTAATCCATTGATAGTTGGTGTTTTAGCCACCGTTTCTTGGTGAGATAACAATGCAGACGCAAGAAGTCGACAAGGACATGGACGAGATGAAAACAGGAACCACGACGCTAGGCGTAGTGACAGAAGAAGGTGTGATACTCGCCGCGGATAGAAGGGCAAGCATCGGGCACCTGGCGTCCTCGAAGAACGCCAAGAAAGTGTACAGGCTCGACGACTACATAGGCCTGACGATCGCCGGCAGCGTCGGCGACGCGCAGAAGATAGTAAGGATGATGCGCTCCCAGCTCAAGCTCCACAAGCTTGAGACCAAGGAGCTGTCCGTGAAAGGAGCGGGAACACTGCTCGCGAACATACTGCACGGCCACAAGATGATGCCGTTCATGGGCCAGTTCGTGCTCGGAGGCATCGACGATAACGGTGGAGTCCTATACGACCTTGACCCGCTTGGAGGTCTCATGGCGAACGAGAAGTTCACCGCAACGGGCTCGGGCTCGACCATGGCATACGGTCTCCTTGAGGACGCGTGGGAAGAAGGCATGGATCACGAGGAGGCGAAGGACCTTGCTGTGCGCGCGATACAGTCTGCCATGGAGCGTGACACCGCCTCCGGAGACGGCATAATGGTCGCCGAGATAACGGAGGAAGGGTTCGACCTGCTTCAGGAGAAGGAGATAGAATCCCGGCTCGTATAAGGACGGGTTCAAGCGAAAATTTATGAACGAAGGATAGATAGCTATGGAAGAACTGGAAGACGTAAAGGAATTTCTGCCACCAGGCGCAGAAGTAGAAGACATCAGGTTCGAGGCATCAGATATAGTGATATACACCTCGTCCAGAGAGTTTTTCCTTGACCACTCCGATACGGTCAAGGAGATGGTCTCCGAGCTGAAGAAACGTGTCGAGGTAAGGCCTTCAGGCAAGCTGTTCATGTCGCCAGAGAAGGCCGAAGACAAACTATACGACACCGTTCCGGAGAAGGCTAGCGTGGAGAACGTTATCTTCCAGCCGTCTCTCGGTAAGATGATAATCAGGGCCGAGAACCCGGGCGAAGTCATCGGCGAACACGGGTCCGGGCTCGACAGGATAAGAGAAAAGACGCTGTGGTCTCCGCAGGTCGAGAGAGTGCCGGCTATCGACTCGAAGATCGTTGACAGGGCACGTGAGCTGACCGTTGAGGACCCGGAGTTCAGGAAGGATTTCCTCCACGAGGTCGGAAAAGATATACGGCTGGAGAAATCCACCGGCGACGAATGGGTCCGTATATCTTCTCTTGGAGGTTTCAGGCAGGTCGGGAGGAGCTGTGTTCTTGTGCAGACCGAGGAATCGAACGTGCTGCTCGATGCCGGTATCAACCCTGCGGCGGAGCCTGGCAGCCAGGAGAACTATCCTTACCTCGACGCGCCGGAGCTCGACCTGCAGGATCTCGACGCGGTAGTGCTTTCACACGCGCACATGGACCACTGCGGCATGATACCGTACCTGTACAAGATGGGTTACGACGGCCCGCTTTACTGTACGGAACCGACCAGGGACATGATGATAATGCTCGCGCTGGACTACATCGGCATCGCACACTCCGAGACCGCGGAGGCGCCGTACGACTCCAGCGCCATCAAGAAAGCTGTAAAACGTACTATAACGCCTGACTTCGGCGAGGTAACGGACATCACGCCGGATATAAGATTGACGCTGAAGAACTCGGGGCACATCCTTGGCTCCGCGCTGACGCACCTACATGTGGGGGAAGGCCTGCATAACATCCTTTACACAGGGGACTACAACTACGACAAATCGGAGATGCTGCGGCCCGCGGATACCAACTTCAAGCGGGTCGAGACCATGATAACCGAGTCGACCTACGGGGGGAAGGGTGACAGGCAGCAGCCGCGGGAAGAGGCCCAGAAGAAGTTCCTCTCCAAGGTGAAGCAGACGCTGAACAAGGGCGGCAAGGTCATCGTCCCGGTTTTCGCCGTCGGAAGATCGCAGGAGATACTCGGGCTTCTCTCGGATGAGCTGGACAGGAGCTACTTCGACTACCCTGTCTACCTCGACGGCATGATCAAGGACGCCAACGCGCTCCACACAGCTTACCCGGAGTTACTGTCGAAGAAGGTGCAGAACAAGGTGTTCAGCGAGGAGGAGACCTCGCCTTTCATGCACGACCAGCTGCACTCTATCGGCTCCCACAGTGAACGCGAAAAAGTATTCGGGGAAGGCCCGTGCGTCATACTGACTACCTCTGGTATGCTTACCGGCGGCCCGGTGCTCTCCTACCTGAAAGAGTTCGCGCCGGACGAGAAGAACGCCATGATATTCGTCGGTTACCAGGCCTCAGGCACGCTCGGGAACAAGATACAGAACGGCCGTTCATCGGTCAATATCGACAACCAGCGCGTCGATGTCAATCTTGATGTGTCGACGGTCAGCGGTTTCTCGGCGCACAGCGACAGGCAGCAGATAATCAACTACTGCAAGAACCTCCGCTCATCGCCGGATGAAGTTCTCTGCAACCACGGGGAGGAGTCCAAGTGCTTCTCACTCGCATCGACTCTCCACAAGGTGCTGCATATAGACACTGAGGCGCCGCAGAACATGGATGTCACCCGGGTACACTGACTGTTGTACCTATAGGATACATCATAGGTTTACTCATAAGCATGTCTTCCGCAATGCACGTTACGCCTCTGGGGAGGGGATCGACTTATGCCAAAAGGTTTCGATGTCTACAAGAGCAGGATGGAGGACTGGGAGCTTCTGGAGAGGAAACAGGCCTTCGCTGAGAGGGGTGTACCCGTGGAAATCGATTACGGCAGAGATTTCGCCTATGTAGCCTTTCCGACCTCTTACAGCGACCAGGTGAACGGAGAGGTCGAAGATATGCGGCTGGTTAGGGAGAACGCCGACGAAGCCTTCGTGACCTCCTGGCTGAATCTCCGTGAGAGGGAGCTTGCGAGGCTCAACGGCGAATTCGATGCTGTGGAAGCGCTTGAGGCCTCTGCTGACTAGACAACCTTTTTTACCCTTCTTTTTCTACTGTTAGATATGGTATACGAGAAGGAATGCGCGGAATGCGGCAAACTGATAGACTTCGGCGGTAGAGACCGTGAAAGGCTGCCGGAGAACGCTGTCGAGTTCGATGGCAAGATATACTGCAGGGAGTGCGTAAAGGACTTCGTCCAGTTCGGTACCGGTGACGTCATGGCCCGTATAGAAAAGATAGAGGAGGCGCTGAAGGAGATAGAGGACGAACTCGGCCTGGAGCGCCACCTCGACATGTCAGGATAGAATAAGAGAGAAAAGAGGTTTCAGGCCTCGAGTTCCTGGTCGAACTCTCGTACCTGGTGCTTGAACTTGAGTAGCAGGTCCTCTGTCTGCGAAAGAGACTCCTCGAGAGACTGCTTCTCGTCCTGGAGGTCGCTTACCTTTCTCTCCAGGGAGTGCTTCTCCGTCTCGACCTCGGCCTTCTCGTCCTTCATGCTCTGCAGCTCGTCCTGCAGCTCCTTGATCTCTTCTTCCTTGTCGTCTATACGTTCCTGCAGCTTCTCTCGCGTGGAGCGTAGGTCGTCGACGGTGTCCTCGAGCTCCTCCTTCTCGTTCTTCAGTTCCCGGACCTTGTCCTGCAGGCGCTCCATCTCCTGCTTGATGTCAAGCGCCTCGTCGGCCTCATCCTGGAAACGGTCGATAAGCGCGTTAAGTTCCTTCGCGCGCTGGTGCGGATGTTCCTGTCCCTCGTGCACGTTTCTTCCTTTTTCGCTGTCGAACTCGTCCCCGCAGATAGGGCACTGGTACGTTACGTCATCGTCAGAAATCTTTAATCACCTTATAGTAAAACCCTGTAATTACTCGTTTTTAAACTTTTGCGCCCTCTTGAGCGATTTTATGGCCTCGCTGATCTGGGAGTCAAGGTCATCGAGATCCGTGCCGTGTGACAGTTTCAGCTTCTTCTCGTGGACGATATCCGAGGGGCTCCACTGCCCCGGGTAGTCGTAGTCATTGTCGTCCCAGTCGAAGTCGTCCAGCTCCTCCACGATGATAGTCTCCAGCTTCTCCACGAGCTGCACCAGCTTCTCGTTCGCCTCTTCGAGCTTCTCGTTCTCGGTCCTGAGTTCCTCTATCTTCTCCTGGCCCTTCTCCAGGGTGTCCAGAATGTAGACGTAGTCCTTGTCACCGGTCTCCATAACCGTTGCTTCGGGAAAAGAGGATTTAATGGTGTCGGCTCTACCGGTAAACTATCCTGATGTTGTCGCCGTCACGGACCATATAGCTCTCCGGGTTCTCGATCTCCTGACCGTTGACCTTGACCGTCAGGTTTCCTGGTTCCTCCGAGCCGGGACAGCTCTCCGGCTCCGTGTAACCCATGATTCCGGAGTTCGAGAACTGGCCGCCGAGCTGGTCTACAATCCAGTCGAGGGTGGCCTGCTCCCTGCTCTGCCTGACGCCTTCGAGGTGGAAACGTGTCTCCCCGTGTGTGTGGGCGAGGATAGGCCCGCCCTGCAGCGTCTTGCTGTCGCCGCACACCTTTATCGTGTAGGGCGCGTGCCAGTGAACCGGCTCGCCGACTCCTATAGAGGAGTTGGTCGGGCCGGATGCGAACACGTCCGTGTTCTGGTACGCGTAGAAACCTCCTGCCACGAGACCAATCGCGAGTACTGCGGCGGCAGCTGCTGTCTTCAGCTTCTGTTTCTTCTTCAGGCTGGCGACGCGGTCTTTCTCCTGCAGCTTGTTCAACCGGTTCTTCTTGTCATCTTTCTCGTGGCCGGACATATCGTCCGCGTGCTCGTCGAGCTCGTGCTCCAGTCTATCTTTCTCGGAGCTGAGCTCTTTGCTGCAGTAATCGCATCCTTCTGCCATCTATATTTATTTGCCTGCGGGACAATTAAATAGGTTTGAAATCTCTACCACCACGCTTTTTATTGAGCATAGAGTGGTTTAACTCATGGCAGAGTACCCCAGTCTCGACGGAAGGACAGCTATCGTAACCGGGGCCGCATCCGGTATCGGCCGTGGGATAGCCCTCAAATTCTCCGAGAACGGCGCGAACGTTGTAGTCGCGGACATCGACTCCGAGCCCAACCAGGGCGGGACGCCAACTCATGAGGAAGCGGAAAGCGCCGTCTTCGTCGAGACCGACGTCAGCGATGAAGAGTCGGTGCAGGAACTTGTGTACCGGGCCGCGGAGGAGTTCGGCAGTATCGACATCCTCGTGAACAACGCCGGCATCCACTTGCCCGGCAGCGTAACTGATACAGATGAAGAGGGATGGGACCAGACCATTGATGTCAACCTGAAAGGGGTATTCCTCTGCAGCAAGCACGTCATAGAACACATGGAGCAAGAGGGAATAGAGGGCGATATAGTCAACATCGGCAGCATCGCGGGCCTTGTCGGCTACGGCGAGAACGCGGCCTACTGCGCCTCGAAAGGAGGAGTGGTGGAGCTCACAAGAGAGATGGCTCTCGATTACGGCGGCGACGGTATAAACGTGAACGCGGTCGATCCGGGCGTTATCAAGACGGCGATGACGGAAGAGATGAGAGAAGACCCCGACGTCCAGCAGTTCATCGAGTCGAACACTGTCGCACCGCGACTCGGGGAGCCGGGGGACATCGCCGAGGCCGTCGCGTTCCTTGCCTCGGGAAGCAGCGACTTCGTGATGGGAGAGAACCTTGTAGTAGACGGGGGCTGGACGGCGAAATAAGAAATCGTGGTATGTCTTTTACTGGTCCTCGACCTGGTCGCCGCTTCTCTCGATACGGGCGTAGCCGGGACAGACGACTATCCAGTCTTCGTCGACGCCGGCCATGTCGCCCTCAATATTCTTGACGGTCTTCTTCAGGCGCTTGACCGCGCGCTTGAGGTCTGTCATGTCCTTGCCTTTCAGCGGTGCGATGTTTATCCATACGATGTGGTCGTTCCTTAGGTGCTCCTGTATGCCGTCGACATCACCGAACTCTTCGAGGGTTGCGGCCCGGATGACCACCTGGTCGTCACCTTCCGCCATCTCTGCGTCAAGTTCGACGAAATCGTCCTCTATTACCTGTTCCTCGGATCTGCTGTCCGACTTGAGAAAATCGAGCGCCATAATTTTTCTTACCTCTTGGTTATAAGCAGTTCTCTCATCTTTTTATAGCTTTTAGTCCCGCTGCCCCCGCCATCAATCTGTAAGGCCCTCTACCTTTGAGGCCAGGTTCCATATCTCGGTACGAGTGTGCTGCTTGATGTTAGGGTCGTTCGATATCTGGTCGAGAAGCGACGCCGCCGTATTTACGCGGACGGAAAGATCTTTGTCGTCGTCCTCCAGCTTGTCGGCCGCGTCTTTCAGCATCTCCGAAACGTTGGAAGGCATAGAACTGTCGGATGCGAGGTCTCTCATCCTCGCCGTGACAGAATCAAGGTTCGGCATGAGGCCATCACCTATCCCATCATCCCCTGCGAGAACTTCTCGCGGGTTTCCTCTACGTCTTCCTCGATACGGTCCTGTTTCTTCTCCAGGCTCTTCTTCCTTACCTCAAGGTCCTCGACCTTCTCCTCAAGCTCGTCCCTGAGTTCGTCGCGGTCTTTCTGGACGAATATAGAACCTATCGAACGGTACACGTCGCCACCGTTCTCATCCTCGAGCTCGTCAAGAGCGCGCTGCGCTTCCTGCAGTTCTTCCTCGGTTTCCTCTTTCTGTACGACTATCTGCTGGAGCTGCTGCTGTTTCTGCTGCATCTCCATTATCATCTGCTGTGCTTCTTCCTGGTCTGTCATAGTATCACCTTGTGATTATCTTTTCCGCGAGCATGGACAGCCTGAAAGCAGTGTCCGTCGCGCCTCTCAGCGGGCCGAGCCCGCCTGTCTCAATACTTATCTCGAGTTCAATTTTCTCTGTCTGGAGCTGGTAGCTGACCCGTTCGTCCGTGGTGAGACTGGGTTTCAGCACCCCGTGGAGCACGGAAGGCTTCTCCGGCTCTATCTCCAGCGTCGTTTTCATCCTATTCTGCCTTTACAACGTCAGGGTTCTCGGAACGCTTCTTCAGCAGCACCCTATGGGAGCACTTCGGGCAGATTATCTTCTCCTCTACCGGGTCGATGTCGACCTCTTCCTCGCACTTCACGCATACGTATCCTGCCATCTATTCCTCACCCTCGTCTTCGACTGCTTCCTTCGCTTCCTCGAGTTCTTCCGTTCCTACCTGGAGCGCACGCCTGAGCGACTCTTCGGCCCCAGTGTCCTGCTCGTACGCACCGCCAGCGACCTTCCTGTCGCAGCTATTGCACTCCCAGATGCCGGAGGCTCTTCTTTCGAGTTCTTCGCCGCAGTCCGGGCATTCACCTGTTCCGGTCTCCGCGGCGTCGACGTTCTTCCTGATCTTGTTTCCGTACCTTGCGCCGAAGCGCTTGGATGGTCTTCCTATCATTTGAGTTGTCACCTATTATAGAGATTAAAGGGGTGGGAAAGCTTTTTTACTCTCCCGTGGCCCTGTCGAGCTTTTCCCGCAGCATCTCTGTCATCTCCCCCGCCATTTCGACGGTGTCCATGATCTCCTGCTGCGTGTAGGGTTGCTCCTCTCCCTTCTGCATCGCGACGATGTTGCCGTTCTCCAGGAGCGAAACTGTCAGTCGGGCGTCCTGGGCGTCCTCCTCTTCCCCGGTCGTGTCCCAGAGAAGCGTGTCCCCGATTTTGTGACCGGTCACCGTTACGGGCTCCTTGACGAGCGGCACGTCCATAGCCTTCTCGTCCCGGTCGATCGTCCCTGTTTCCTCGTCGTACTCGGGGATGAAACCGGTCTTGAGCGCGGCCATCGCGCCGAGCGATGCCGCATTTATAAGGTTGCCGTCGTCGTTGAGCACGTGCACGTCGATGAAGAGCGTGTAGACTTTCTCGCCTTCCTCGATGCAAAGCTTCTCGAGGTCGACAGCCTCGGCTTCACGGATGCCACGGTCGACCACCCGGGCTAGTTCCACTCCTGGCTCCTGCGGGGGGCCTGACTCGTATTCGCGGGCCGCCATCGGGGCGAGCTCCGCGTTGGTGACGAGCGTACCCCTCCCGGGCCTGTCATCGTAAGGTTCCTCGACGTCGACGCTGAGGCCGACCACGACCTGTGTCTTGCCGATGGAAACCTTCGCGGAGCCTTCCGCGGTGGTCGGGATGTAGTCTGCCTCCACCTTGATGTCACGCCATTCGTCGAGTTCACGGTCGTCGAGACGTTCACCGTCCGCGACCATCTTCCTGATGCTTTTCTCGTTGAGTTTCATCTTACTTTTCACCTCCTCTGACTTCTTCAAGTTTTTTAAACAGCGCCTCGCGCTGCTGCTCGTACAGCTGCTCGCATCCGTCCTTCGCGAGCGAGATGCAGTCGTCGAGCATCTCCCTGTTGATGTCGCCATCCATCTGCAGCAGCGTTATCTCGTCGCCGCCGTTGATGACCGCGATCGGGATGTCAGCGTTACCGTGCTTGTCCTCCTTGCCGTTGACGTCGAGCACCGCGGTATCGTTGACTACTCCCGCTGCGCATGCGGATACCAGGCCCTTCATGGGGATACCTGCGTCCGCAAGTGCGAGTGCCGCGGCGTTAATACCCGTTACACGGGTTCCGCCGTCGGACTCGATGACCTCCATCGAGATGTCGATGCCGGCCTTCGGGAACTCCTCCAGCTCTACGGCCGGTTGAAGCGCTCGCTTGGCGACGAGACCTATCTCCTTCGCCCGCCTGTTGGGACCGGGTCTCATCCGGTCGTCGACGGAGAACGGTGCCATGTTGTACCTCATCTTGATGACTGCGCGGTCGCTTTCCTGCAGGTGCTTCGGGTGAAGCTCCTGGGGTCCGAATACGGATGCCACTACCCGCGTGTTGCCGGTCTCGACCATCGCGGAACCGTCGGCCTCGTCCAGGACGCCGACCTCCATTCTGGTCTCGCGGACATCGTTGGGTTCACGCCCGTCCACGCGCTTTCCTTCGCTGTCGATGAACTCTATGTCTTCTTCTGTCATTTTACTGTCCCTCCTCAAGCTCTTCTTCGAGCCAGTCAGCCATCTCCTGCGTCAGCCCCGATGTGTGGGCCTCGCGCTCGATCTTACGGACTGCCCGTGCGGCGAGGTTCTCGTATTCGCCTCTTATCCAGACAAGTCCGTTCTGGCCGACTATCATTTTGGTGTTGGTCTTGTTCTTGATCTGCTTGATCATGGTTCCCTGCTTGCCGATGACTCTCGGCACCTTGGAAGGCGGTATCTCGATGATGCGTCCGCCTGAAAGCTTCCTGCATCTCTTGTCCATCATGGACAGGTTGACGTCCATGCCCTCCGATACGGAGGTGACCTTGACGACTATCGCGTCGCCGACGTCGTAGTAGTCGGTGAGCTCGTCCTCGTCCAGGTCGATGTACTCGTCTACCGCTGTGTCGATCTTCAGCATCCCCTCGTAGGGCGATGCAAGGTCGACGTTCCAGCTGGAGTAGCTGACGCGGGATACCTCGCCGATGACGATGTCGCCCTCCTGCGGGATGTATCTCCCGGCCATCGGGGTGACGTCGACTCGGCTGTCAGAGAACCTGACTGTTCCGACGTATTTAGAGTAGATTTTATCTCCTTCCTGGAACGTGCCGTTGCCGGGACGGATGTCTTCCTCCTCGGTAAGCACGTCACCAGGTGCGACTAGGCCTGAATCTTCTGCAACACGTGACATTTTTAGTTTACCTCTTGAGTTCTTCTTCACACAGAATAGGAATCTGCTTTATATACAGCAAACCGGGGCAAAACTTTTTAAATACAATCTGCGCCTGCCGGGAAGTCAGTAACTTACAGCTCCCGGACTTCTGCCTTGCCGGAGGTCATCTCCTGCAGCTCATCTACCAGCTCGCTGAGCACGCCCGCGGGCAGCGTCATCTGGCACATAAAGTACTCGTTGCCCCATTCCTCCTGCTCCATCTCGCCGACGCCCTGGAGCTTGTCGTACGCGCGGCCCGCGCTGTCCGCGGGTATCCTGATGGCGACGGTCTTCTCCTCGAGCGAGATCGGGATGATGGGCCGTATATCGTCTACGGCCTCCTGGAACTTCTCCTCGACGTCCGAGTCCCAGTTGACGTGGAAGCCTGCTTCCTCCAGCGCGTTCTCGATGCGCTGCGGTGGGTGCGGGTTGCCTGTCTGCGGGTCTTGAGCCCGGCGGGCTATCATGTCGATGACCTGTCGGCGCTTGTCCTCCCGCATCTCCGCCTTCTGGTCGGTCGTGAGCTGCATCTCCCCTTTCTCGAATATCTGCTCGGCGGCCTCCATCACCTGCCGTGTACCGAACTCGTCCTCCAGTTCATCGGCCGAGGCCCGCTCACCCTCGCCGGCATCGGTAAAGATCTCCTGGACGAAAAGCATGCGCTGTATATCGTGGTCCTTGCCCTCCAGTTTGGCCTCCTTCGCGAGGTCGGGTTCTACAAGTATCTCGAAGTCTTTGTCGTTGGAGTACCTGACCTTGATGGCGTCGGACGTTTCCATGGACCAAAAACTGTTACGGAGCTTTAAACCGGTTTATGCTCCGTGGCCGCGCTCTTCGAGCTCTTCCGGCTCGACTCTCTCGTAGCCTTCTTCCGTGTCGACGGTCGCCAGCTCGATGTTCTCGGTCTCTATGTCCTCTTCCCCGGCCTTCAGGGCCTCGACCGCGAGGTCGATGGCTTCTTCCTGCGAAAGGTCTTCATCCCATTCGGCCTCGAGGTGTTCCGTGGCCTCGCTTCCGCCTTTGCCTATGGCGACTGCGTTCCACTGGTTGAGCGTTCCCGAGGGATCGGTCTGGTAGACCTGCGGCTCGCCGTCCTTGACGCCTCCCGAAAGCGTGGAGACACCGTAAGGCCTTACGCCGCCGTACTGGGTGAACTGCTGGCACCGGTCCGCGACGAACTTTGCAAGCACATGTGTAGGGATGGCCTCGTCGTAAGTCATGACGTAGCGCTGCGCCTCGTTCCTGGATTCCTCGACCAGGGTGCGGCCGTCTGCCACGAGACCCGAGGTCGCGATACCTACATGGTCGTCGACCTTGAAGACCTTCTCCGGGTTACGGACCCTGAGGTCCTGCGTGCTCCGGGTCGCGGCTATGACCACACCTTCCTCGTATGCTATTCCTAGAGCTGTCGCTCCTTTTTTGACTGCTTCCTTCGCGTATTCTACCTGGAACAGCCGGCCGTCAGGCGAGAAGATGGTCGCTCCACGGTCGTACTGTGCCTGCTGCTGTTGGGACATCTGCATCTTTGAATTTCACCTAGAACCTGTACCAGTATTATCCAGTAGAAACCTTATAAGGGTTTGAGCCTCCTGCGGCCCGGCCGGTACCCGGCACATTTTATACTGCCACCTGCAAAGACCTGCCCATGTCGCAGCTCAAGATAACGCGGAGCGAGAGGGAGGAGCTATCGGAGATCGACGAGAAGGAGTTCCCCAAGCACACCACGCAGATACTCAACATCGCTGTCAACAACGCACAGGCGAACAGGCCGCACACGGTCGGCTCGATGAACGCCTTCGAGGAGGAGTTCCAGGAATCCGGCAGCGGTTTCGAGGAATGGAAGGAGTTCTACCAAGAGAAAAAGGACGGCGAGGAGCGTATAGACGAGGCCGTTGAGAAGACGGTCGAGATGCTCGAGAAGATTAGGGACGCCATGGCGGAGATAGACAGGGAGATGATACGTGACTACGTGGAGGACCTCGTACTGAACCAGACGTACGTCGGTTTCAACATACAGCGGGTCATACTGAAGAAGGTGGCCAGCGAACACGGCCTCGACTAGAGGTTTTTCGGGCCCTGGGGACGAGTCGAAGGGTATCGACGGGTACATCGGCGAACAGCCCGTCTCCATCAAGCCGGAGACCTACAGGAGGAAGAACCTGCAGGAAGAGATAGACGTGCCGATTATCTACTACAGGGAGAACGACAACAAGACCCTCGTCGTGGACACCTCCGAGCTCGACGAAGAGCTCGAGGCCTGAAACCCCGGAAGCATTTTTTAGGTTAACACGCCTACCTGTTTTTGAGGGTCCACTAGCTCAGGGGTTAGAGCGCCGTCCTTATAAGGACCTCGCACAGAAAACATGTGCCGGAAAGGCCTGTGCGTTGCCTCCAACTGCCGCAGCAGTCGGCAGTGCTGACCGGCTCTGCCGGTCGACGGGCTGATGCCCGTCTTTAAGAGAGGCGGTGGTCCCGGGTTCGAATCCCGGGTGGACCAAACTCCTCGCAGAGTTTGATCATGCGCTTAAGGCTCCAGCG
>JBDGRE010000026.1:0-6802 GCA_042218325.1 Candidatus Nanohaloarchaea archaeon
CCGGGAGGAGTTATTTATTTGGGGTCGGGAGAATATTGGGTATGGATTCGGCCAGGTTCCTGGTTCTGTCCGCCGTGGTTATTTTGCTCGCGGCTTCGGCGACGGCCTATACGGGGGACGGTTCGACCTCAGACGGTTCGGACGAGGTCGACGCCGTCAGCCTTTACTGCAAGTTCATAGGATGCGGGGGCGGAGGCGGTATAGGAAGTCTTGACACCGCGTGTATAGATGGCAAGGACAACAACGGCCGCTGGGGCAAGGATTACAGCCGGGAGACCTGGGACGGCGACTCCACTTTCGTGAATGCGACAGGTCACGGCGACCCGGGATGCGCAAGTCCCATCGACACGACGGAGAACATGATGTGGGACACCGATCTGACCGCGAGCATGAACGATATCGACGGGGGCACTCCCTCAGTCAAAAAAGACCCGACCGTCTACTTCGAGGGTTCCTTGGTCATCGGAAACGACATGTCCGGAACTGCCGGCGGCGATTCTCTCAGCGGAACCTTGAACGATAAAACCAGTTCCTCCGAGGTGACCGAGAGACATCTCAAGAGCTCGAACCAGGGTCTTGCCAAGAACAAGTACTCCGCGACAGGTCTGGGAAGCAGTGCTGACTCCAATTCCAAGACTCCGTCGTACATCAACAACCTTCCCACGGGAGCCGTGATTACCGGTAGTGGCCGTATAGTTGACCCGCCCGTCGACCCTGCTGACGTTTCCGGTGGTGTGAGGACGATCGATACTGCGGTGACGTGTGGAGACGGTAAGTATGCTTCCGAAGACCTGAACCAGAACTACTTCAGCGGCATAAGACCGGCTGATGACGGCTCGAAGCCTGCGGAGAGCCCGTCGGGAACAACCCTTCTGAAGAGCGAGATAGACATCGGCTGCGAGAGCGACTACGGGCTTCTACTGCAGCAGCCCTCGCATAAGAAGACGCTGGATGATTCCGAAGGAGACCTCGGGGAGTACACCAGCAGTGACAGCCTTTACAGTTTCTCCACTGTCTACACCAAAACTCATGACGGCCATGAGCTGACCGATACCGATGACGCGGGTAATGCTGTATGTAATAAAAAAGACCCCAAGACCGGGGACTGCGTAGACTCGGGTTGCAAGGATCAAAATCCCGACGCTCCGGACTCGATAACGACCAACTCTTACTGGAGCGTATCAGGAGATACGATGACAAAGCACAAGGTAGAAAGGGTCGGGCCCTATGATACGGGTTACGGAGAGGAGTGTGGTGATAAATACGAGTGGGATAACAGTGTCGAAACCGTGAACTGCAACTCCTTCAACCAGATACACGGGGGCGGCAGGGTCACCGACCGTGAGGTGATCGCAGGTCTCGAGAAGCCGACCAACGACCGTGCCGGCACCTACACTGATTTCACAGCCTCTGGAGACGACGACGCGGACGTGGCATGGTGCCACTACGACCCCAGCAAGACGCTTACTGTCGATGCTGACGGGCCGCAGGGCCGTGGCGACGGCTTTGTCGTTGTGAAGGATGGCGATCGGATTATAGGCACGAAGAGCCCTGGACAGAGCGGCGACAGCGGCAAGGTCGGCCAGATGGTGTACACTGCTACAGCAGAAAAAAGGAAGAACGGAGGTGAGCTGACCAACTCCGGCAGGAACTTCCTGCAGGAGATGAAGGGTCCGAGGCTGCTGGACTGCCCGGAGACGTCTTTCGGCAGCAGCTCGAACTACTGCATCAAGTACGTTGACTTCTATGTCAGCGAGCAATCTAAGTGGGGCGGCGTGTCCCAGAACCCCCAGGTTGAGGATGCGGTCAGGATGAAGATCACCCATTCCATAACTCCTGACGAGAGCTACTCGGCCTGCAAGTTCATAAACAGGGTTTACAAGTCGCCCGATTCGGACGAGGAGCTGATAGACTGCGATTTCGAGGCCAACAAGAACGGCGGTGGCGACATGTCGCCGCTTACGCAGACCTGCGGCGACCAGGGCCAGGAAGAACTGCTGCTGGCCGAGGGGAATCAATTAGACTTCCCTACGCTTTCGAAGGAACTCTACCAGTCACAGGCATGTATAGACATAGGTAAGGACGAGGACAAGTCAGGAACCACGAAGCCGGGAAGCGACGAGGTAAGAAAGGTGACGCGGAACGGCTGCGTCCTTGGCGGTGTTCCATACGCGGAGGGCACGGTCCTGAACGTGATAGACTACGGGAACGGTGTCGAGAGAAACACACCCAGCCCTGACTACGAGGTCTGCCTCAACCCGGATATCGATTCTACCGACTGGCAGCCCTGGGACAACGAGAAGAACCAGGGGCCGAAAAGCCAGGGGAGCGACAACGGCGGCGAGTGGTACGACCTCGACAACGAGCGGGTGCAGTCCTACGTGAAGAACAACTTCGATTCCTCAGATTACAGCGGGCAGACCCGGAGGATCGAGACCTACATGGTCGACAACAAGAACCCGCAGCACTCCGAATACAACCCGGCCGGAGAAATCTTCGGCGCGCTTGCCCTTGAGGACGACTGCGGCGCGGCCAGGGATTTCGCCGCGATTTCAAAGGACATCCGCTGCGAGGACAGGACTTCGAAGGCCACCACAGGTAACCTTTTCTACAGCTTCTTCGACCTGGGCCTGGGCTGAGATTCCAGGTTTTTACCAAACCTAATTTATTCGGACAGCTCCCTTTCCTCAATGATGTCCGGAAAAACAGACCGGCTGAAGAACTGGGTGGGCGAAAGAATCGGGATAGACGCGAGGAGTCTGGCGCTTTTCCGCGTACTGGCCGGACTCCTTGTAGTGGTAGATATAGTCCTGAGATCAAGGAATTTCCGGTTTTTCTACACTGACAGCGGCGTGGTACCGGTAGAACTCGCGAAAAGGTTTGCCGGTGACTCGCTCTCGGTCTACTTCCTCTCCGGTGACCCGCTGTACGTGGGTTTCCTCTTCATCCTGACCGTTGTGTTCGGGCTGATGATGGTCTTCGGTTACAGGACCCGCCTCGCGACCGTCATGTCTTTTGTACTGGTGGCATCACTGGACATCAGGAACGGCCTCGTCACGAGCTACGCCGACACTCTTTTCCGCCACCTCCTGTTCTGGGCCATATTCCTCCCTCTCGGGAAGCGGTTCTCGGTTGATGCTGTACTCAACAGCGACAGGTCGGGGAAGGAAATCGTTGCAGGAGTGGCGTCGCTCGCCATACTGATGAAAGTGGTCTCCATGTACTTCGTCAACGGATACCTCAAGCTCGGTTCCGAGCTCTGGATGAGCGGCAAGGCCGCACCGCTGGTTATAGGCCGTGACTCGCTTTCCTTCCTGCTCGGCGACTACATCACCTATTTCCCCGGTCTGCTGAAGGCTGGCGGCCTTCTATGGTTCGGGCTTCTGCTTTTCTCACCCCTGCTGCTGATAACGAAAGGCCGGAAGAGGGATCTGTACGCTTCCGCCCTGATAGTCATGGAGCTCTTCCTGGCGGTAACGGTTCGCATCGGCGCTTTCCCGTACGTCGCCATAGCCGGCCTGGTGCTTTTCCTGCAACCAAGCTTCTGGAACACGCTATTCGGCTCCCGACTTGGTCCTTACCTGGAAAAATTCCGGGCATGGGGAGAGCGGAGGGCACAGGGGCTGGATGGCTCGCTACTTGATTTCAGGCTGGGCCTCGACGATCTCTTGGATTTCCGTGGCCGGGAAGTATTGAAAAGCGTCTTCCTGTCTGTGCTCCTGCTTAACTCCTTACTCGTCAACATGTCCACCCTCGGGGTGGTGGACGCCAGGGGCGCTCCCGGCCAGCAACAGGTCACCGAGCTGAAGTCGCTGGCGGACATCGATGAGCCGAACTGGGGTATATTCGCACCGAACCCGAACACGGACGACAGGTACTTCATAACAGCCGGTCTTTCCTCCAGCGGCAGGCTCTACGATATCCACAACGGGAGGAACTTTACCTGGGATCGCCCCAGTCGCCACCTGAACGATGTCTGGCCTACCTACCGTTACAGGTTCTACATGCCGGAGAACCTCATGAACCACGAGATCGAGGCGAACTACCTCCGATACCTGTGTGAGAACTGGGAGAAAGGCAACGAAACACTCGAATACATCAGTATCTACTACGTCGAGGAGAAAGTGACCATGCAGACCCTGAACCAGCCTGAAGACCGCTTCCGGGTAAGACAGCTCTACTCTTCATGGGGCTGCGGTGACAGAGCACCCAGGCATATCGTGAAGAGGGATTACGACGGTCCCGGTTTCAACCAGACAGAGTGAGACGTCTCGGAGTGAAAATGGACGTGTGCACATTTTAAATCGGGCTCGCACCATATAGTTAATATCCTACAGGAGAGAAGGATACGTGATGCGCGCAAAATTCAAGTGTTTCAGGACACCAGTGGTACTGGCTGTTTTTCTGCTTCTGGCAAGCAGCGCCCACGCCTACCAGGTTTCCGAGCAAGTTACGGGAGCCTCCGAGCCCTCCGAGGGCACGCAGGACTTCTGGTTCGAGGCCGAAAAGTTCACACTTAACATCGACGGGGAGCTTCCACCGACCGATGAAAAGGTGGTTATCGAGGCGAACACATCCTACGGCAGGACTTGGAAGATAGTGAAAGAGGTGGAGTTTACGGAGGTCCTACGTACCTGGAAAGACGGTTCCGTGAGGGAGGCCAACTACTACGAGCTGCGTATCTTCGACCCAAATGCTTCAGGCGAGTTCCGGGTGAATGCGAAAGCGTACCTTGACGGCGATTCTGCGACAGCAAGGGCTGGTGACGACGATGACGACAGCGGCGACTGGGTCACCGACACCGCATACGCCTCGGCATCCCTTCGATGGGCGGTGGTGAATGATTCCTATGCGAACTATACCAAGCAGAAGGAATGCGATATCTGTGGCGTCAAGAGATCTGGAATCGCCTACAATACCACGGGCGCGACTTGGTACACGATGCGGAAACAGTTCGATCTTGCATCGGATGAGGCCCTCATGGTTTTCGGGAGAGGAGAGAAAAGAGAGGCCCATGCCAACAACATTGACGACGACTACGCTTACGCTACCTCGAGCGCCGACCTCCAGAGGTTCTTGGCGGCCCAGAAGGTGGGTAAAGGTCAGCTTTATCTTAACGTGAACGGGACCGCCTATACAGGGAGGGCGAAAGCCAACGATAGAAGAACCAACCTCACACTTTTCGGCACCACAAACTGGACCGACACCAACAAGACAATCAATTTGGACATAGATGAGACACGTCACATGGTAATAGAGGGCAAGTACTACGCGGATTCGCCGGCCTCCAGGACGCCTGAGCATTACCGGTGGAAGAACAAGGCCGACAACTTCACACTGGTGACCTACGGAGGTTTCGACTCCGGCTCAGGCAACTACCACACGCGGAGGTCGACCCTGTACCCCAGGAGGAACGACATGCCATCCGGGACATACGAGCTGCAGGTGAAGTCTACCGCGTCAAGCTATCCTGTCAAGTTTGAACAGACCAACTTCACAGTTCACAAGGACTCCTTCGTCGCCAACGGTAACAGCATAACCTTCGCACCCGAGTTCACACTCGGCGCCAACAAGGTCTCGGTTTTCCCGCCGATGTTCCACTTCAACTACACCGCATCGTGGACCGAGTGCCATAAACCTGACTACAGCTCCGCGTCATCCAACAGCTCCATGAAACCGGCGGACGGCGCCAATGTAATGACCAGAACACCGAAACTGAACGTCACCAACTACTGCAAGTCGATCGACACCGTTACGTTCAGGGATGGTAACTCGGACACGGTCATCGCCAGGTTTGAAGATGTCAAGTACGGAGAGCAGCTCGTGACAGAGACCTCGGTCTCCCTCGGCGACACCTACCGGTGGTATGTGCGTTTCTGCGACCAGGGTGTCTGCTACGATACAGAGTTGCGGGAGTTCGTGGTAGGCGAAAGCGACAACGACGTGGGTATAGTGACGGAGGATGATCTTTCCTCCCAGGGAGAGGGCCTCAGAGGAGTGGTGAGGGACGAAGACTTCCATCCTCTGGGAACCGATAGCAAGCCCGGTGACGTGTCACCGCTTTCCGAGGGTTACGTCAACAAGCTTGAGGAGCAGTCCGACCAGCTGGAGCCCGGCATGGGTCTGGACACCTATGGGATGCCTGATATAAGCGACAGGAACACGGTCAGTATCTGGAGCAACAGCAACGGGAGCTGGAAGGCCGCCGACCAGTGGAGCATATCACCCTACCGGAACTGGAGCATCAGCAACCGCGGCAAACCGTATCCTCCTTGGGACGCGTACTACAGGGATGCCGGCAGCGAGAGGATATCCACCGACTCGAAAACTGTATCGAAGACATCCAAGATATTCGCTAACTCGCTCGCTGTCGTCGCCCAGAAAGATATAACAGAGGACGGAGACTTCGTGGCCCAGAAGGGAGCCGGCGTATGGATAGATCCGGACATGATAGGTCCGGAGAGCAGCTTCACACAGAAATACGTACCCTCTGACCAGAACTGGTACCAGCTACTCGACTTCGACAACGATCTCACCGGCCCCGATTCAGGTCTGGGATACGACGAGGGCGACGGTGCCGATACCGATATCATCGCACCCTCACCAGATCCGGGAGGAGAACTGGATGACCCCGCCAGAGGGGTCGTAAAAGCCGACATACTTTTCCAGGGTGAGGGATCGTGAGAAATAAACAGGTCCTGGCAGCCGCGGTTCTTCTGGTCTTCATCGGTTCTACCGGCGCCCAGAGTGTCAACAATTACCTCGAGAAACCGGTCTGCGGCGACGACCAGAGGGAGTACCT
>JBDGRE010000027.1:0-2312 GCA_042218325.1 Candidatus Nanohaloarchaea archaeon
TCCGGCATATCAATGTTCCAGAAGAAGCGATAGAAGAAAGCGAAAGAGTAGAAGGCGCCGTCCCAAGCCTCCTACAGGAATTCCTTAAAATCTACACAGACCTGTACGCTGACCAGCCTACAAACCAGATCGCTCTAGACTTCATGGTCTCACCCTCACAAGGAATGCCAAACTACCAGAAACTGCTGGAAGAATGAGATTGAAAATATTGTCGTAGGTAGAAAAAGGGATACAGAGTTCTGAGGCCAGTCCATAACAAGTCCTCGGTACAGTAAAAAAGGACGAAGATGACCAGCTAAATGGCTGGTCTGTGGGAGGTTTACTGGATTGCTTGTAACCCAGTATTTCCGGCAAATAGTCCGGCAAGTCCTCCAAGGGTAGCTCCTGTAACTGCTCCCTGAGCACCTCCTTTGTGGGTGTAACCCATCAATGCACCAAGAGCAGCTCCTGCGAGAGCTTTGCCCTCATGAAGGTCTTGCCTTCCTTTGTGTGTCACGGTCTTTGCACCTCCCGGGTCTCCCCGAGCCCCATTATACTTAAAACAGTACGAACAATCTGTGCGTGGGGCGTGAGTGTCCGAACTGTTTCTACGGGCATTCGTGATTTTCATCATATTCTTCTACACCTGTTGATACTCCCGATTTGGGAGCAAATGGCACGGTCAGCCATTCAGACTGAACCGCGCTAAGTGGCTCAACTAAGTACCTTCAGGAATCCAAGTATGATTCCGACAGGTAGGAGCCAACCAAGGACATGACCGAAGTAAACGCCGGCTGAACCAATCAGAACCGACATTGAGGCCACACCGCTTATGTCAAACCTGATGGGAGACTTTCCCAAGTGAATCACCTACTATGATTATTATTGGCGGTTTTGAGACGGTTGAGCTACGCTATAAGAACACCTTTAAAACCAGAGACCGAGAATTATTACCTGGTAACGGAGGCACTCCTCGGCCTAACGGTTTCTTGGGGTGTCCTCTATAATTTTCACTTCTATCTTGTAGTATTCACCCTTTGACCTTCCACGCACTTTTTGTTTTGACCCGGGTTGAACCGCAGTACTTGCATTTTGAAGGTGCTGAAGCATTGCTCTTCTTCTTCGTCGTCCAGTACCTGATGCAATTCTGACAGTATGCTCGCACCTTATATGCCATTACGAGGAACAATTTGTAATGCGCTCCTTAAAAGTTCTTGGGTGTTACCAAATGAGGAACTTATTCGTTCTTTATAAACCGGTGTGGTACCACCACCTAAAAATTACTATCGAGTTGGTCAGATGATATCATTTAGATACTCCAAAAATTGGTTTTATCAGGTCTATGGAAGTTATTATTTTTCTTAAGAAGTTCATCACTCATTCTTTCTATGTGGCATATATTCGTCTCTAATATCTTTCCACTTATCCGACTCATCTTCATCCTTAATCGCAATTGCAAAGATGAACAGCACATTTGAGAGCTTGGAAACAAATCCTATTGTCAATAGCATAAATGTAAGATAAGCTCCTAAACCGAGTGTTGGGGTAGAAAAGCTCTGGAGATTCAGTAACAACTCACCAATAGAATAGATTTTAATTAGAGTAAATACTGCGGCAGATACTTTGAAGAAGGAATAAACTACGTTAGTCTCGCTATCAAATTCAGAATTGTATATGCTTCTTGCTTCTTCTGATAAATTCTCGCCTTCAATGAAGCTCTCTTCATCTCCAACAATCTTTCCAGATTCGAATAAAATACCTGCAGCTAACAGATATATGGAGAAGATAATCTCAAAATCAATCCAAAGCTCAATGCCTTCAATCCTTAGCAAAATCAATGCTATTCCGGGCAGCAATATTAAACGGTCATCATCTGGAAGAATATCTGGTAGCACATGTCAATATGTGGTTTCTAACTACAAATTATCTTTGGCAGTTTCCGCATCCCTTAGAATTGTGGAGATATGAAATTGGCAGGATCCGGATTTGAACCAAGATCCAGAAGTACCAGGACAAGATGTAAAAGAGTAGCCGGTGAACGCTTACACACCTCTGCGCACCGAAATATAGCCGTATATGCGGCGTCCGGGATCAGTGACAGATGTGACGATGCGGATGGGGGTTAGAAAGTCGGTTTGACAACAACCGACCGACACGCATCGTGAAACAACAACCATGACAAACTACGACAGTTCCGACATACACAGAAGACTCGAAACCCTCAAAAACAAAGACTGCGTTTCACAACGCAACGCACAACTTCTTGACGAGTTCGTAGAAGAACTCCAGGCAAGAGACGGCACAAGCGACAGCAGAACAGTCTGGTACATCTC
>JBDGRE010000028.1:0-2669 GCA_042218325.1 Candidatus Nanohaloarchaea archaeon
CATAGCTTTCTACTTTGGTTACGCCTTTTTCCTCAAGTTCAGGTTTCTCATTAGGATCCTTTCCGACTACTTCAATATCTTTTTCTATAGCCTGTTTTGCAAGGTTTCCACCTATTTTGCCGAGTCCGATTATACCGACCTGTTCTGACATAGAGAAGGATTCGGTAGACCTGAATTAAAAGCGGGCACTAAGCCACAGGTAAGCTCCATAAACTGTCTAAAATCGGCTAAGAGTTCAAAACGATATAAACCAGAATTTGAAAAACCAAACCAGGAGGTTAAAATCATTTTCGAGTTGGCATTCCTGCTAGCGTTCCTGATGGCTCTAGTCCATTTTCTAGGCGAGGAACTTGAAAGCTATATCAGTGGTTACAGGGAACAGATAGTCAGCTTCTCCGCAGGAGCCTCAATAACCTACATATTCGTCCAGCTCCTACCAGAATTCCACAGAGTAGCCACAGAATCCTCCGAGCTAATCTTCGTCTTCCCGCTACTGGGCTTCTCATCTATACACCTCCTTGAGAAGTACCTCGCCAAGTCAGACATAGAAGGAGAGAAAATGAGAAGGGACTACGGAGAGATACATTCCGGTTTCCTGTTCCTCTACCACGGAGCGATAGGATACCTGATAGCTTCTCTTCTAGCTGAAAGCGCAGTCTCAGGACTGCTCTTCTTCCTGCCTATCATCCTTCACGTCGCGGTCAGCAGCTTCTCCGTCACAGAACTCCACGAAGATTTTGTAAGGAGAGAAACAGTCAAAGTCCTGATCTCCGTAGCACCTGTTCTCGGAGCCTTAATCCACAGGATCGGAGCTGTAGCTTCTCACCATTTCAACCCGATATTCGGAACAGTGATTGGTATGTTCTTCTTCATCGTTGTTAGAGATTCGATACCCCGAGAAGAAAGGGGAAAGCCCACAGAATACCTGATAGGAATGGTAATCTACCTGGCTGTGATAATTATGGCCAAAACCATTTAGAGCCAGAAAAATCTTTAAATAGAAACGATTCTAACCAAGGAATATGGTTCAACAAGAGATGCCGGACTGGTGCGAGACACAGGAATGGTGCCCAGTAACCGTAACCTCTGAGCTTCTCGGCAGGAAGTGGCATCCTGTTATCATACATCGCCTGCTGCAGAGACCGATGGGATTCAACGAGCTCCAGAGAGAGGTACACCACATTTCGGACAAGGTGCTCTCCGATAGTTTAGATGACCTAATTGAGAAAGGAATCGTGCAGAAAGACGTCATAAACGAGAAGCCGAAAGAAGTAGAATACTCGCTCACTGAGGTCGGAGAATCACTGGAAGAAGTCATCACGCCGATGTTTGAATGGGGTCAGGAGAACGCCTCGAAGCTGTAGAGCTTTCTCCACAGTAAGCACCGGTTTAATAACCAGAAACACGTTATAAACTTTATGACATTGTACGAGTTCTATGGAGACGGCTGCCCTCACTGTGAAAAGATGGCTCCCAAAGTAGAGAAACTTGAAGAGGAAGAAGACGTTGAAGTCGAACAGCTCGAGGTCTGGAACAACGAGGAGAACGCCAAAAAGCAACAGAAGTTCGACGACGGTAAATGCGGTGGAGTACCATTCTTCTACAATACGGAGAGTGAGGAATGGATCTGTGGGGAAGCCGACATGGAAACACTCAAAACCTGGGCAACAGGCGGCGAAGTAAACTAGAGGTGAACCAGTAATGGCAAAGATATGTCCCAAGTGCTCGGCTGATACCGAACCCTTGGAAGAAGAAACACAAAGATTCTGCATCCATGAAAAAATCGGTATAACTCTAATCGGTGCAGCCGTGATCGTAGCGGGACTGATCGGCACTGGCGTAATTTAGAATACTACAGGAGGTGAATCAAACAATGGGAGACGATGATGACAAGGTATGCAAGGCCTGCGGTTCAAGCTTCGACACTGAAGAAGAACTGAAGGAGCATGCCGAAGAAGAACACAAGTAACTCCACATATATCTTTTTCCAATTTTTATCCAAGATAAATATCTGAGTTTAGTATTCTCTGAGATCAACAGGCGTGTACCTGAAAAGTTAAGAAGGGAAAAGGTACCCGGATTCATCCATTAAACAAGTCTTTGACGACACCCGACGCATAGTGTCATTTCGCACTCTTTTTCAGCTAAACATGTTTAGTCAGCTAAACAAGTTTATACTGACGGACCTCTGGAAACTAAACATCTTTAGCTCCAACCAGAATTGAAGCCGGAAACCTGTGCTAAAGATCCATTGAGTCCAATTTCTGTTTCAGCTGGGATACCCGGGACTTGTCGATGCCGTACTGGTCCGCGACCTCGGCCTGAGTCTTCGGGCTGTCACCTTCCTCTATCTTGGCCAGCTCCCAGATCACCTTCTGACTGGTCTCCGACAGATCCCGAAAGTTCTCGTTTTCCCTCAACCTTTTCCAGGTAGGCTTCTCCGGAAGCTCTGCCATCTTTTTTCTCATCTCCTTTATATGAAAGCTCTGATCTGTTTTGATATTTCCCAGCTTCTTCTGGGTCTCACTGCTCTCCTCTTCTATCTTCTCCTCCAGCTTGTCGAACATTTTCTGCATCTGTTTCCAGAACTCTTCACTCGCCATCGGAATCACCCTCAAGATCCGGCAGGAAGTCATCCTGCAAGCCTTCCCTTTCTAGGAACTGTTTGA
>JBDGRE010000029.1:0-6700 GCA_042218325.1 Candidatus Nanohaloarchaea archaeon
ACGGACCGGACGGAAGTACACCGAAACAATACGTCAACCAGTTCAGAGGCGACGGGAAGGCTGTCCAGGCAGTAAAGAACCAGACTGAAACCGGATCAGGTGTGGGTGGAGGACTCACGGATGCTGCGCTCGCAGCACCGCTCCTCAGCACACTAGTGGAATTACTGTTCGCGCCCCTGATAGTTATCGCAAACCTGAGCTTCATTCCAATAGAATTCAGGGTGCTCATAGGCGGCATACTTGCAGTTCAAGCAATAGTCGCCTTGTTAGCTGCGTTCCGCGGAGGAGGAATCCGGTGACAAAAAAGAGATTGTTTGTCTGATATGTCGCGGGCGCGCCCGCGTGTACACCACGCGTGTATATCATCAATTTAGCCGTTGATTGGTACTGGGGTCGGAACCCGCCGCCAGGTATGTAAACAAAGGGAATAACGCGGTGTCGCGGCTTCCACCAATACCGGTGAACACCGTTATCCACCGCAGACACCCAGGGGTCGAACACCGGGAAGAGGGGTTCGACCACCCGTAAATATGCGTGGAGCTAGTCTGAGGGGTCGACCGTGTCCCCTCCCTGCAGGTACGGCTGGCCTGCTCGAAGAGTGCTTTCGACAGCAAGGCTGTTTTTCGCCTCCGCAGAGTGCTTCGCATGAGTCAACACCATGACAGCCTCATGCGTCTGAAGGTCATGCGTGTCAAACAACAGATGCCGCACATCCTCCAGGACATTCTTCAACTCACGGTCGCGAGAAACCTGAGTCACTCAGAACCCCCTGTCACTCCTGTCACTCCTGTCACCGACACCGTAACATGAACCAAACTCAGTCACAGGAACTTCACCTCTCCTGGCTGAGGTTCGTAGATCTCACCTTCGTCCTTCAGCCGCTCAAGTTTCTGTTCGAGAACGTCACCATCCAAGTCAACTGCCTCAGCGAGGTCGGCAACAGCAACGGGCTCGCCGTTTTCACCGCCACCCAAATCCCTGAGTTGCTGCTTGATCTGCTCCTTTGGCTCAATCCTTCCTGGGGTTCCCGGGTTTTCCTCAATCTTCATCTTCAGGCGTGTGTGTGCGTCGCGTGCGTCGCGCTTGTATGCGCGTGCGTTTTGAATTCCGAGAAAAGTCAGGAACCCCTGGAAGGATTCGGTGTTTTGGACCGCTCTCTTCATCTCATCGGAGTAACAAAGTCCTCCGTACACCCGGGTTCTGTTTTCCTCGGTCTGAACTTGGGTAGTGCGCGCCAGCGAGAAGTACAGACCTGCCTGCTCGAGCTTCTGCTTTAGGTGGTGCTTTGACTTCGGAGGCCTGGCGTTGTGGCTTTTGCAGTATGCAGAGACAAGCTGCATCAGCTCGTCCTTTGGAATATAGTCAAAGTCGAACTGGGTGATGTCCGTCTGCTTCTGGGAAGCTAGCTTCTCAGCTTTGTTCTGCGTCCGGCCCTGCTCTACATAGTTGTAGATGAACTCCATGATCGGGTCGGAGTAGCTGTTCCACTTCTTCCTGGTTTCCTCCGGCGTCTGCTGTGCTGTAAAGCTCTGTCTCTTGAACACATCGATCACTGCGTCCACTGCCTCAGAGACGAGGCCCTGAAGCTCCTCCTCGTTGAATATCTCTTTCCTGAGCTGGAACTCCGGTTTCCTTTCTTTTTGACGCGGATCTGTGTCGACAGGATCCTCTACAAACTTGTAGGGGAAGTCAATTAGAGTCCAACGCCGGAAGAACGCGTCTTTCTGTGCGTCCGTTTTTGGAACCTGGTTGCACGCAAATATCGGTGTTGCGTAGTTCTGGAACTCGAAGTGACCTCCGTTCTTAATTTCGGCACGGACATCTCCACCGCCTGTCATGGCTTTGAGGGTGTCGCCTGTCTCCAGCTTTGTGTCGGACAGATCGTCGCTGACGACAGCCAGCTTCCGGTAGAGACTCTGTGTGCCGAACCTGCTCGATTCCAGGTGTTGAAGCTCCTCGTCCTTGATGTGATCGCTGCCGACAGCCTCTTTCAGCAGGTTGATGAACATCGTCTTCCCGTTTTGCCCTTCACCAACCAGGAGGAAGGCTGCGCTTATCTCCATGTTCGGTAGCATGGCGTAGCCGACAAGCTCTTTCAGAGTCCGAGCCTCTTCCTCCGTCTCAGTTATCTCTCTGAGGAAGCTGTTAATGTTCGGGCAGGATGCATCTGGATCGTAGTCGTGCGGTATCTGCTGCGTGAACATGTGCTCGGGGCTGTGCCCATGAAGCTCCTCGTCCATGATGTCGTAGGTGCCGTTCTGGAAGTTGATCTTGTAGCGCGGAGGCTTGAACTCGTCCTGAGTCAAACCAATTCCAGGGGCGCTTTCAATTGCGTCTAAGACCTCTCTCTTCCGGCGTTTTCTGTAATCGTCGCCGAGGCGCCGACGGCACTCTGTGGCAACCTTGCGTTCTCCGAGACCGTCACCACCGACATACATGCCTTCCTCGTAGTAGTAGAGGCAGTGCTCTACAAGCGAGTAGACAAACTCGAAGTCGTCTTCGAGCTCGGTGGTAAGAACCGATGGCTGGAAGTGCCCCTCGCTGTCGAAGTATTCGCTGCTGTCGTAGGCCTCTTTGCCTTGTTCCTGAAGTTCGAGGATTTCGTTTTGGAGTGCTTCGAGCTTGATTTTGTGGTCGGGGTAGGCTGTTCCGAGGCCTGATATGAAGTCGTCTTTGGCTAGTCTCTGGGCTGTCGTGGTCTCTATTGTTGATGCCAGGTTCTCTGCGTTGTTCTCCTTGAAGAGCTCGACGTACTTCTCCCTGACCTCTCCGTACTCGCGGGAGAGGTTTTCAGGCATTAGCTATCTCCTCCTGGAGCTGTATCTCCTTCTGGAGCGGCTGGATGTGCTCCTTATTCATGCTGTGACCTCCATGAGTGGACGGAGCTCGGTCTGGCCACATTTGAAACAATTGACATCCTGTTGGTCGGGGCCGAAGCATTCGAGGCCGCACTGCCTGCAGCTCCACAACTTCATGCTTCGACACCTCTCGCGGTGGATGCGAGCTCTGCTTTGACCTGATTCATCCAGCAGATTTTGCACAGGTTTTCGGGGCCTGTGGCTGGTTGGCGGCAGTTTTCGCATCTGGCTCTGCGCCCAGTTTTACGGGTGTTTGCGGATTTACGGGGACTTTTTAATGTATCAAGTGTTGAACTACTCATAGTACAGAACACCTCCATAGTCAGGAGTTTGCAGGGCGTTACGAGCGCCCTTTAACCTGACTATTTACAGCTTATTGGTATTCCCTCCGCAGCGCGTTTCTCACGGCCTTAGAGAAGTTTTCTTCGTGGTTTTTCACTTCGTGGTAGAGTTCTGATTCGAGTTTAACCGAGGCTTTCGTGAGTTTGCTCATCGGTGTATTGTGTTTTGGTTTCTGCTCCCGTATAAAGAGGAGTTCGCGCTACGCAAACAGGTCGGATTGGCAGGTTTTGTTGATTCGTGTTCTGTTCGTCCCATCTGTGTGTTGTGTTTGTTTCTGCTCCGGTATAAACAGGCGTTTCTGCTCCGGAAACAGGTCGGACTGATTGGTTGTGAGCGTCTGGCTTCTACCTGTCTCACGGCGGTTTTTTGACTTTTCAGGTCGTCTTTGTGCATATTCGGGTTAAATCCCGATCCCAACGGTTTTGCCGAGCTAAGAAAAGAACCGCCGCCGGAGGGTTGCTCCCTCGCCCTCCGGAATTCTCCAATTTGCGTCAAGGCTTGGATTCGGCCTCCGGCTGAACTCTCTCCCTCAGGAACTCCAGGTTGTCCTCTGCGATAATATCCCACAGTGTGCAGAGGTCGTTCCAGTCGCAGTGCTCCAGGCTACAGCTCTGAGTTGCCAGAATCTCCTCAAGTTCCTCTCTGAACTTGTCCTGTTTGCCTGCCAGGAGCAGCGCTCTGAGGTGGGCTCTGTCGGGGTCGTTGAAGCCTTCCATGAGGTCGTGCCCGATCTCAAGCTCGCGTCCGTTGACCTCGCCCTCTAGCTCCTCGACTCTCTGCTCTAAGTTCACTTGTCTGTCACCTCGACAAGTGGTTCGTAGTTCCGTCGTGCGCGTTCGATGCTGCGTTCGACAGGACTGAGTTCTGATAGGTCGGGTTTTTCTGTTTGCGTAGATACAGCTTCCCTTGTGGGAAGTGCCGTTTGGTTGGTTGCCATACGTCACTTCCCTTTTTTGTTACACTGTTTATCAATCTTTTCAGAAACCTTGCGTTTTCTGTCAAACAGCGATAAGTGGAAAGATATTTACAACAAACCCGAGCAATAGTTGAACATGACTGTTGCCTTGTATGCCAGGGTGTCAACCGACAACCAGGAGCTCCAGCCCCAGGTCAACAAACTCCAAGATTGGGCTGAGGACGAGGGCGTGGATTACAGCCTGTTCTCTGAGCAGGCGTCCTCGGTGAAGGAACGCCCTGAGTTCGACGACATGATGGAACGCCTGGAGGACTTCGACTACGTGGTTGTCACCAAGCTCGACCGCCTGGGTCGCTCCCTCAGAGAGATGCTCGCAAACATCGACACCATCAACGAGGACAGCGGCGGCCTTGTGGTCATAGACGACGACTTCAACATCGACACTCGCGACGAGCAGAGCCTGGAGCAGGAGATAATCACCAAGTTCCTGTCTTTGTTTGCGGAAGTCGAGAGACGTATGATCCGCCGCCGCATGGAGGAAGGCTACGAAAAAGCCAAGCAGGAGGGACGTGTCGGACGGCCCTCAGCCCTGTCAGAGGACGAAAAAAGCCAGTTGGTGGGTGACTACGAGAGCGGGAAGTACACCTGGGAAGGCCTGTCAGACAAGTACGACGTCTCAACCACCACCATCAGCAACGTCCTCCAGGAGCGTGACATCATAGACTGATGGCCTTGAGATGCGGACGCTGCGGTGTCGCAACAACAGACACAACCGACAGCGTGAACTGGCAGAAAGACAAAAACCACAAGCACGACTACCTGTGCGACTCCTGCCTCAGCGAAGCGCACGGGAGTTCAGAAACATAAAGAACGAAATACAATCAGTATTGGAGTGAACCTGAAACGCACGCTGTCGAACCTAGTTGTGTTTTCGATCTTGGCTGTGCTTGCTGTCTTCGAGTTCGCAGCTCGGTTCACGATTGACCTCGCTCTTGAACCCGGTTCCGGGAGCTCTGCGAACTACGGTGTTTCCAGTCCTGGAGACCTCACGCTCGCTCCTAGCAGCGCAGATATAGTCGCGCCGTCCAAACAGAACTGAGTTTCTAATCCTTCATTAGAGAGACACCTTAGAAGGCGTTAAACGCCTCTGTCATATACCTGTCTTTTTTTCTTCTGTCTTTACCCTGGGTGTTTGCGGGTGGATGCGGTGAAAAACCCGTCTGGCATACTACCTGGTTTCAGCGCCGGAGCTTCTCCGTGCCGAATATCTGCTCTGCACGCGTCCTCGGCAAACGGTACTTTTTCGGTTTGCCAGGGCCCTGGCTCTCCTCGGTGATCTCAACCTTCTTTTTCAGGTTGTTTAGCTGCGCCCGCACATTCCGAGAGTCTATAGGCAGGTCGCTGGCAAGCTCTTGGGTGGTGGACATGACGCTCCTCTGAGCGAGCGCCTCTAATACCTGGTATTCGCGTTCGGTGAACCTGGCTGTCTCAGGTTCCTGCTCCGCAATCCTGTTCCGCAGGTGGCGCACGTCCTCCATTGAAGCTGGTTGATCCGGTTGCTGTTCAACGCGCTGCTCCAGCTCCTCCAGTCTGTCGCGGAGTTCATCCATCTCTTTCATGTCGTTCCTCAATGTTTGCTCCAGGTCGACCACGCGGCTTCTGCTCGCAACTCCAAGTTTACGCCTAATCCACTCCAGCATAGTTCTGTGTTCCCGTTTCTTGAACTTCAAAGCATCCTCCCGTAAAACCCTGTTTACAGTCACACCGAGAACCTCCCGTTAAAGCCCGTCTGCATACTTTATAACCCGTAAACAATAATTTAAGGCTTGGATTCGGTGTGTGTATCATGGCAAGTCGAGAGGCCAAGCGCAGCGTGGATCGTGCGGTTGAGGACTCAGACCGGATCCCGCTCGAAGACCAAGACAGGGAAGGGCAAAACCAGGAAGACCCTCGGAGCAGAGACAGACTTGAAGAGGCGCGGGAGCTTGGTTCCAGGATTATTGATAAGTCCAAGCTCGCAGCAGAAAAGGCAAGAGGAGCGGGCCGGAAGGCACGGAAGGCAGGGCGGAAGGTTAACTCCGCATCTCAGACGCTCGGCCAGGGCTTCGTGAGGACAGCCGAAGAGATAGACAGGACACGCGAGAGCTTCCGCAGGACTTTCGGACAGCCTCAAAGCCTGGGAGCAGGCCAGGGCGGTGTGTCACCTGGCGCGGACACAGGCCTGTCTGTCGGAACCGAGATAGGTGTCGGCGGGATGCTTGACACAGGACGGAACCGAGCAGACAACCCGGAGGCGCGCAGCAACGGTTTGGGTGTCGACCTTTCTGCTCCAAGCACCGGCGAAGGCTCTCAGAGCAGCTCCCCGTTTTCTATTGACATCAACAGCGACATAGGCACAGATGCACAGATGGATATGGACTTGAAAACAGGGATAGGGTTCGAGAAAAAGGACTCCGGCCTGTTCTAAGAACTGGTAGATAATGGTCTCTGCCAGCCAGCTCCTGGTGTTCAACTTCACCTTGAACTTTCTCCTGTTCACGATGGGCAGCGCAGGCTTCGTCCCACTCGGAGACGGACCGGACGG
>JBDGRE010000003.1:0-10206 GCA_042218325.1 Candidatus Nanohaloarchaea archaeon
GTATATACGCAGGTGACAAAATATGGCAGATAAACCGCACATGAACCTAGTATTCATCGGTCACGTTGACCACGGAAAGTCCACCACTATCGGCAGGCTTCTGTGGGAAACCGAAAACCTTCCACAGGAAGAGATGAGGAAGCTCGAAGAGGCAGCCGAGGAGGCAGGCAAGGAGACCTTCTCCTTCGCGTTCGCGATGGACAACCTCGAAGAAGAGCGTGAGAGAGGAGTTACCATCGACCTTGCCCACCAGGAGTTCGATTCCGACAACTACTACTTCACGATTATCGACGCTCCAGGCCACCGAGACTTCATCAAAAACATGATCACCGGTGCCTCGCAGGCAGACGCAGCCGTCTTGGTTGTTGCTGCTGACGACGGCATCCAGCCACAGACGAAGGAGCACGCCTACCTCGCGAAGACGCTCGGCATCGAGCAGCTCGCAGTCGGCGTCAACAAGATGGACCTCGAGGACTACTCCGAGGACTCCTTCAACAGCATCAAGGAAGAAGTCTCCGAGATGCTCCAGGGCGTAGGATTCGACCCGAGCGACATCGACTTCGTACCGATGTCGTCCTTCGAGGGCGAGAACGTCGCGACCGAGTCCGACGAGATGGACTGGTACGACGGCCCGACCCTGATGGAAGCTCTCGACGACTTCCACGAGCCCGAGAGAGCTATCGACCTGCCGACACGCATCCCGGTACAGGACGTATACAACATCTCCGGAATCGGAGCCGTCGCTGTCGGACGTGTCGAGACAGGAGAGATCTCCCAGGGAGACGACGTAACCTTCCAGCCAGCAGGCGTAGGTGGCGAGGTCAAGACCATCGAGATGCACCACGAGGAAGTCGAATCGGCTGAACCTGGCGACAACATCGGATGGAACACGCGTGGCGTCGGAACAGACGACATCAAGAAGGGAGACGTCGCAGGACCTGCGGACAACCCTCCGACAGTCGTCGACTCGTTCGAGGCTCAGGTCATCGTCCTGAACCACCCGAACGTCATCTCGGAAGGTTACACGCCGGTATTCCACGTCAACACGGCACAGGTCTCGTGTACGTTCACCGACCTGAAGAAGACGATGAACCCGAAGACCGGTGAGACCATCGAGGAAGACCCTGACTACATCAAGCAGGGACAGGCCGCTATCGTGGAGATCACACCACAGCAGCCTCTCGTCATCGAGGAGAACGACGAGATCCCGCAGATGTCCCGGTTCGCGATCCGCGACATGGGACAGACGGTCGGCGCAGGCATGGCCCTCAGCGTCGAAGAGAAGGAGTAAAACGCTCCTCTCACATTTTCCTTTCTCTCTTTCTATTTCTATTCCCTGACCAGAACAGGTAGCTATATCCAGATTTCCAGCAAGAGCTGAAACACTATTTATAAGATTTAACTTCCTCATTAACTGTATGCAGAAGGCGCGTGTAAAGCTGCGGAGCACCGACCAGGAGAAGGTCGACGAACTCGCCGACGAGATAATCGAAATCGGCGACGAGTACAACGCAGAGGTCTCGGGACCGGTACCTCTACCGACCGATAAACTGAGAATCCCGACGATGAAGGCCCCGGACGGCGAGGGAACCGAATCGATTGCCCGGTACGAGATGCACGTCCACAACCGGCTTATCGACATCAAGGAGTCGGAGCGCGCCCTGCGACAGGTCATGCGAGTTCACGTACCAGAAGACGTCGACATCGAAATCGAGCTCACAGAGTAAACCCGCTGCTTTTCCCTTGTCTAATTTAAGCTTTCCAACAACTATTTCTATTATCCGAAAGCCGCTGGAGCGCTTAGCGCGGAACGCGGTTTGACGACTCGGTGAACTGTGTTCACACAATCGAGTGGACCTACAGCCCATCGAGCCCATCAAAAATATTGCCGGGATGCGAAACTCGTAAGAGTTTCTGTATCCAAGGCAAATCTGCGATTTGCCGGGATGACGGAGTCTGGCTGAACGTGCCGGTCTTGAGCCTTAAGAGGGAGCCCATCCTCTTCACGGTCATTCAGGTTCCATCCTCGCTACCGCTCGGATCCAGATTATTTCGGGATTCGACCGTGAGGGGAATGGAGCACGAATGACCGTGAAGCCGGAGCAATCCGGGTTAAGGTGGATAACCGGTGGGGCGTGACGCCCCTCCTGGGTTCAAATCCCAGTCCCGGCGAACTTACCTTCGTGGTCGTGAAGAGCTTTGCTCTTCGGCCGGTGAAACCGGCCCTGTTGATGAAACTGACAGCAGTTTCTTCCAGCCCCGGCGACTTCGCTACATATTTAATCGACTATCACGGTTTCTCGGTTATGGGTAAGACCGCCCGCGAACTGATGGATGAACCGGATTTCATAGACGCCGACGCGCCGGTCGGAGACGTGGAGAAAGAGTTCCAGGGATCCGAGAACACGTTGATAGTCAGGAGAGACGGAGAAGTAATCGGTGAGATACACGAGAACTCTCTACTCAAGCTGCTGATACCCGAGGAAAGACTGGACGAGGAACGGGTCATCGGAATCCTCGGGTTCGCATTCGACTCCAGTTATGTCGCAGAGAAAGCTGAAGACTTGATGAACCGGCACGAGGTTACCGTGTCTCCAGATGAGGATATAGACGAGATAGCATTTCTCATGGACCGGGAAGACGTAAGGGCCGTACCGGTCGAAGACGGCGGCGATATAGTGGGAGTGGTGCACGAGAACAGGATGATGGAGGAGATATAGTGGCCGGCATCAGCACATCTATACTTTTCAACTTGGCCGTGCTGCTTTCCGCCTCTTTCATAGTCGGCGAGTTATTCGAGCGCATCGGACTGGAATCTATAATAGGATATATCGTCACAGGCCTGCTTCTCGGCCCTGACCTGCTGGATCTCGTGCAGCCGGAGGCTATGGCGGGCTTCGGCACCATCGGAGCCACGCTGATTCTTTTCCAGGCCGGCCTAAGAGAGGAGAACGTGGCGGATATCTTCCGGCACGAGGAAGGGCTTGACCTCGGGCTGGCCGTACTGATCGCACCGTTTATCTTCATACTCGCCACCCTACTCGTCCTGGGACCGAGATTCCTGCCTTATACAGGGCTTCAGGAGTTCGTCTTCATCGCTCTCGCCTACGCGGTCGTCGATATAGGAGTTCCGTCGAAGCTGATGCTGTCGAAGAATCTGCTCGAGGAGGAAACCGGGAAATACACGATAAAGTCATCCGTCATCAACGTGACAGCGGGACTGGCGGTGCTTACCGTCCTCGTCATGCTGTCCTCGTCCACGATCGGAAGCGTGATGGCCAAGGCCGGAGGTATACTCGGGTTCACGCTGCTGTTCTTCCTGCTGCACGAGTTCGTACACAGGCTGGACGACTACATCATAATGTTCGAAGAGGTGGAGGCCGAGTTCGCGATAACCTTCGCGCTGCTGCTTTTCATGGCCTATCTCACCGAGCTCGTAGGCCTCTCCAGCGTGCTCGGGGCGTTCTTCGCTGGAATCATAGTTTCGCGCTCCGACTTCTCGGATTCACGGGCCTTCCAGGAGAAGATAAACGCTATCGGAGAGGGGCTGTTCATCCCGCTATTCTTCGCCTGGTTCGGCCTCGGCCTGAAGCTGTTCGGCGATGCAGGCATGATAGCCAACATAGAGGCCGCTTTCTTCCTCTTCGCTCTTTCGACAGTCTCGAAATTCGGTACCGGCTATCTGGTGACCCGTAACCACGGGAAGGATAAACCGTTCATGATTTCCTCATCACTGTTAAGCCTGGACATAGAAACGCTGGTCATACTGCTGATAGGAATCGATCTCGGCGTCTTCGGTTCCGAGATACTCCAGATATTCGCCCCATCAGTCCTTTTCTCCACGATAACCATAGTGCTGCTCTACAGCCTGCTGGAAAGGACTGGTAGAGCCTAAAAAGATTCTCCCCGGTACTTGTTACACCAGACAGTTCGAAGCCCCCTGGGGTAGCGGTCAATCCTACCAGCTTCTGGGGCTGGTGACACAGGTTCGAATCCTGTGGGGGCTAAACCAGTTTTTACTCTCTGGACACAACATATAAAAGCGTCGTGCCAAATGACTGCCTGTGAAGATGACAGAGTGCAAAATATGCGGAAGGACTGAGGACGAGCTCGAGGAAGAGTTCGGCCGCGAGATACCTGTTAAGGAGCATGAAGGACTGAAGAAGTGCCAGAAGTGCCTCAGCGAGTACCAGAGAGAGACTGGCGAAACCTCTACTTCAGAGGGCGAAGAGGAATCCGAGGCCGACTGGAAGAAAGCAGTCACGGCATAAAGTTCAAATCCTTTCTCCACACTCTCTGCGGTATGGAATCCGCCAGCAACTACCTCCGAATCATCTACCGCTTGACATCCGGCGGCGAAGGTAACACCACGACCTCAGAGGTAGCTGCTGCATCCGGAGTATCGGACGCCAGCGCCTCAGAGGCCATACAGAAACTGGAAGAGAAGGACCTCGTTTGCCGGGCACCTTACAGAGAGTTCACACTCAGCCCTATCGGAAAGGAGAAGGGAGAGGATCTGGCGCGCAAACACGAGATACTGGAAGAGTTCTTCGAGAGCGTGGAAGCAGAAAACCCTGCCGAAGAGGCGGACGCCGCCGAGCACGCCGTCTCCCTGGAGGCAGCGAAGAAGATAGAGGAACACATACAGTAGCCGGTTTCTTAAGTCTTGGAAAAGCTCCAATCTATAGAAGCAGATAGCCCCCTGGTGTAGCGGTCAATCATAGCGGCCTTTGGAACCTCAAGGTTCCTGCTTGGAACCAGGGAACGAGAAAACCGCCAGGTTTTCGATAAAGATAGCCGCTGACCCAGGTTCGAATCCTGGGGGGGCTATACTGCCTGTATCCGACAGTCTCTTCATGCCGGGGGGGCCCGTGACGTGCACGAGGCCAAGTTTTTCACACATCTCCAGAGCTCTTTCGCGCCGGCGAAGCTCCAGATTTCCCCGGTCAGACTTCAGCGGGACAGATTGAAATACGGGGAGCCCAGAAACTTTCGTCGTGGAAAACTCTCACAGCATAACTGCAGCCTCGCTTGTGCTGGGCTCTATACTTGCAGCAGCAGGTTTCACACTGGTCGGAATATCCAGCTTCGCCGGGGAGCCGTTGATGGCGGCTTCCGGCTTCCTCTCGTTCGTACTGGGCTACAAGATATCCTGGTACGGGACACACACCATCAGAACCATGGAAGAACTCCGAAACGAGATGGAAGGTGCGCGTAACCAGTTTTTCGGCCATGTGGAGCGTAACCTCGGGAACTACGCGCTGATAACGCTGGGACTGGGGATGGCGGCGCACGGCACAACGTTATTCGCACAGGTCATAACCCGTTTCCAGACACCAGAAGCAGTTCTTTCGGGACTACTCTGCACCACCGGCTACATGCTCGCACACGAAGGCGTCAACGAGGTGCTGATATGACACGGGGCCAGCTGAAGAAACACCTATTTTTCAGCCTCAGTATGACGTTTACCTCGTTCTTCCTGGCCTTCTCGTCTCTAATGGCGAGAAAAGGTGAGCCCTGGATGATGTTCGGGGCCACCCTGCTCATGTGGTCCGGCTATCTGGTTTCACACAGGATAGAGACCGGAAGGTTCATAGACGGCAAACCTGTAGAAGACGAAACGCGGGAAGGAAAAGACAGCAAAGTCCTTCCTCGAGGCCCTGATGAGGTGATCGGAAGCCTGATTGGCGGCGCCGTCTTCATCAGCGGGATGCTGCTCGGCACGTATGGGCTGCGCCAGTTGAACCTGGCTATCACATTTGCGGCCGCCGTGGTCTTCCTCACCGGGTACGTTATCATGCACTACGCCGGGACCGGAGAACTGCTCTAGCCTGACAAATCTTAAAGTTTCGCATCGACAAGAGACACATGACAGAGATACGCGCATCGCACATCCTCGTCGACAACGAGGAGCACGCCGACCAGATCAAGCTTGAACTGGAGAGAAGCGACAAAACCTTCGCGGAGCTCGCGGAGGAGAAGTCTGAAGGACCTTCCGCGGATAACGGCGGCGACCTCGGCTTCTTCGGCCGCGGCGACATGGTCAAGCCTTTCGAGAAGAAGGCCTTCGAGCTCGACGTCGGAGAGGTCTCCGAGCCTGTAAAGACGGAGTTCGGGTGGCACCTCATCCGAAAAACCGACGAACGGTAGTCGTTTTTCTGGTGACGCCGAAAATCTTCGATTTTCAATATCAAGAAGACCGACGAGAGATAGCCGTTTTTTCTGGCCAACAGGTAGGCGGCTGCCCGGCCTTACCACCTTTATAAAATTTGCAGGGAATTCTGAGAGTACGGATTATGTCCGAGACAAAAGAAATCGTAAGAATCGCGAGAACCGACATCGACGGCACCCAGCCTGTAGCGAAAGCCATAACCTCGCTACGGGGCGTCGGAGATGTCTACGGTAACGCGGTCGCGGAAGCCACAGATATAGATATAGAGACAAAAATCGGCGACCTCGACGAGGAGGAAATCGACGATATCGAGGAACTCATCAAGAACCCTGAAGACGCAGGGATTCCCGAATGGCTCAGGAACCGGAGAAAGGACCGCGAGACGGGTGAAGACAACCACCTAATAGGCTCGGACCTCGAACTCAAGGAAGAGTTCGATATCAGGCGCCTCAAGGAGATAGACTCCTACAAGGGCTGGAGACACGAGATCGGTCTCCCCGTCAGAGGCCAGAAAACCAAGTCCTCGTTCCGTTCCGGCTCCAAGGTCGGAGTATCACGCGCACGCCTGAGAGAGGAAGCCGCAGAAGGCGGCGGAGAAGAGGAGGAAGAATAATGTTCGAAAATCATAGATTTTCTGGACTCGCAGAAAACGCCGAAGGTGTTTTCGAGTGGTAAAGAAACTGAAGAAGCAGTACGACACTCCGAACGAGGGCTGGGACGAGGAACGTATCAACCGTGAAATCCAGCTCATGGACGACTACGGTCTCACGAACAAGCGCGAGATTTACAAGGCGCAGAGCCAGCTACGCGACCTTCGACAGGAGGCCCGTGAACTGGTAGCGTCCGAGAACGAGACTGAGAGAAAGGAGCTGATCGAGAAAGCCAACAGGCTGGGCCTTGTAAGAGATAATGCCGGGCTTGAAGACATACTATCGCTCAACCTCACCGACCTGCTCGACCGGAGGCTGCAGACCGCCGTCAACAGGCGCGGCTACACCGACACGGTCAGGGAGGCACGCCAGCTCGTGGTCCACGGACACTTATACGTCGACGGGCAGCGCGTGAACGTCCCCGGATACCTGCTGACACAGGAAGAAGAGAAAGAAATCGAAGTCAGGAGGCCAGAGCCCTCTGAAGAACAGGAAGAGAAGGAAACAGAGGAAGCAGGCGAAGAAGAGCAGGAAGATGAAACAGAGTCTGAAAAACCGGAAGAAACAGCAGACGAGGAAGAGGAGGAATAGAAGATGGCAAAAGGTATCGTAAACATCTACTCGAGCTTCAACAACACCATAATCCACGTAACGGACGCCACAGGAGCCGAGACCATCTCCCGCATCACGGCAGGGATGGCGACCGACAAAGGCCGGCTGCAGGGAGAGGCTTTCCCGGCGATGAAGGCAGCGAAGCAGGCGTCCGAAGAGGCAATCGAGAAGGGTATCGACGAGGTCGATATCCAAGTAAGAGCCCCCGGCGGACAGAAGCAGAAGATGCCGGGCAAGGGAGCACAGCCAGCCATAAGAGCCATCTCCCGCAGCGAGCTCGACGTAGGAAACATCGAGGACGTAACACCGGAGCCGCACGACGGCTGCAGGGCGAAGGGCGGCAAGCGGGGTAGAAGAGTATGAACGTAACGATAGAAGATGAAGACGGCGACGTCATGGAGATGCGCCTCGAGGACTCCAACGAGGCGATAGCCAACACGCTCAGGAGAGCCATGATGACGAAGGTACCAACGCTCGCAGTCGAGGAGCTGCGTGTCGCGAAGAACGAGTCGGCGCTCTTCGACGAGGTCCTGGCGAACAGGGTCGGACAGGTCCCGTTCACCATACCAGACAACGTGGACGAGGAAGACACCGTAAATATAGCCCTGAAGCAGGAAGGGCCGGGAACCGTTCTCGCCGAAGATCTAGTAGCAGAAAACGACGAGGCCGAGCCCGTCAACCCGGAGACCGCCATAGTAGAGCTCAAGGAAGACCAGGCGCTTGAGTTCGAGGCCGATGCCAGACTCGGCAGGGGCTCGGAGCACGCCAAGCACCAAGGCGGAACGATCGGCTACGAAAAGGTCGACGACGGCGAATTCCTCTTCCGGATCGAATCGACCTCGGGCTACAGCAACCTTGAACTCGTCGAGGCAGCGATCTCAGAGGTAAAAGAAGAGCTCGACAGTTTCGAGGAAGCATTAGAGGAGCTTTAAACAGCAACCTTCTTCTTTAACTTTACAGTTCATTCCTTTATACAGGTTCAAGCCGGGGTTGCCGAGCCAGGCCAAAGGCGACGGACTCAAGAACTCAGGTTCTCGACCTCCGAAGAACGAGGACCAAGAGTTAGGAGGCATCCGTTCCCGTAGAGGGTTCCGGAGTTCAAATCTCCGCCCCGGCAAACCGATACCTGCACCAGACCTGTTTTAGGAAGGCCTAAAAAGATATCTCATTATCCTTTTTCCTGCCGATGAGCAATAGCAAGGAGTTCTTCGACAGCATAGAGGATAGTCTCGAAGAACGACGGGCGGGAGATATGCAGGGCACGGAGGAGATCCTTGAGAGAACTCCGTACGAACAGTTCGGGCTTTCCTACGAAGAGGCCGCAAGCTACGTGGACGAGGTCAGGAATAGTAACTGGAGAGACCGGTTCGAAGACATGGAGGATGCGGTCTACCGCCGCCTGCTACAGGAGGAGACTGGTGCGGACGAAAGAACGGACAGCCCCAAGGCCCCGCAGTCACCGACAACCCCTTTTTAAAACTTGAACTTGATTTGGTGGATACAACCGCAAAGTGGTCGGAGGCCGGAAGGTCTTCTTGAGCGGAGCTTGCAGGCAGAAGCTCGCGGCCGCGAGGTGCATCATAATGGACAAGAAAGCAGACCCGACCAATCCCGTACTTGTGGAGACACTGGAAGTTCTCAAGGAGCAGGAGGCTCCTGTATGGAAAACCGTACGCGAACATCTTGGAAAAGTCAACAGGCAGCGACCCGAGGTAAACATTTCTGATATCGAAAGGGTAGCTGAAGACGGTGAAACAGTAGTAGTTCCGGGTAAAGTCTTGGGGTCCGGCCGCCTGACGAAGGAGGTCGAAGTCGCCGCTTTCAAGGCGTCAAGAGGCGCGAAGCAGAAGATAGGTGAGGAAGGCGAGTTCATGTTCATCCAGGACCTCGTGGAAGAAAACCCGGAAGGTGAAGAGGTGAGGATAGTCAAATGAAGGTTATCAACGCAGAGAACAGGGTTATCGGCCGTCTCGCGTCCGAGATCGCGAGAAAGGTCCAGGACGGGGAAGAAGTCCGCGTAGTCAACTCGGAGAAGGCTGTTATATCCGGCGACGAAGAAGACGTCAAGGCCGACTACAGGCAGAAGCACGAGAGAGGTGCACGCCATGACGGGCCTTACTTCCCGGAGAGACCTGACAAGATACTGAAGAGAACGGTTCGAGGCATGCTTCCGTACAAGTCCAAGGAGGGCAAGGAAGCTTTCAAGCGCGTCAAGACCTACCTCGGTATCCCGACGGAGATAGAGGAAAGCGATGTAGAGGAGATCGAGGTCAAGTCGGGCGACGAGCTGAAGAACCGGAACTATGTAAAACTTGGCGAAGTATCACGTTCCATCGGCTGGAAGCCGAGGGTGGAAAAATAAGATGCCAGATGAGAGTACGTTCGGAACAGGAAAGCGGAAGACCGCCAAAGCACGTGCAAGCGTGAAGGACGGCGAAGGAACACTGAGAATCAACTCCAGACCGCTACATACATACCCTGAAAGCGCCCAGCAGCGTATCAAGGAGCCTCTCACCATCGCAGGACCGGAGATAGTCGACGGCATCGACATCCGCATCAACGTGAATGGCGGCGGAGTGCAGGGCCAGGCAGAGGCCGCAAGGATGGCCATCGCACGCGCACTTGTAGAATACACGGGCAGTGACGACCTGGAGCGCGACTTCCTCGACTACGACCGCAACATGCTGGTAGAGGACCCAAGACGCACCGAGACGAGAAAACCTTCACAGTCGAGCAAAGGCGCTCGGCACAAGCAGCAGAAGTCCTACAGGT
>JBDGRE010000003.1:10306-28922 GCA_042218325.1 Candidatus Nanohaloarchaea archaeon
AAGGTCATCGGCGACAAGTACGAGGAGTTCCAGGAACGGACTGAGGACGGCGAGGACGCAGGAGAAGTACTCAACGACCTCGGACTGGAGAAGTACTGCTGCAGGACCATCTTCCTGACGCATGTCGACACCATCGAAGAGGCCGCAGAGCACAAGATAACCTGAGGCTCCTTAGAACCCTCAGAACCAGGCTTATCTTGGCATTCAACTTCCGGCCGAAATATAAAGATTAAAAGCCGTTTTATGGTCATGGGAGGAGCTTCAGGAACCGTATCCGAGACATCGTCATTATCCAGAGCCTCTAAAAGCGTGGACGAGGCCGATGTAGAAGAAATCCGGGAGACCGTTGAAGAGCAGGCAAGAAACTACGGTTACGAACTCGATGTAAAGGAGACGAATAACGGGTTCATAGCTACCACGGATACAAGCCTCGGTGAAGCCATAGGAACCGAGAAAGAGGCAATCCGGGTAAAGTACGATAGAGAAACGGACAGGCTCTACTTCGAAGGGGCCACGAGAACCGGCGGCGAGGAACGAGGATTAGCTGAACTGTTAGACAATCACCTGTAGCTCAGGAGATATTTCGGAGGGCCGGCAGGATCATCTCCATGTTCGGCGCCAGCTCCAGCTCATCCAGTTCGTCCCCGGAGAACCACTCCATATCAGAGAACCTTTCTTCCTTCAATCCTGGCTCGCCCTCCTCTATCTTCGCGAGGTAGGCGTGCCACAGGAAAACATCTCCGCGGTGCTGGAATTCACCGGAGAAGAACGGCTTCTGTAGTTCAAGCTCGACCCCAATCTCCTCCCGGGCCTCCCTTACCGCGGCCTCCGTCGGCGATTCGTCCTCTTTCACCTTGCCGCCGGGTACCTCCCAGTGCTGCTCGTCCTCTCTGTACAGTAGCAGAAGCTTGCCGTCTTCGATTACAAGGCTACCTGCGAGTTCTTTCACAGGAAATAGAATAGCGGCGCCATTATTAATAGCCCTGCCAGGACGCCGACCACGAACGACTTCCTCCAGTCCTCCAGCGTTTCGCCCTGCTCACGGGCCTCATCGATGAACTCAGTCATGACGAGGTATATCATCGCGCCCGCGGCGAACCCGAATCCTATCGGCATAAACTGCTGGGCCTCCCGGACGAAAAGGAACGCGATGACCGCTCCTATAGGCTGCGGCAGGCTCGAAAAGATGGTAGCACCTAGCATCCTCCACTTGTTCATGCCCATCGACTTGAACGGGATGGAGATGGCGATACCCTCCGGTATGTTGTGGATGGAGATCGCGACCGTCATCAGTATGGCGAGCGGCGGCACCAGGAAGCCAAGCACCGGCACGCCTGAGCCGAGACCGAGCTCCGCGAACGCCACACCTATGGAGACACCCTCAGGGAAGCTGTGAACGGTCAGGACGCCGAGTATGAGTACCAGCCGCTTGAAAGTCGCCTCCTCGAAGGTTCCCGGGTCGATCTCGTGCTCGTCCAGGAGCCGGGACGCGGCCTCCACGAGCACCACGCCGATGGCGAGCCCGATACCTACCTCGAAGATGGTTCCTGATGCAAGTCCTTCCGGTATGAGCCCGAATATCGACGCGAAGAACATTATGCCCGAGGCCAGGCCCCACAGGCCGACAAGCCACCGGGTACTGAACTCGAAGTCGAACATGAACGGGATGGCTCCTATGCCTGTCGCAAGGTCTGTTACAAGGCCGGCGAAGAAGACGAGCAGCAGGTTCTCAAGCAGGGCCATCGATGAATCGTGTGAACGATAGCGAGCCAGCTTTATGAAATTTCGCCCCCACAGGGTTTAGGCCGGCCTAAAACTCGGAGGCTATGCTCTCCGCTATCTTGTCGCCGTTCTCCAGCTCGGACCGGTCGTAGCTGACATCTATCTCGTCTCCTGTATAACGGGGAGTGACGTGGAAATGCATGTGGAAGACCTCCTGTCCCGCCATTTCACCGTTGTTCTGGTCGATGTTGATTCCTCCCGGGTCGAACGCGTCCCTGACAGCGTTCGCGACCTTCACGAGCGCGTCCCACATGTAATCCATGTCCTCGGCTTCATGTATCGTCTCGACGTGCTCTTTCGGGACGACAAGGGTGTGGCCCTTCGAGACAGGGTTGGCGTCGAGGAACGCCGCCACGTTTTCATCCTCGTACACTGTATGGGAGGGTATCTCGCCGTCGATTATCCTGCAGAAAACACAGTCGCGGTCCATGAACTGCTGTGAGGCCCTGATTTTCTAATCTTTTCCGGTTTCTTCAGTCAGGTTTTTATTGCGGCGTCGGTCAATCGGTTAGTATGGGTGTCGACAAGTTCCTGGAGAAGCTGAGATCCGGGGATGAGGACTTCGAGAACCAGATAGAGGAGCTACAGCAGCAGGAAACTGCCGAGATCCGGAACCAGATAAACCAGGCTATCGGCGACTCCCTCAGCGAACTGGAGAACGAGTGGAAGAAGGCCTTCGAGCAGTACAGGCAGCGCGACCAAGAGCGCTTCCTTGAGGCCGTCAAGAACATCAAGAGCCAGATAGTCGACGACGTATCAGAGGACCTGGAAGCGGTGACGGAACGGGAGCACAGGGAAATCGAGCAGCAGATAGAGACCCGGCTCGACGCGTTCCAGCAGCAGCTCGAGGAACAGCACGACAGGGTAAGGAACGAGGTAGACGCGAAAGCCGACAAGGAAACCGCAAGGAAGATAGAGTCGAAGGTCGAGGAGCTGCAGCAGGAACAGGAATCGACCGAGGAAGAACTCGGGAGGTTCAGGTCCGATGCAGGACAGCACCTTGAAAGCATGGAAGAGCGGCTCTCGACGGCGCGAGAGAAGCTCGGCTCTCTCGACGAAAAGTTCCAGGACTTCCGCGAAAACGCAGAGCAAAGATTCACAAGACAGGGAGACAGGATAGAAGAGGGAGAAGAGCACCGTGAAAAGCTCTCGAATCAGATAGAAGACAACCAAGAGTTAATAAGTGATACAAGAGGCAAGCTGTCCAGAGTACAAAACAGGACCGAGAACCGTCTCGATGAGCATGAAAAAGAGATAGAGGACGGAGAGGAGCACCGTGAAAAGCTCTCAGGGCGGATAGACGAGAACCGTGAAGAGATAGAGGCATCACGGGAAAGGTTCTCTGACTTCAGGGAGGACACCCGCAACACCCTGAAGCAGCATGGGAAACGCCTGGACCTCGAGGCAGAGGCCCGGGAGGAGATGCAGAAAGAACTGGAGACGACGGAATCACAGCTGAGAGACGACTTCGAAGACACGCGGCAGACAGTCAACCAGAGAGCGGAAGAGTTCCGGCAGACGGAGCAGGAACTGACAGAGAAAGTGAACAAGGTACAGGAAAGGCTGGACCAGGCCGGGAAAGCAAGACTTAACCTGCGGAAAGAGCTCGAGGAACAGTTCGAGGAAAGGATAGAGAAAGAGAAGAAACATGTGCTGCAGAAGACGCCGGACCCGGAAGAGGTCAGCAGGCTCCGCGAGAAAGACTCCGACCTCGAGAAAAGGCTGGAAAAAAAGGCGGATAGAGGCGATGCAGAGAGACTGGAGAGCGAAATAACCTCCCTTGAGGAAAGGATGACAGAGGTATCCGACTCGATACCGACGGAGCACGAGATAGAAGAACTGGAGGACAGGGTCAACGAGAGCAAGGAAGAGATGCACTCGTCGCTGACCGATACACGGGAAGAGCTGGAAAACCGGCTCGAGGAACAGGCCTCAGCGATACAGCAGGAGATACAGGATGTCGAAGAAGCCGCGAGGCAGGACAGGGAAGAGCTCTGGAGCAAGAAGAACGAGCTATCCTCTTGGCTGGAGGCTATAGAAGAAAAGACACAGGAAGCAGACGACGACCGGCACCAGATAAGGGAGAGCCTCTCCGCGATCAGGTCAAAGAACCGCGACCTGAGGGAAGATTTCGACAGTCTCGAGGAGACGACGACGTCGAAGCTCGCGAACTTCAAGGACTCGATGCACGGCAGGATCGACGAAGTCGAGGAAGATATCGAACACCAGCGTAAAGAGCTTGAGACCGAGATAGAGCAGCAGACAGGCGAAATCAAGGGAGAGCTTTCCTCGGAGATAGAAGAAGTAAGAAGCGATACAACGAGCAGGATGGATTCCCTGGAGCAGGACCTTTCCGAGACCCGGAACGACCTCGAGCGGAAGACAGACGCGGTTAAGCAGGAGCTGGTCGACAAGATAGACCACGACCTTGAGCAGGAGACAGAGAGACTGGATAACAAGATAGAATCCAACCGGGAGAGCCGGGAATCCCTCCGAAACGAGTTGAAGGGAGAGGTCGAATCAGTCAAGAAGAAACTTGACAGCGCGCAGCAGGAGATACAGTCGCTGCGTTCCCGGCTGAAGGACGAGAAGAGCGGCCTGAAACAGCAGATGATAGACCTGGAGAACACGCAGGAGGACATCCGCAGCGAGCTCCAGAAAAAGGCAGACAAGTCACGTTTCTCCGACCTCGACGTGGAAGCGCTCCAGAGGAACGCAAGCCAGCTCGGCCAGCAGGTACAGGACGCCAGCCAGGGACCGCAGGTAGGACAGAGCACGAACGGACAGCAGGCAGCAACCGATAGCGACGTACTGCAGCCGTCGCAGGTTGGCTGGACTATGGAGGGCAAAGATGCGACCGTCGAGGGCGAGCTTGAATTCCGGCGTAACGTCGACGGCAACTACCTCTACACGTTCTCCGACGGACAGGACAGTATCATCGTCAGGAGCAGCCAGCAGCTCGAAGAGGGCGAGGAACGTCTCTCAGGCACGGTCAAGTCGATGGACGACATCCTCTACCTCGACCCAGAACATGCTTAAAAATATTCTCCACCCCTTATTCTTTACTTCTCGCGGCTGTGGTGTAGTCCGGTCAATCATCTCGGCCTTTCGAGCCGATCACCCGGGTTCAAATCCCGGCAGCCGCATAACAGGTTTTTGTTCGGTTACAGCCCTTCTCTCGGAGGCCAACCTTGGACAACGGAAACCCCGAAATTTACGACAACGACCAACGCTTGAAGTGGAATAAGAAAAAGTTTGCGAACTCTGATCAAGTATCGGAACTGAACAAGGAAAAGGTCAGAAAGTTCACCGACAAATGCTACGCCGAAGGACTGTCAGACGCCAGAGTCAAGAAGTACATAACCAACTTCCACACCATATTCAAACTCATAGACTTCAACTTCTGCCTCCAAGACGCTAACCGAGAGGACATAGAAAGAGTAGTATCACGAATCGAACGGTCAGAATACAGCGAGGCCACGAAAACGTAGAAACCACAGTCAACAAATACCACCATATGAAAACAGAAGACCTCAAAAAAGCCGCCAACGAAGTCAAAATTTAATTCTTGAGTTTACAAGTTTGTGATTCAATATCACGATCTGAGAGGGCGGCAAGATTTTTTATTGTTCTATTGGAAATACTCTTATTCCAAACACCTATCCATCTTATTGAACCTTTCATAGAACCTTTATTAGCGTCTCCGACTCTTAGTTTTGGTTCTGACTGATTGTTCACGGTATCGTAGCTCCATAAATCCCCGACTTTGATCTGTTTGTCAGCGAAAAATTTGTAATCTCCGTGATCAAAACTGAAACCTACAAGAGTCCATTTATTCAATTTTTCACCCCCTACATACATTCTTGGATCTAAATGATCTCCAGATACAGGCTCCCAAACTCTCGCAGTTAACCTTTTGTTAGGAGGGTTATTGAACCAGAGAGTAGCATCAAGATTAATCAATCCATCCCATCTGCTTGGGTAATCTCCCTTCAATTTCACTACAGCAGCGACCGTCCATTCCGTTTTAGAATCAAACCCCTCTCCTGGAAAGGAACTATTTGTATAGTAATCTCCTGCTCCATCCCCTTTCCAAATCTTATCCTTCCAAACAGGATCACCAGATTCTTTACCATCAAAATTATCCACGACTTCTCTATAATCTCCGTTCAGAGGGTAGAAGCCGATTAAATTATCCGTGGGCATACACTTGATGCTTTTCTCTGTGGAGACAGGGTATCTTGTCATAGCCGCCTGAACCGTATCCAACGGATATGTGCGGTCGACAGGAACCGATAGAGTCGTGATCTCGTTCGGGCCAAGATCAACATTATGCTGTCCAGTATTTGCCACACTCCCGCCGATCACGCCTATCGAGATATTCGTGTTCTCGTCTATCGCTTCTCCCGTGTTCTGGACTACGACTTCTAATTCGTTACTGCTTCGATTGAACTCCACGCTCATTATTTCGAGTCCGAGGTTGGCGGCACGGGTAACCGTATCAGCCCTTTCACTCGTACCCGACTGAATATCCTTCAAAGTGTTCGAGAAAAACGGATTAGCAATCATAGCAACAGACAAAGTAAACGCAATCAACAAAACAGAAGCAATCAAAGGAGAAATGCCTTTTCGGGAGTTTGATTCTTCCATATTTTATCGTTTTTTTTATTAAATAAAGTCTTTCTTGCCGAAAGAGTGGCGACAGGAAAAATCTGGTCTGCGGGAAAAGGTGTGGAGGTGTAGGGATACAGGTTTAAACCTGACCGACTAATAAATCGGTAGAAGGTGGAACTTGTCTATGCCTGAAACAGTTGAGAAACCAGAGGACAGAAGCGTGGAAGAGCTTATGGATAGATTGAAGCAGTCTATGAAGGATATTAAGGAAGGAAACACCTATTCTGTCGAAGAACTTAAAGAAGAGATTGAAGGAAAGTAATAGCGTCAGGGATCTTCTCCGTCAGTTTTTGAGCTTCTTTCTTCGTCAAGACCTTGAAACAGTAAACCGTATTCTGATCGTAACTTTCGCCTTCAAGGTACTCTCCCTCGATAAACCAAGCCCTGTAATCTCTTCCAAGGTTGATCTGTAGGACAGGATTCATATTGCCGCCGAGATACTTGTCAAACGCCTGACTCGGCGTAGCTCCAAGGTTCAAGTTCTTCTCGATAGAATCAATCTTGCTGTAAAATGTTTCCCTCACAGGTTTCTCGAACCTTTTCAGGTCTTCCTTCGCCGCAGCCGTGATCTCTACATCCATAGACTTTACTTCTACGGCCTCAAATAAAGAAGTTTCTTTGTCAGAAGAGAAGACATATAAGAAATAGTTACATATCACGGAAACGGGAGCAAAGGGCTACCCAAGTAACCGAACAAAAACAATAGAAATAGAAACTAAATAGCAGAAGAAGCGATTAGATAGCTTCAATCAGCGAACGAAGCTGTTAGCAAGTCATCTCGGCCTTTCGAGCCGATCACCCGGGTTCAAATCCCGGCAGCCGCACTTTTCTCATTTGAGAAAACGTGCTCTAACAGCACCTTAGGTGCTGTGGGCCGCATTCTTCCTGCGGAAGACGTGCCGGAGAAGCATTCAACGCGAATGCTTCGTGCCGCATCCCGAAGCTTTTTCTCCCCGTCCATTGAATAACTCCATCATGGCAGAAGAACTTGACTGGCTGACTCTCGACAAGGACGAGGAAGTGCTGTGGAGCGGAAATCCGAAGCTGCAGAGGCTTATCGGGTTCACGTTCACCGATTACGTGGTAACTGACCAGGCGCTGTACCGGAAATCCGGGATATTCAGCCGGAACGTACAGAAGATCGGTTACGACAAGGTGCAGAACACGTCTTTCTCGCAGGGTGTCCTCGGCAAGGCCTTCGGCTACGGTAACGTGGAGATATCGACCGCGGGAGGCTCCGGAGTCGAGATGAGGTTCCGCGCGGTCTCCGGCCCGAAGGAAGTACAGGAGATGGTCAATAGGCGCATCAAGTCGGGCGAGGAAGGCGAGAAGTCGAAGCGGGAGTTACTGGCGGAGATACTTGAAGAGGTCAGGAAGATACGGGAATCAGTGGAATAGGTTTCAGGCCGGGTTCCCTGCCGTAGGCGAGCCCTCTATCCATGCCTGTGCTACTTCTTCGTCTACTGTCCCGGCGCGGTAAGCAGCTTCCTCGGCCACCCGGGAAAGGTACCTGGTGAACCAGAAGTGGTACTTGCTGGCTTCGTTCTGGTACTCGGCGTTCGGCATCTCGCCCTCGTACTCCCGGACACGGTCAGAGTCGATGTCCTGCCCCGGCTTCAGCTCGAACATGAAGTTGTATGGTCTCTCCAGTGGGCCGAAGGAAAGACCGTCTCGGAAGTTGTCGACCGCCACCCGGTCGAAGCTGCGGCCGTCGAGCTGTTCACGGAAGGCGCTCCATACATCGTCACCTGTTTGCTCCAGCATATCGACAGCCCATTCAGCGGCTTTTCTGGACTTCCTCTCCCGTTGTACGAGAGTACGGAACCTGCTATCATAGTGGCTGTCGGCACCATAACCGGTCTCAGACCCAAGCCTTACTACTGTTTCACCACCCTCGCCGTTGAAGACCTCAAGATAATGGCCGCTGCCGAGGTCCGCCTTGACACTCTCGCCCCCGTCTTCGTTCCGGATAGGCTCGTACTCCTCCCGCTGCCTGTCAAGGTGCTCTATAGCCGTATCTACGTCGAGTGCGTGGACCTGTTCGCCGGCAAACTCCTGCGGGGGATAAGTCTCTTCCCGCACATCTTCAAGCTCCTCGACGGCAAAATCACGGAGTTCGAAATCATCCATAAGGACCGGTATAGCTCTCAAAATTTATATCTCTGCGCTATCCACCGGTGTACTCTCCTTCCTGTCGCCGGAAATCCTCCTCATCCATCTCCTCGTGGACGTGTGCGACGAGGCCCGGTGTTCTTGCGATGATGAAAAGGCCTTTGCCGAGCCGGTGGTCCCAGCCGAGGTCGCTCATGACAGCGGCGATAGCGCCGTCGACGTTGATGACCAGCTCGACTTTCTCCTGGGCGAACACGTCCCGTATGCTCTTCATCTTCTCGACCGCGCCGCCCGTGAGGCCGAGTTCCTCGGCTTTCTCGAATATCTTTTCGGTCCGCGGGTCTTCGCCTTCGTACACCTTGTGGCCGAGACCCGGTATCTTCTCGCCGGCCTCCTGTCGGTCCCTGACGATTTCTTCCGCCGTGAGCGGATCTTGCAGCATCTCCATCGCGGCCTCTATGGCGCCGCCGTGAGCATCCCCGAGCGAGAGTATGCCAGCGGCGACCGAGGAGTTCATCGGGTTACCGCCGCTCTGGACTGTTCTCGCGGAAACTGTCGACGGGTTGCCGACGCCGTGGTCGATGCAGGAACTCAGTATCGTGTTGAAAATCTCGGACTCCTCCTCTGACGGTTTCTCCCCGGAAAGCACAAGCCAGATGGCGTCGGCGAAATCCATGTCCATCACATCCTCCAGTTCCTCGCCACGGATAACCGCGTCCTCCCCGCTCGACGAGATACCGGTCTTCCAGTCAGTCACAGTATCTCCTCCAGTTTCTCTCCTATCTCGTGGTGCACGTCTAACACATGTGCCCCTGCGTCCTCAAGTGCTTTAACTTTACCCGAGGGAGTTCCCCTGTCTCCGCGGATTATGGCGCCGGCGTGGCCGTACTTCTTGCCTGGAAGGTCCTCCGTGAACCTGCCGGATATGAATGCAACCAGCGGCTTCGTGAAGCCGCCTTCCTCCAGCAGCTCCGCCGCTTTCTCCTCGTAGGTACCGCCGAGCTCTCCGAACATCACGACCGCGTCGGTCCGGTCGTCTTCCTCGAAGAGCTCCAGGGCGTCGGCGAACGTGGTCCCTGCTATCACGTCACCTCCAACTCCGGCGGCGGTCGAGACGCCGTATCCTGCCTGGTTCACTACCCACGATGTTTCCGTGGTCATTCCTCCGCTCTTCGATATCACGCCGACGCGGCCGGGCTCATAGACTTTCCCGGGCTCGTTGCCACCGATCGGTCCCAGCTTGCACTCGCCGGGCGTTATGATACCCACAGAGGTCGGACCTACCACACGGGCGCCTTTCTCCTGTGCTTTTTGGTAGATCCGCCAGGCGTCCTTCGTAGGTATCCTCTCTGTGATTATGTTCAGCAGCGGTATATCGTTCTCGAGCGCCTCGAACGCGGCATCTTTTGCCGCGAACGGTGGGACGTACACCAGCGACGCATTGATACCTGGGTGCTGCGCAAGGGCCTCCTGGACGGTGTCATACACCGGTACCCCGGCGACTTTCTGCCCTCCCTTGCCCGGGGTCACCCCCGCAGCGACATCGGTCCCGTATTCTATCATCTCCGGCACCTTTTCTGAGGCCTCCCTGCCTGTTATGCCCTGCACCAGCACCTTCGTATCCTTATCGACGAGTATGGACATCTATCCGAACACCTCCCGAATCTCCTTGAACGTCAACTCGTCAATTTTCCTGCCGTCCCAGCTTGTCCCAAAAGTGTCGTACTGCGTCACCCAGACGAACTCCATGCCTACCTTCTGGCAGGCGGAGTCTATGTCGCCGCGGTTACCGAAGTAGACACATCTCTCACCGGCCACATCTCTTCTATCGAGGAATGCGTCGAATATCTGCCGGGAAGGTTTCCTTGCTCTGACCTCCTCCGATACCACGAACCCATCCACCTCTATACCCCTCTTTTCGAAGATCTCGCGGTAGAACTTCTTGGCCTCTTTCTTGTTATCGCTCAGTATCCCGATCTGGGAAATCTCCTCCTGTACCTTTTTCAGCTCGCCGAGGACCCCTGATTCTATTATCCTGTTCCTTTTTCTTTCCATGTAGAGGTCGACCAGCTCATCCGCCTCCACCTCTATCCCCTCTTCGTCCAGCCAGCCCTGTATCGACTCAGGCACGAACTCGTTGTAGCCCTCGAAAGGGTACTCCGGCGGGCTTTCCACCCCTCTACGCTTTAGCTCTTTCCTGAAGAACTTCCGGGAGAGTTGCCTGGACGGCGTGATAGTATCGCCGATGTCGAAGACAGGTATCTTGCTCATCGCTTTTCCACCATCTTCATCAAAACCTCATCAGTTTGCGTCGTCCGACTCCCAGGGTTTTCTAAGTCAGGCAAACCGCAATTCATTCTATCATCTCCATGAGAACCTGCGCGGTTTGCGTCATCGGCGTGTCGTTCCGGAACAGCTTCATCTGCAGCCCGAGCTCTTCCCGGGTCTCCCTCAGCAGCTCGAACGCCCTGTCGGCGTTGGGGCCGTCGCGGCGCACGACTATCGGATAATGCGGCTCCTCCTCCCGCAGGGCCTGGCAGAAACCTTTCATCGTCCTGTATATATCCGTGTTGTTCGCGGTTCCGCCGACGTGCCAGAGACCTCGGAGACCTGGTTTCGACATTATGACCTTCGACAGCCGGTAGACTTTTTCCGCAGGAGGGTTGCCGCCGTACTCCGTGTAGTTCGCGGGATCGCCGCCGTACTCTATCAATGCGTCCATGTTCGTCAGCGAGGCCCCGCCGCCGGCGAGCATCATCGCGATATCTCCGTCCAGCTCCGTGTACTTGCCCGCGACCCCGCGGTGGTCGTCCTCGTCGATCTTCTCCGCCTCTATCTCCCTTTCCGTTTTCTCCCTGCCGAACTCTGAGCGCCCCGGGAAGTCACGGTCGTGGCGGTAGCTGGCGTCGTCTTCCAGTTCCATCATGGCGTCCAGCACCAAGAAGCGGTCGCCTGATTTCACGAGAGGGTTGACCTCCAGCATCCGGGCGTCCTCCTCGAAGAAGCAGCGGGCGATTTTCTCGATAGCTGAGCCCAGCTGCACGAGGTCTCCACTTCCAACACCGTTACGCCCCAGGAAGTCACGTATCCTCCACGGCTGCAGTCCCTCTATAACCAGTTGCGAGACCTGTTCGTCCTCGACCCCTGTACCGCCCTCGCTGGAGAACGCGAGAACAGGAGCCCGGCTATCGGTGTCGTACATCAGCCCGACATAGTATTCGTCCGAGTAGCTCACTCTCTCCTCCACAAGGACGTCCCCTACCTCGTGGCCGTTCACCTCACTACCCTTCATGGCCTCCGCGATATCACGGGCATCGTCCTGGCTGGAGGCGAACTTCACTCCGCCGTGCTCCCTACGATTCTTCGCGAGCACCTGGGCCTTCACCACCAGTTGCTCTCCGTCGCTCCGGGGGACTTCCAGACCATGGTCCTCGAGCAGCTGCTTGGCCTCGTTTTCGTATAGTTTCACGGTTAGCAATCGAGGTCAATCGCTATAAAAGTTGAGCCGAACCCTTGTTTATGGTCTACACCGGGAGAGGTGACGAGGGCGAGACCGACCTCGGATCCGGCGAGAGCATCGAGAAGGACGCGGGGCGCATCGAGGCCTACGGTACGGTCGATGAGCTGAACTCGGTCGTCGGCCTGGTGGCGTCGAAGGCGCCGGAGAAGATAGAAAAGTTCGAGCATATACAGAACGAGCTCCATGTACTGCAGGCCGAGCTCGCCAACATGAACTCGGAACACAGGATAACGGGGGAAGATGTGGAGCGACTTGAGCAGAGGTGCGACGAGCTGCAGCAGGAGCTGCCGCCCTTGAGAGATTTCATACTTTCCGGCGGTACAGAGGTCGCCTCCCTTCTTCACCTTGCGCGATCGGTAACGCGGAGAGCGGAGAGAAGGATAGTCGCCCTGAAGGAGGAGAAGTACATAAGACCCGAGGTCCTCACATACATCAACCGTCTAAGCGACCTTTTCTTCCTGATGGCTCGGATGGACAACCACGAGAAGGGTGTAGAGGAGAAAAACCCGGACTACTGATCACATCTTCCGGTTCCAGTCGTCGCTCGAAAAGCGCTCTTCCGCCAGCTCCCGCGCCTTCTCAAGCTCTTTGCCGGTCAGCGAACCTTCTTCACCGCCGTACTCTTGCTTGAACCGCGACTTCATCTCGTCGATGACATCCTGACGGCCCTGGTCGATATAATCCCTCATGACGGCCACGCGTTTCTCCGCTGACTCGATAGCCTTGTCAGAAACTTTCTCCTTACCGATTCTCAGGGCCTTCAGCATGTTCCTTGTGTTCAGGTCATAGCTGAGCATCGTGTGGTGGAGCACGCTGTCCTGCTTCCTCAGCTGGGCCGCGCCGCCTATCTTCCCGTCCTCATGTTCTATATCGTTAAGCGGCCTCCATTCCACTTCCAGGCCTGCATCCTGGAGGGCCTGTATCGCCCAGCGGTCGAGTTCCCTGTAGCTTTCCTCCACCTCGTCCGGCACCTGGTCCTTCGGTATGTATATAGAGTAGGTTATGACATCCCCCGGTTCGGCGTACATCGCGCCGCCACCGGTTATCCTCCTCACGACCTCGACGTCGTTATCCTCCACGTAGTTGTGCTGCACCTCGTCGCTGTAGCTCTGGAAGCGTCCCATCGGTATCGCCGGGTTCTGCCGGTGCCAGAAACGAAGCGTCGGCCGCATCTCCCCCTTGTCCAGCTTTTCGATCAGCACCTTGTCCAGTGCCTGGTGCACGGCCTCGCTGTACCTTCCCTCGTCGATTATGCGCCAGTCGGTCACTCTACCACCTCTTTCAGCGCGTCGGCCACGTGCTCCGGGGAGAAACCTATCATGTCCGCTTCGACCTGCTCTATGGCCTCGACCAGCTCCTCCTTCGAGACCGAGGTCTTCATGCCGAGCACCGCGTCCTCGATCTCCTCAAGAGCGCGGGGAGGTTCGACGAAGAAATCACCTGCTATGGATATATCCGTGAAAACATCCTCGAACTCGGCCTCGACCTGTACAAGCTTGCCTTCCGGTACCTTGACCGTGGCACTTTCCTCCATAAAAATAAGCTCTCGGCCAAATTTATATACATTTGCAGCTCGAATCCCGACTCAGATGTTAGAGGCAGGCGACCTTTCATACAGGACTGAGGAAGGCGAAGGAACCCCGATAGTGTTCGTGCACGGCTGGCTCTGCACCAAGGACACCTGGAGGAAAGTAGAAGAAGAGCTCGAACTCAACAACCCGCTCGTTTTCTACGACCAGCGCTGCCACGGTGACTCCTCCTGCTCCGAATTCGACTTCGGTGACCTCGCCGAGGACCTGAAAAACCTGGTAGAAAAGCTCGGTATCGAGGAACCAGTGCTCGTCGGTGACTCGATGGGCGGCATGGTCTCGCTGAAGTACGCGGTAGAATACGACAACTTCTCGGGACTGTTCCTGACAGGTACCTCGGCCTCGACACCGGAACCGGAGAACTACTCGCCGCGGTTCTTCCTTGAAAAGTTCGGCTCGATGGACAGGCGGGCTTGGGCGCTGGAGATAGTCGAGAACTACGCCGCCGACACAGAACTGGAGGATGCAAAAGATGCCGCCCGCCGCACGCTCATAGAGGCCGGAGACACTGAAGTCATATACTCGCTCGGCTCCATGATGAGCTACGACGTCCGCGACCAGCTCAAAGAATTGAACGTGGAAGCAGAGGTCGTTGCCGGGACCCGGGACGGCGCTATAACGATGGAAAAATCCCGGGAGCTCGCTGACCTGCTGGACTGCCGGCTACGCGAGATCGATGCGACCCACCTGATGCTTCAGGAGCAGCCGGGTGAAATCGCGGATTTACTTGAGGATTTCGTGTCCAGCACGACCAGTTAAAAAAACTGGACCCTGAAATTTTCCTACCGTAGACACGGGGGTTGCCGAGTAAGGCTCACCAACCCCACATAAAAACAAAACAACAGGTGAGCAGACGCGGGGGTTGCCGAGTGGTCAAAGGCGCAGCGTTGAGGACACGACTTTCTCCGCCAGGAGAAGGTCGTTAGAGAAAATCGCGTCAGCGGTTTTCGACTGCAGATGCGCTGTCCCGTAGGGGTTCCGGGGTTCGAATCCTCGCCCCCGCATCCAGCGGATGCTCAAGCGAGCGATTCGATAGTAGAAAGGCTTTCTTTCGAATTCGAATCCTCGCCCCCGCATCAAATATCAACACACCTGTAGTTCAGGCGAGAAACGTGGTGGAGGTAGGTTAGCTGGTCTATACTCCGACCCTGTGGCGGTCGGGACGCGGGTTCGAATCCCGCCCTCCGCCCTTTTTCCCGGCGCCTCGAGCAGACACAAAATTGCGAAGTACAGGAATGGTACAGTGTCGCGCTTACAGGCCTGGAGCCCGGTTTTTAGCTCGGTTCAGTGTCTGCGGAGAGTAACCCGGAAAAGATAAAGAAAGAACCAGACGGAAGCGCTTTGGCTTCCGCCTAGTTGTTTGAGTCGTTGTTGTCGTCCGCGTTGTCGCTGCCGGAACTGTCGCTGTTGTCGGAATCGTCGCCATCCGAGCTGTCGTTGGTGTCGGTGTCATTGTTGACGTTCGAATCCTGGTCAACGTCGGAGTCGACATCCGAGTCGTCACCATCAGCAGTCTCGTTGTCCCTCTCTGTGTCAGATTCGTCACCGTCAGCTACTTCCTCGACATCTCCGTCGTCTACGTCGACATCTACATCCCTGTCCTCGTCGTCGACATCAGTCTCTATCTCCTCGACGGAGTCTTCGACGCCCTCAACTGTCTGCTGTACCGTCACTGCTCCTGCGACGTTGACAGAACTAAGGGCCTGCTGGTGTCTCTGTGCGACTGACTCGAATTCCTGCTCGAGCTCTTCTGCGACACTTGCGGCTTCCGCCATCTGCTCCTCGTAGTCTTCGAGGAGGTCATCTGCTTCTTCTACGTCTCCCTTCTTCTTGAGGGTGGTAGCCTCTGCGAGCCTTTCCTCTGCGATGTTGGCCTTACCTTTGCGTAGGCCGCATCACTCCAGATAAAGGGAGCGGATGCGAGGAATACGGCGTCCTCGACTGTCTGGTCTACCGGGTAAAGGAAGCTGCCGGCACTGCGCCAGCGTCCGTGAGCTGGGTGCTGCAGCGACCATACCGGTAAGCAACAGTCCGGTCGCGAATAGCGTGAGCGTCTTGTTCACGGTTCTCACCGGGTACTGCCAGGTCGAACAAGCCTTAAACGGGAGGGAAGTTAAGGTGCCTTGATACTGGTTTCCGCGGCGTTCAGCCGCGTATAGAAACGGCCTTCACTTGTTCACTGGCGTTTAATTGCGGCGTGTATCAATAACACCAACTTAAAGGGCGGGCGACACCTCTTACACCGTGATTTGAGATGACAGCGTTTCCAGGCGTATATGTCTACTACATCGTAGCGACCCTCGTAGGCGCCCTGCTCGCGCTCGTGGTGGTCTCGGTACTTTACATCAGAAGGATGCACCGCAGGATGAATCTTGGCTTCACGCGTTCACAGGACCGGTACAGGGAGGTCGAGAAGATAGGCCTCAGCAAGAAGGCGGAGGACATGCTGAAAGAGGTACTGGAGGAGCCCCAGTTCCAGAACGAACTGCCCGACAAGCTCGAGCTTTCGAAGGCTTCCGTGAGCAAGGCCAGCTCCGAGCTGCAGGAACGCGAGCTTATAAAGCGGAAGAAGAAGTCGCAGACCTACCTTATCGAGCCGGATATCGAGAGACTTGAGAAGGCGACCGGCTCCAGATTCCCCGGCTGGGGACAGGGTTCAGCAGGTTTCCTCGATGTCAGCATGGCGGCGAGGAGATGACACCGGTACAGCCTTAAACCTTGGATAGGAGGACTGCGGTATGGGAGAACTCAAGGACGCCCGGGAGAACCTGAGAGATGCGCTCGAAGAGATAGACAGCGAGGAGCACTATGAGAGACTGAAGGAGCACGAAAAAGTACTTGAGGTCAACTTCCCTGTAGAGCTTGACAGCGGGGAGGAGAAAATCTTCAAGGGTTACCGTGCGCGGCATTCGACCCTGAGAGGTCCCGCGAAGGGCGGGATACGTTTCCACCCGGATGTCAGCGAGGACGAGGTAAAGGCGCTCTCCCTGTGGATGACCCTGAAATGTGCGGTCGCCGACATCCCCTATGGCGGTGGCAAGGGCGGCGTAGCAGTCGACCCTTCAGATCTAAGTGACGGGGAGAGGAAAAGACTTTCAGAGAACTACATGGCGGCGATATCCGACATCATAGGAGTCGAAACGGACGTCCCTGCACCCGATATGAACACCTCGGGCCGTGAAATGGCGTGGATGATGGACGAGTACTCGAAGATCCAGGGCTCCACAACTCCCGGGATAATAACCGGTAAACCTGTAGATGCGTTCGGGTCGAAGGGCCGCGCAGAAGCGACCGGCTACGGCGCCGCGTACGTCATAGAAAAGATGATAGAAAAAGAAGGCCTTGAACCTGAGAACCTGACCGCGGCGGTACAGGGATTCGGTAACGCCGCGGAGCCCGCGGTGGAGAAACTCGACGAGATGGGTGTCAACGTTGTCGCGGTCTCCGATTCCGGTGGCGCGGTTTACGACGAGAACGGTTTCGACCACGGGAACCTGGTTAGCTGCAAGAGAGAGGCGGGAACGGTCTGCAAGACAGGAGAGACCATAACAAATACAGAACTCTTGGAGCTTGACGTCGACTTCCTTGTCCCGGCGGCCATCGAGAACGTGATAAAGAAGGACAAAGCCGCCGGGATACAGGCGGACTACATCGTGGAGGTCGCGAACGGGCCGACCACCCGGTCGGCGGACGAGATACTTGAGAAGAAGGGAGTCACTATGATACCGGACGTGCTGGCGAACTCCGGCGGCGTCACGGTCTCCTACTACGAGTGGGTACAGAACCGTACCGGCGAGTACTGGGAGCGCGAAAAGGTGCTGGAAAAGCTACGTGAGAATATCCAGGGAGCCTACATGCAGTTCCGTGAACTCCGGGACTCCGAGCGGGTTTACGGCCGGAAGGCCGCGTATATGATGGCAGCGAAGAATATCGTCGACGCAATAGAGGCAAGACGCTAACCCGTGGTTTCTAACGTACCCGGACACGATTACCATCTATGAACCGTTCCACGGTTTACGGAGTCTTTATAGTGGTCGCCCTGTCGACCGGTTTCGCCTTACTTCTCTCCCTGACCACACCGGGCAGCAACGGGGACTTATCCCGTCAGAAGGCGCCGAGCCCTGGCATGGAGGCAGAGTACTTCGCCGGGAACGAGACGGTCGTGATAACCGTTAACGGGAGTGCCGGGGAGTTCAACCGGTCAAACACTCTACAGCTCTACGTCAAGGACAGGGCGGGAAACCTTACTGTAAAGGCTGAAAGAAGAGTGGTGAACGGCCACTGGCTGTCTATAAACAGGTCTTCAGCCGCCAGCTATCCGGTCAACCAGACCGGCAGGCTCTGGATCCTGTCCGATGGCGTGGATGACGACGGTGACGGTATAACGGGGATCGACGGCAACGAGACCCTTGAACTTGTCTACTCCAGTGAAGGAGAATGGGAGAATTACCAGGAATACCCTGCAAGAGCCCCGTTGCTCGTGATATGGATAGAGAACTCCTCCCTGGAGCTTGTGAAGCAGGGAGACGGGGAACCGGTTATCGATTTTACAGGAACCGGGAGGACCCTTCCACCGGAATAGAAACCGAGTAGGTCTCGGACCGGTTGAAGGTTCTCTACCCTTTATAAGATTTAACCGAGAGCATGTACTTGCTCGCAGCCGTGAACGCGGAGTGAGCGTAAAGCCTGGAAGGGCGAAGATGAGCGCATTATATTTTTGCGTGATGCAGGAGAGACGGACATGATAGCATCCATAGAAATCGTCCGATACGTGGACGGTTTCGGTGTGTGATCCCGGTCTCATTTCGAGACCGTTTGAGAAGCCCGTTCTGCGGGTTTCGACGTCAAGAACCCTCCAACGTTTAGTTGGAGCAATTCCGGTTGATCCTGCCGGAGGCCACTGCTATCGGAGTCCTTTAGCCATGCTAGTCGTTCGGGC
>JBDGRE010000030.1:0-39569 GCA_042218325.1 Candidatus Nanohaloarchaea archaeon
AGCTGGGTTTAGATCGGCGTGAGCCAGATCGGTTGCTATCTGCCGGGAGTGTTTATGCGGTCTGAGAGGAAAGTCCGGACAGTACGAAAGGAACCCTGGACTGAGGCCTCTGGTCTATCGGTCATCCGAGAGGGTGGCGCCGAGTAGCTACGCCTCACAGGCCTAAAAGCTGAAAGCATCTAAGCTTGAAGGCCTCCTCAAACAAGAAACCGCATCCACTCTCGTACAAGACGAGTCGATAGAGCGGCGGTGTAAGCACCAAGGCAACGAGGTGTTCAGCCGACCGCTACTAACCGTGGGTTTCACAGCTTTCCAACAGACGGCACCAACTTGAGCTTTAACATCTCGGGTCCACTCGCAAGAGTCGACCCGTTGAGAAGACCTCTGGTCTTCGACGAGCAGCGTGCCCTCAGTGGATCACACAACGCGGCCGGACCTGCTTGCTATACGCTACACTTTCTCTACTCAATCACAATCTCTCTATCTGATTGAATAGGCAGACCATACGTTCTAACCCCATCTTCAGAACTTATCTCGAAACGATATTTCCCGTCCAGAATCTTCAGAATATGGCCTTCATAAGCACCAAGTTTCTCTCCATTTCTGTAGATTTCAACTTCATCAACCGGCATTTTCGTGACAAAAACATCTCTCATCACAGGAATCTTCGATGCAAGAGGCCTAACTTTCTCGTAAATCTGAACTATGTGAGGATTGAAAATAGATTCTATTATCTCCTCCCCAAAGCGTTCATCCTGTCTTTCGGAAGCGTTATCTAATATCCTAACCAGACTATGTAGAACTTCGAAGTCTTCCGCAAGATACGCCTGAACTGCTATTTCTCTCGCATTTTCTTCTATGATTTCAGAAAGTTCTTCGTCGTCTGCCTGTTTGACCTCTTCTCTAAAACTATCCAAGAGCAGTATGAAAGGATCTTTTTCCCAAGAGCGATTAGACACAGAATACGTCTTACTACTCACAGAAAGGCTATATCCTACCGACTTATGGCTATACCTCTCATCCTTCTTGTTCTTCAAGCGAGCCTTCTCAGTATTCAGCTCCTTAGTAAGGATATCGTGCCATCCAGCCATAAAATACAGTCTATGTATATCTTTTCCCGCAAAATCTAATCGAATATAGTTTATCTAAACAAAACTAAACACCTCCACGCCTCAGCCGAACCCTCTTAGACGCTTTCTGAACGCCTTTGAACAGTCTTTCACGCGTTCGGGATATAAGGCCCGGCGCGTATCCTGTGGCTGGTGAATCGACCATGAAGAAAGCACTACTTGCGCTTGCTGCGATAGGGCTTGTGGCAGGAGCTGTAGCACTGCCCTCTCAGGCCGCCGACCAAGTGCCGGACATGGCTTCCCCGGGCGGCCAGGTGCAGATCGACTCTCCAGGTGAGAGTTCGGACGCGATGAACAGCGGTGCGCCCGCGGAGTTCCCGGGCGGGGCCGAGTTCTCGGGCCCTCCTTCGTTCGTGAAGGATCTGCTGCCGCAGCAGGCGGTGCAAAAAGTTCCGGGCTGGCTTTTCGGTTAGCTCCCGATCAACTTCTTTTCTCTTTTTATCCAAGCTTCTTGACGGTTACAGGTACTTCTTCCGGTATCTCGGCGGTGTCTATATTGTAGTCGACGTGGACGCCGTAGAGGTCGATGTGCGGCGAGTTAGAGGCGCGGTCACGAACGTTTCTCTGGACCGATGAGAGCAGCTTCTCCGCGTCATCGCGGGAAGTTTTGACCTCGAGGCCTATCACCTTGAAGTCCTCCACTTTCTCCAGCGGTATCCTGACGCGTTCCCGGTTTATCTCCGCCGAGCTCTTCGAGTGGTCTATGACATCGTACCGCATCTCCTCAGTCTCACCGTTCTTCTCCAGGGCGTAGAGGACCCGGTCTATCGTCGGTAGAAGGCTTTCCTGGAAACGTTCGAACATGTTTTTCCCGGCAGCGAAGTGGCGGCTCCGGACCTGCTTCAATATCTCTTCACGGTCCATGCCGTAGTGCGCGACCGAGTTCCCGCTTAGCTTCATCGAGTCTCGTGTATCCGGCTTTTCGCCGAGCCGCAGAGTGGCGGAGTCCGAGCTGTCTCTCAACCGGGCGTTCTCCCTCAGCTCCCATCCTCCCGGTAGCCTCGACTCGATGTAGCGCTTTATCCGTCCCTTAACGAATCTGGCGACCTTCTCGCCGAAGATACCCTGGAGCTTCCGTCTCTCAAGCTCCTGTATCTCGTACTCCAGCTCCAGGCCCTCGCTTTCCCGATCCTGGAAGTCGGTTAAACGGGTGAAGCCGTGCTCGCGAAGCTCCTGCTCCAGCTCCTCCTCGGATTTCTCCAGCTCGACTGCGAGCTTCCTGGGTGATACAAAGTAGGCCCTGTCAAGTATATCCGTCACATCTTAAGCTTCTCTGGGCTAGTTATTATTGGTTCAGGTCGGGCATCCGGTTGTTCCGGTAGATGAAGGGAAAAGGTTATTGACAGTGGAGGATAAGCTTCTTGCGTGATAAGAGAGCACGCCCCCGTTCTGCTTATACCGGCAGCCTGGCTGGTCACCGCCCAATCGGTACTGGGCGGAGGCTCAGAGCTTGTGACCGGCATGCATATCTTCATGACGCTGTTCCTCGGGCTGTTTGTCGCAACGTCATGGAGGGAGATGGAGGTAGCTGTCCTCAACACATGGAGATGGGTGATAGCCGGAGGCTTCGTGCCGACGCTGCTCGCGACCTACGGGCTGATGGAGGGCGTCTCTTTCCTTCATGTACTCTCTCTTTCGTACTGGCTTCTCGTGCCGGGGCTGGCGATGTTCTCGAACGCGGAGGAGCTCGTGCAGGACTCGAAAAACTTCAGGAAGCTCGGGGTCTCCACCGTACCGGTGATGGGTCTTTACGGTATCGGGCTGACGGGTAACCGTGCGGCGCTGGCCGCGAGTATCTTCCTGGCGATGCTAACCCAGACATACGGTATAGCACTTGCGGCACGGATGGAGGGCTAAGATGAGGATATTCCTACATATGGATGACCTCCGGGTCCACGACAACGCGGGGCTTTCAGAGGCGGGAAGCGGCGATGAGGTGCTGCCGGTCCACGTCAGGGATCCCCGGATAGTTGAGAGGCAGGGTGAGAAGAAGAGAAAGTTCAGGGAGGGCGCCCTGGAAAGACTGAGGCAGGAGTACCACGAAAGGGACGGTTCCCTGCTTCTCAGGGATGGCAGGACCGCCGACATGGTGGAGCACGTAGCCCAGGCCTTCGACGCGGAAGCCGTCTACTACAACAGGAGCTACAGCCCGCTCAAGATGGAGATAGAGAGGGAGCTCGAGGAGCTGGAGCTCGAGAGCCGCTCGTTCAAGGACCGTCTGCTGGTCGAGCCCAGAGAGCTTGAGACGGAGTACTCAACTTTCTCACAGTTCTACTCCGACTGGAAGCAGGTCGGGAAGAGGGCGCCCTTCCACGGACCGGAACAGGTGGCGGACGTCGAGGAGGAGAACCAAGCTGAGGGACTCGAGGCGGACGAGCTGCCCGAGCCCGGAGAGGAAGCGGCGCTGGAGCGGTGGGAGTCCTTCCGCGATGAAAGGCTCGAGAGGTACAAATACGACAGAGACGACGTGAGCGACCCCGAGGCGGTATCCCGCCTCTCACCTTACTACAGCTCCGGTCTGCTTGGGCTAAGGACCGTGCTGTCCGATATCGAGGAGATGATACGTCGGGAGGATGATTCGGGAAAGATACGCAACTACGCAAAGTACCGCAGCGAGCTGGCCTGGAGGGAGTTCTTCTACCAAGTGCTTTACCACAACCCGGAGTCGGTCACCGAGAACTACAAGGATTTCGAGAACGGTATAGACTGGAGGAACGATCCTGAAGAGCTCGAGGCCTGGAAGGAGGGCAGGACCGGGGTGCCGTTCGTCGACGCAGGTATCAGGGAGCTTCTCGAGACCGGTTACATGCATAACAGGCTCCGCCAGAACGTGGCCTCGTTCCTTACCAAGCACCTGATGATTGACTGGCGGGAGGGCGCCAGCTTCTTCAGGAAGCACCTGGTCGACCATGACACCGCCTCCAACACAGGCGGGTGGCAGTGGTCTGCATCGACCGGGACCGACTCGGTACCTGTCAGGATATTCAACCCTGTCAAGCAGGGCCGCAAGTACGATGAGAACTCGGATTACATCAGGAGATGGATACCGGAGCTCCGCGACCTCGACCCCGAGGAGATACACAGATGGGTAGAGATGGGCGAGGAGGAGAGAAGCCGTCTGGAGACGGACTACCCTTCTCCCATCGTCGACTTCGATGCGAGGTACCACGAGGGGAAGAAGATGTTCGAGCGGGCGCTCGGTAAGAGATAGCTCTAGAGGTAGGAGTGTATGGTTTTCCTGCTGGTTTTCTTCAGCTCCCTTCTCACGTCTTCACGGTCCATGCCGAGCGGGGAGAGCACGCTCTCCGCCGCCCTGACGAGCTGCGTCCTGTAGAACCCGGTGTCGTATCTTGCGGTGTTTTCGAAGGCGAGCCTCACTCGGGCTCTCGGCGGCGCGTTGTCGTTCCTGACCACGTACCTGACGCGCTGGCCCGGCTTTATCTCTATGCCGTGCTGCCTGGCGCGCTTCATCGCCGCGACCGTCCTGTTGGAGACCTGGTAGTCCTCCAGCGCCTTCGAGGCCTTCTTCTCCACCACGAGCCGGTCCGGGTCGACTTCCCCCGACTCCAGCCTGTCAACCTTCTCACGCAGCACATCCAAGACGTCCTCCTCGCTCATCTCCCGGTCGAGAGCCTCTATCATCTCCATCTGGGAGTCCTTCACGAAGCCCGGGCTTGAGCTCTGCTCCACCTCTATCCCTGCGGTCTTGAAACCTCCTGACTTCTTCTTGCCAAAATACCGGTTGAGCGTCGCGATGTCCGCATCCGAGGATGAACGGGGAACGAAGGCGACCCATTCGAACTCGTGCTCGGGCTCCAGCTCTATGCCTATCTCTTGGGTTATATGCTCGCAAACCTTCTCAAAGTTTTCCGCATCCCGCTTCTTTTGGACCCAGATGGAGTCAATTATGCCGTGCGCGATGCTGTATCCGGCGTCCTCGAACATCTCCTTCGTTTCAACCATTATCTCTCGGTCGAACGCTTGGATGGCCTGGTGGCACTCTATCGCGCCGTAGCTGGCGTGGCAGTGGCCCATATAGCCGAAGCACGAGACCAGCAGCCACTTGATCGCGTCGACGCTGCCCTGCAGGTCCCTCCTCTCTTTCTCGTCCAGTTCCTCCCCGGCGAGTCTCTTCTTCATCCGCTGCCTGTCCTCGACCAGGGGTTCAAGGACGCGCGGGATAAAACCCTCCTCGTCGCATATCGAGTAGTCGAGCTCCGGCACCCTGTCGTTGTCGCAGCAGCCGCAGTTTACCGTCTCCGGGCTTATGTTCTTCTTGACCATTATGTTCGGGAAAAGCGAGGCGAAGTCGGCCTCGTAGACGTTCTCGTGGATGGAAGGCTCCGGGTTGAAGATGAAGCCGCCCCTGTCCGCGCGGTGCATCGTTGATGCCTTCTTCGGCTGCTCGCCGCTCCAGTTCTTCCACGGGGTAAGCGTTTTCTCCTCCAGGTATGCGCGCCGGACCTCGATGCTGGTCAAAAGGCGGCCGATGCTGCCCCAGGCAAGCTCCTGCATCGGGCGGTAGCTTCTCTCGACGAGGTCCCAGAAGCCTTCCAGCGTCGCCTCACCTATCAGGAAGCTGTTCGACCTGTCGATGACGACGCGGCCGGGGACGTTGTAGCGGGAGGCGGAGTGGACTGTCTTCCCGTAGCTATGGACCGTGTTCTCGCCCGCGACCTGCTCGAAGCTTCCCGCCCGGCCGAGCGAGCCAAGCCCCTGCTCGTTCATCCTTGTCTCCAGCAGCTCGAGGACCTGGCCGCGGTTGACCATCAGGAGGTCCGGGTCCCTCCGCTCAAAGACGCGGTGGAACTTTTCGACCGCCTCACCCTCGGAGCCTTCCATCTCTTCACCGTCGACCTTCAGGCCCGAGAGCTCGCCAGACGCGATATACTTCCTGTGGAGCGTTATATCCATCCTGTCGAGTTCGAACTCGGGGACCGGGCAGGTCTCGCGCTGTAGGCAGAACCTGAACTGCGGGCTGAAGCCGACGTTGTAGAACCTGAACTCGCTCCTGCCGAAGCTCTTCTTCAGCCTGTTGACAGCAGACCTCAGCGCGTCCTCCGAAAAGGTGTCGACCCTGAGGACCTTCTTCTCCGGCTTCGAGAGCGTCGGCTTCCAGGTCTCGAAGCAGGTCGAATCGACTCCATCCAGGCGGCTGAGCCACGGTCTTCCTCTATGCAGTGATGTCCTGTCGCCCTCGATGTAGAAACGCGGCCGGTAGCCCGGGTGCCTCTCGGCCTCGACCCTGTTCCTGGTCTTCGTCCAGGTGACCGCGTCACCGTCGACGAAGTCAATCTTGAATACCATCCTCGAGCTCTTGGATGCGTTTCTCCAGCTCCGTGATTTTCTCTGCGTTCTCCGAACTCTCCTTCTGGAGGCCGAGAAGCATCGAGATTATCGCGGGTATACCCGGGCTGGACGAGTTCATGTAGGAGGCGGCGTGGGCGTAGCTGTGGGCTTTCTCCCAGAGACCGTCAAGATGTTCCTGGTTGGTATCCCGCAGCGCCTTCCGGAAAGGTCTGAAGCTCTCGATGAAGCTGTCCAGGTGGTTCCGGTAGGTTGAGTTCGTCCGTCCCATCAGTAGGTCGCGACCGTCTCGACTTCCCTGGTTTTGCTGCTCCAGTAAGGTAGTGTAGTCTGGAAGCTGCCCGGGCTGCGATAGAAGAGCTGCTGGTGTTCCTTCGACTCGTACCTGACTCCTTCCGGTGTCCTCTCGACATCTATCCGGTTGGATGCGTCCCTCCTGACCCGGTAGCAGAGCAGGCTGTCTCCCGGGACCGAGACCAGTACCTTGAGGTCGAACTTCTTCTGCAGTCTTACGACCTCGTCCCAGGCCTCCAAGAACAGCTCCTCGGCCTCCCAGTCGCTTACTTGGCCGTCGAGGTAGAGATGGCTGAACTGGGGAAGTGCCAGGAACTTCACGTCTTGGTCAATCCAGTCCTCGAGACCGGTCACCAGGCTGTGGTGCTGGAACGGCGTGAAAGCACGGCCTATCCTGACCCTATCGAGCACCTCGGCCCCTGATGCGGAGGCGAGCGCGTAGGTCGAGGACTGGTTCCGTGTATCTATCCAGACCGCCTCGCCCCTGGAGGACCCGAGTTCCGACGCGAGCAGCTCCTGGAAGACAGGACGCTTCTCCGGCTTCTCGACCAGGTTGACGCCCTCCTCGACCTCGGGACTTGAATGCTTCACGACCTTCCCGGCTTCAGCAGTTTCTCGCATCCTGGACAAGAGATATCCATAACTGTTAAAGTGGGTAGCTCGTGGCATTCCGGCTGTTCCGGTAAAGAGTAGAGTTAAACCGGTGGAAGCAAAAGATGGAGGCATGAAGGTGCTGGTCGCGGGTAAGGGCTTTATCGGAGAGGCCGTAGGAGAAAAACTGGAGGGAAGACACGAAGTGAAGTACCTCGACAGGGGTGGCGCTGATCACGAATACGATATCACAGAGGAGTTCTCGATAGACGAGGAGTTCGAAGTGCTGATCCACACCATAGGACTGGCGCCCGGCTTCAGTTCAGCGGAGGAGTACCGGGAGGTTCATGTCGAGGGAACCCGGAACCTCTTGGAGGCGGTAGACGCAGAGAGAGCGGTCTACATGAGCGCGCTGAAGGCGGGAGAGGTCGACCACAGCTTCTTCCGGACGAAGAGGGAGGCAGAAGAGATACTGGAGGGATCAAGCATGGAACACGCGATAATCCGTCCATCGACCGTTTACGGAAGGGGCAACAGGCTGCTCGACATGATGCGGAGGCTCGCGCCCTCGAAGATATTCCCGGATATAAAGACCCGGACGCAGCCGATACTGCTGGGGGACCTGGTGGAGATGACAGTCAGGCTGATCGAGGAAGAGGAGAATGGCATATTCAGGGCGGCGGGACCCGAAAAGATGACAGTCGGCGAGCTCGCAAGGCATGTCTACGCGGAGGAGGGCTACAGCTGCCTGCTTGTTCCCGGCGCCCAGCTCTCGATGGAGTACTCCCTGGCGTTTCTGAGCTTCCTTCCACCGCCTTTCGAGGACGAGAACATAAAGTTGATGAGGCACGATAACACGACGGATGAGAACGATGCGGAGAGATTCGTGGACCTCAGATCGATAGATGGCAGGAGGAAAGCTTGAATAGTGGCGGCGTGAACTTATCATATGGAGCAGAACCTGTCGGAAAGAGAAAGGAAGATAAGACTGGCCGCCGGCATCCTGGTGCTGGCAGCGACCGGAGCCCTCTACCACCAAGGCGCGAGCGCGGGAGTTTTAGCGGCCCTCGCCCTGCTGGGTGCCGGACTTGTTGCCAACTACTTCACCTGCTTCTGCGGAACCAAGAAGCTGGTGAAGAGCATGACCGGTGACTAGCTCTCCCGGTCGTCGAGAAGCTCCAGGAACTCGCGGGCCGCCTCCGAGCTGGAATCAGGCCCCCTGGCCGTGACCAGGTTCCCGTCCCGGACGACTGAAGTATCCTGCGAGAGGTTAGAGCGCCATACCGCTCCCGCGGACTTCACGATGGCCTCGACCCTGTAAGGCAGCTTCCTGCCTTCCCTGACCTCATCACCATCGACCTGGTCGGTCTCCCACTCATCGGGGAAGCCTGTCACCTCCCTGCCATCCACGAGCTCGGGCAGGAAGCCGAGGACTCCCACGGCGTGACAGATGACGAGAGCTCCCGCATCATCGACCTTCGATACCAGGAGCTCCTGGACGTGCCTGTCCTGGTTTATATCCCAGAGCGTTCCGTGGCCGCCCGGAAGCACCAGGGCGTCGTACTCGTCCTGGTCGCGGTAGGCCTCCATCAGCGAGGAGGGATCCTGCAGATGCCCGCTGTCCTCGATGAACTCCCTGTAACCCTCCACCGAAGCAGCATCCGGCTCAGGCCTAGAGCCGGTAGGGGTCGCCAGCTCCACTTCGTGTCTTTCCGATATCATTTTGAGAGGCTCGATACACTCCTCAGCCCAGTAGCCCTGCTCGGTCAACACGAAAAGTACTTTCATGGAGTTTATAACCGGGATAAGGCTTTTAGGGTTTTACGCAGCACCGTTCCGAAGTGATAGTAATAGACGGCTGCAGGGGAGGATGTATAGCCGCAAACCATACCGGTGATAGCTGGGAGGTATGGAGGACGGGATCACTGGACGAGCTCGAGTTCGATAAAGCGATCATAGACGTGCCGGTAGCCATATCGGATGAGGGAACGAGGAGATGCGACAGGGGGGGCCCGGAGTTTCCTTTCACCGGAAAGACACGGTTCTGTCTTCAACTGTCCTGTCAGGAAGGCGGTCTAAGCCGACAGCTACGAGGAAGCCTGCGATATCAACGAAAGTATCTCAGGTAAGAGGATATCACGCCAGTCTTGGGACATAGTTCCCGAGATAAGAGAGGTGAGAAGGTGCGACGGCCTCGAGATGAGGGAGGGTCACCCGGAAGTCTTCTTCAAAGCTATCGCCCCCGAGTTAGTGAAGCAGTCGGAGAGAACCGCGAAAGGTAAGGAACTAAGGAAGAAGGTGCTTTCCAGGTTCGGGGAACTACCGGATCTGGAGCAGCTGCCCGGCTCGACAGATGACAAGCCTGATGAGATGGTGCTTTCTCTCGGCGTAGAGCTAGAGCTGGAGACCCTTCCCGAGTCCGCCGAAGAGAACATCAAGGGCGAGAAGATGAGGATACTCAGGCCTCGACCGTAGACCACCGAAACTGGTAAAGCCCGCGACGAGAAGAACTTTTTATGGTAGATTATCCTGTAGATTTCCGGACATCATCTGGAGCAAGAGCATCAGAAAAAACATGGAGCAGCAAGGTATCCGGAGAGTCAATCAAGGTCTCAGCTCCCGAAGAGTTCGGGGGAGAGAAGCAGTCGGCCTCACCCGAGGAGCTGTACACTGCATCGCTGGAGAACTGTCTGCTCGCAACTTTCAAGCAGATAGCCGAGAGGAAGGGGCTCGAGTACGAGGAGATAAGCTCAGAGGCGGTGGCGGAGCTCGCAAGGAACGAGGATTCTCGACCGGTGATGAAGAAGGTGAGGATAGAGATAGAGGTTGAAGGCATAGAAGACGAGGATCAAGCTTCCAGGGTAAAGAAGGCCGCTATCAGGAACTGCTTCATACACAGGTCGGTCAAGACGGAAGTGGATCAGGAATTCCGGTGGCTCTAGATGGACTGGGAAAGGCTGGAAGGAAGGTTCGAGGAGCACTTCGGCACCACAGGAGATGAAGAGGACGAACTGGTCTACAGCTCCGCTTCATCCCGGTTCAGTATCTCCCGCTCCGGGAAGGTCGAGGCCGAGATGCCTCTTCACAACTTCAGCGCGGAAAGCTTCGAGCAGATAGAGTTCCTTGATAACCGGATAGAAGTCAGGTCCGGCGACACTTTCTACGAGTTCAGGAAATAGAATAGTTTGAACCGGGCACCTGCTTCTTAAGCATCGCTCCAGCATTCGTGGATACAGCCATGAGACGACTACTGATAGCATTCGCTGTCGCCGCGTTCGTGGCGGCGGGAGCTGCACAGCCTTCGGGTGCCGGGCCTAACATGGCCGGTGGTCCTGACTCTGCCCGACAGGGTCAGGTGACTACCATGGGCAACCAGTCCGGGAACCAGACAGGCAACGAGACCCGCGGAAACGTTTCCCGTGGTCCCGGCCGTAGCGCGCAGTTTGATGCTAGGCTTATGACCGCTATCAACACGGTTGACGCGCTGACAAAAATCGCTCCGAACGACGACGTTGAGCAGCGACTCGAGAGAGCTCTGGAGATCCTGCGCAACGTGAAGGAGGACACTGATACGGCCAGCCTCGGACCTGATAACGAGACAAGTGATGAAGACACCGGAGAAAGAGGGCCGCCCGCTGACAGAGGTCCTGGACAGCAGGGGCCTCCTGAAGACGCAGGTTCTTCCGGCCAGCAGGGACCACAGAACCGTGGACGCCAGGGCGGCGGACCACCTGGATTCGTCCGGCGCATGCTCGGCGGCCTGTTCGGCTAGAACCATTACCTTTCCTCTCTTTTTTTCTATAGGAAGCTTCGCACAGCATTCCGCATACCGGTAGCATCCCTCTTGACGAAAGATATAATCAGCGCCATAGGATATACCAAGAGTCTCTCGACCAGAATTATCTCCCGGTAGGCATCCTCAAGACCCTGCCTGAAATCTCGTCTTTCCTCGGATGGTAGAGCGAGAATGTGGGCGTAAAGGTTTGCGATACCGAAGCTCTTCTCCCTTTTTGAGGCGCTTTGAGAACCGTACTCGTGGTCGACAGTGTATACCTCCTCGCCCGACACGTCAGGAAGTTATATAGACTGTTGTCCAGCAGGCATATCTGGCTGTTGTGCAGATTCTTCAGGAACTCACCTACTAGTTCTCCTGCCTTTCGAGGGTTTCCATCGCCCTCCATGCACTCCCGAATTGCCTGCCTTTCTACCTCTTCAAGTTCGAGCGCCACTTCACCATCGTGGAGAACCTCTGGTACCTTGAAACCGTGTGAAGCCAGTGACTGCTTTAGCTCTCTATCCCTTTCTTTCCTGGTGCGCCAGTCAATGAACTCTCTCCTGCCCAGCAAGGTTCCTAAAGGGTTGAATATGGCTGCATTGAACGGTCTGCGAGAGAAGTATTTGATGATAGTACCTTCCCCGGTATGGTAGACATCGTTTGTGACCGCCCAATCTACAGATTCCGCACCTTCAAACTTTTCCTGAAGATAATCCCAAGGTTCCGGATGTCAGAACATGGTGAAAGTAGCGCAGGGATCAGATAAAATACAACCGAGGTATTAAACGGAACTGAACGAGTTCTTCCGAGAGTTAAACGCTATTGAACAAGAATTCAACCGCTTTGAACGTTCTTTCACGGATACGCCATATAAGGGTCGTTTCTCTATCTCGGGGTAAAACGATGAAATCGACACACGCGACGACGGCATTCGCAGCGGCGCTATTGTTCGCAGGATTTATTTCACCTGCAGCAGCGCAACCCACGAACGCACAGGCGCAGGTAGATGCGCAGGCCTCCGCACAGGCCGAAAGTAACAGTTTTGGACAGATAATGAGCCAGCTCCAGTCCCTCCAGGAGCGGCTGACAATTATAGAGAACAGGCTCTCCAGCCTCGAAGCACAGGTAAACGCCCAGGGCGAGGCAGAGGCTGAAGCCTCGCAGAACGGGCAGAGAGGCCCTCCAGAGCACGCCGGCCCCGAGAACCGCGGTAAGCCTGAAGACGCCCGGGGAGCGAACGGCGCAGAGGTCAACCACTCCGTAACGGTCGAGGACGGCAAGAAGACTATCGGGCACGAGGTCACGAAGAACGGCGACACCCTCGTCAGCTTCGTGAAAGAGATCTTCGTCGGACCAAAGGCTTCCGCAAACGCAGAGGCAGAGAGCGACTCCGACAGCCAGGTCACCGGCGACGAGAGCGAGGAAGGGCTCGACCTCGAGTTCACGTCCAACGTTTCACAGGGCGAGAACGCCACCATCAACGTCACGGAAAACAGCGAGGCGGTCGCCAACGCCACAGTCACAGTCAACGGAGAATTAGTCGGCCAGACAGATGCCAGCGGGACAGCCACTTTCACGGTCCCCAACGAAGAGAAGGTGAAAGTCAAGGTCGAGAAGGGCGACCACACCGCCGAGCTCGAGGTAGAGTTCGAGTCAGAAGCAGAGACCGGCAGCAGTGAAGCAAACGAGACCGGGGCAGAGACAGAGTCCAGCGCCTCGGCAGAGGCGAACAGTTCAAACTCCGGAGCAGAGGCCGAAGCGGAGCTTTCCGCAGAGGCAAGCCTCCAGTAGGTGACCTAGATGGAGGAAGTCGAGTTCCGGTGTACTAACTGCGGCAGGACCGTCGAGAGAGATATCCTTCCCACCAAGCATGCCATACTTGAACCTTGCCGGATATCAACCGGACGGCCGCCTGCTGCAGCAAACCCGATTACGAGGACGATGAGGGGTTCCGCCGCTCAAGGCAGGAGGTCTCCTTCCGGGACTTCATACCCGGGAGAGCCTGAAACCCTCCTCTCCGTTCCCCCTCCTTGAACGAGTTTAAAACGATAAGATGGACAAAAGGATGATAGATATGACCAAACTACACGCCATAATCGCGATAACAGCGCTGCTGTCAGGAACCGCAGCGGCCCAGCCGGCCGATGTTCCGGCTGCGGGCATGACGCCCGGCGACCTGTTCTACGGGCTGGAGAGAGCCTCCGAGGCCCTGGAGCTCGCGGTGGCCTCCGCACCGGTTATCGGCAGTGATGAACTTGCGGCGAAAGTAAGGGCGAACCACGCCGCGGAGAGGCTGTCCGAGGCCCGGAAACTCGCGGAGAAGAACAAAACAGAGAAGGTCGAGCAGCTGATGGATCAGTACAGCAGGGGCATGAACCGGTCGGTCCAGGCCGCGAAGAGGTCCGGGAAGCCCGAGTTCGTCTCACGGCTCAAGAACGTCTCCAGCAACCAGGTAAAGGTGCTTGAACAGGTCAAACAGCAGGTTCCTGGACCCGCGAAGAAGGGTATCGAGAACGCCATCGAGAACAGCCGGAAGAACCAGGAAGAACTCGAGCTACCCGAACAGGCCCGGAAAAGGCCCGGAACCGAGAAGGGCAACAGCGATGAAAGCCAGGGGAGAGGTGAGGTCAATATCTCCGTTGGAGACAAACCCTCGACCGGAAACCCTGGAAAGGGAAGACACGAGCCCGGCGAGCAGCCTGGAAATCCTCCAGAGCCGGGGAAGCCGGACGAAAGCGGGGCGACCAAGGGCTCCACGGGAACCGGGCAGGTCCCTGACGAGGTCAACAACTCGGCTTCAGCCGCCAGTAACGCCAGCCCTGGACAGGACGCGCAGCAAACCCCCAGGATAGCGGAAAACGCAAGCTTCTCCGGGCTGCAGTAGGACTGTTGCAGCCCCCTGATACGCTCTTTTTTATTTTTACAGCAGGAAAGAGCCTCTATGGCAGTCCCGTTTCCCGAGGCACAGCTCGAAGCACTCATCTACATGGCCCTGGGAGCCCTGCTATCTCTTACTATCGTGCTCGGGGTGTACGCCCAGAGGCTGAAGAAGCGGCTGGAAGGCACGGACGAGGAACCCGGGATCAGAATCGACCGGATGGGGCTGTCTCTACGCGCGGAGGAAGTACTGGAAACGGTAATGGAAGAACCGATGCTGCAGAGTGAACTCCCGAGCGAGCTCAAGGTATCGAAGGCGACCATCAGCAACGCTGTCTCGGAGCTTTTCGAGCGGAACCTTGTGAGGAAGAAAAAGAAGGCCAACACTTATCTCATCGAGCCGCGGATGGACAAGATAGAAGAGCAGGCCCGGTAGGCGAGCTGATAAAAGATTTGCGGTCCATGCTATCCTGCTGGAGGCGGAGAGACCGCCACCGCTGGCCGAAGGTCTTACGACCTTCTTTATCGGCTTCCAATAGCCGAGAAAAGCCGAGTGAGGAAAGTCCCGACACCACGACGGGCAACTTCGCGTTGCCGGTCGTAGAGAAGCTCCCAGCGAGCTTCGTAAAGTGCGACAGCCGTAAGGGCTGTGACCGGGAGGTTCAAGAAGCGCTCCGTAACCTGTTTAATACCAGGGTAGGACGTTTCAACGGGCAGCAGAAACGACACGTCCCCGGATAACGGGATGAGGGCCAGTATATCACGGTAACGGTGTCATGACCGGCGCCGTGTTGAAATGCCTGACATCTCCGGGGGAGCGATGAAACGGGCCCAGCGCAGGGTGCAAGCCGAGAAGGTGCGTAGTCAAATGCTGGTCACCGTCGTTCCTCTGGAACGGCGTTGGAGAAGAGCTCCGCTCTTCGATAACAGAATCGGGCTTACTCCCGCCTCCAGCTCTAACACTTTTGAAGCTACGCGTACAAAATCACATTATGGCGAAGGATGACCAGGTGCAGATGCCGTCCTCGCAGGGCGGGCTTGTACAGTACTTCGACGCCGACTCCGGCATGGATCTCGACCCGAAAGTGGTCGTGGGCGCGACTTCAGCCGTCGCCATCGTCATGCTGGCGCTCAACATGGGTCTTCTCGTCTGATTCCTGACGTTATTTAATACTTCTACAGGCAAACTCTTCGTACAGATGCGGGGCCGTAGCTCAGCCCGGACAGAGCACTCGGCTTCTAGCCACCGGCTTCTCCCGTCAGGGAGATGGCGGTTTGAGAAGCGAATACTTGGAGCTTCGAGCGCTCCTTCTCCGCAAGGAGAAGCGGGAAGCTACCGAGTTGTCGAGGGTTCAAATCCCTCCGGCCTCGTTCATATGCCTCTAGAAATCGAGGAGACCTCTTTCGAAGAGGTCAACGCTATCCACAGACAAATCCCGGAATTCGGCGAGGAACACCTTGAGGAACGGTATCACGACCGGTGCCCTGACTCAGATCCATCCCGCCTGGTAGCCCGGGAAAACAGCGAAAAATACGGTTACGTCGTCGCCTACGACAAGTTCGGGGACGGCTCTTACTACGTCTGGATGGCCGGAGTTAAACCGGATTACCGGAGAGAAGGGGTTATGTCTGCCCTGGTAGAAAGGGTACTGGAAATCGCGGATAGCAAGAAATACGAGGCCGTCAAAATCAAGACCCGGAACGAGAGAAAGGCCATGAGACACCTTCTGATAAATCGGGGATTCGAAGTCTGTGGCTACAACGAGAAGGAAAACCTCGACCGGGGCGAGATAATTCATATCAAGGAACTATGACGAAGACTAGCTCTCCCAGGGAGGCAGAGACACTGGTGCAGAAGCTGCCCTCGGACATGGGTATACACCGGAACCCGAGGAAGGGAACTTTGAACGCGCCGGAAGTCATCCTTGAGGACTTCGATTTCCTGGGAACTGTCTTCCTGGACGAGGTGTTCCCCGACGAGTTCGACCTTGAGGAGACTCATAGACGTATCGAGGAGAACACCCGGGAGCTGCTGGAGTACGGGAAGCCGCTGCTGGGCATCGGCGGCGACCACTCAGTGAGTTTCCCTGTTATCAAAGCGCTGAAGGAAAGACATTCCGGGCTCCAGCTGGTGTGGCTCGACGCCCACCTCGACATGAAGGAGCCAGTCGACGGCCACGCGTCGCACGACGTGGTGCTGAGAGAGTTAATAGGGAGTGGTTTCGAGCCTTCAGAGTTGTGGGTCGTTGGCGTGACGCGCGTCGACCAGGACGAGGAAGAGTTGATGGAGCAGCACGACTTCAACATCTACCGCAGCAACGAGGTAGAAGAGTTCAGGCGAGAGTTCGATTCCGGCGAACAACCCGTGTATCTCAGCGTGGATATCGACGTTCTCGACCCGGAGGAGGCGCCGGGGACCGGGTACCCGGACGGAGAGCTTTCCCCAGAGCAGGCCGGGGAAGTCATAGAGACCGTTGAACCGGATTTCGCCGACCTGGTCGAGGTGGCGCCCCCGCTGGAAGAAGGAAATAGGACCGCCGAGAACGCCCGCGTACTGCTACGCCGACTTTCGGAAGCGCTCTAGAAAACTGTTTTCAAGCTTCCGAGTCGAAACAGGTCTATGAAGCAGATAAAACAGCAGCTCGCCGAAGAGCTCTCGACCGTGCTGGAATTCGAGGTCGGGGAAGAGGATATCGAGTCGCCGGAAGGAGAACACGGCGACTTCGCCTACCCTGTGATGAAGGCCGCATCGACGCTCGGGGAGCCGCCACGGGAGCTCGCCGAGGACGTATCGGGCGAGGTCGAGCTGGATATAGTGGAGCAAGTCGAGGTAGCTGGCCCCGGCTACCTGAACTTCTTCCTTGACCGGGAGCAGTTCGCCGAAGAGGTATTCGAGGAACTGGAGAGGGAGAATATGGGCGTCGAGCAGCATGATGGCAAGATGCTGATAGAGTTCTCCAGCCCGAACGTCGCGAAGCCGATGCATGTCGGCCACTTCAGGAACAACGCGCTCGGGGACTCGCTGCAGCGCATCCTGCGGTTCGCCGGCTACGATGGGACGTCGGAGAACTATCTCGGCGACTGGGGGACGCAGTACGGCAAGCTGATCTACGCCTTCAGGGAGTACGGCAGCGAGGAACAGTTCGAGGAGGCACCGATGGAGCACATGTTCGACCTGTACGTCAGGTTCCACGAGGAGGCAGAGGGCGACGAAGAGATAGAGGAGAAAGGCCGTGAATGGGCCGCGAAAATCGAGGAAGGCAACGAAGAAGCCCGGGAGCTATGGGAGAGGTTCCGGGAAGCTTCTATAGAGTACCACCGGAAGGACTACCGTAGGATGGGAATCGAGTTCGACCGGTGGACCGGAGAATCCAAGGTCGTGGAAGAGGCCCGGGATATGGTAGAAGGATGGCTTGAGGAAGGAGAACTAGAGCGCGACGACGACGGCTCCGTCTTCATGGAGTTCGAGGAGCACGACCTGCCCGGAACGGTGCTTCTCAAGGCCGACGGCTCCACGCTGTACATCACGCGGGACCTGTACAACCTGAAGAAGCGCAACCAGGAGGGGTTCGACCACAACCTGTACGTGGTCGGCAGCGAGCAGGAACTGCATTTCCAGCAGGTGTTCGCCGCCGCGGAAGAGCTCGGGCTGGACCCGGAAGGTTCAGAGCACGTCTCCTACGGCCTCCTTTCGTTGCCCGAGGGATCGATGTCATCCCGCGCCGGCCGGATCATCCGGCTCGAGGACGCGATGGACGAGGCTGTCGAGCGGGCGGAGGAGAAGGCCGCGGAGAAGATGGAGCGCGAGGTGAAGAACGCCGAGGCCATCGGCATCGGGGCGCTGAAGTACGCCAACCTCTCCGTTTCGCGGAAGAAAGATATCGAGTTCGACTGGGGCCGCGCGCTCAGCTTCGAGGGCGACTCGGGACCGTACCTGCAGTACTCCAACGTCCGGGCGAAGAGCATACTGGAGAAAGCAGACGCGGAAGGGCAGCTACGGGGAGAGCTCGGTGACCCGGAATACAGGCTGCTGAAGAAACTCGGTGGCTTCCCGGAGAAAGTCGATGCAGCGGCGAGGGAAAGAGAACCGGCAAAAGTCGCGAACTATCTCTCGTCACTCTGCGAGGAGTTCAACTCGTTCTACCACGACTGTCCGGTCATCGACGCCGGAGAGGAAACACGGATGCGGAGGCTGGCGCTGGTCGAGCTTTTCGTCGATGTGACCGACCAGGGCCTCGAGCTTCTCGGAATCGAGCCGCTCGAGGAGATGTAGTCGCTGAAGACAGGGCTTATTAACGAGCTGCGGTATCTTATTATACAGTTATGTCCCTGCTCGGATCGGTGAAGGAGGCGTTCAGCAGCAACGAAGAGGACGAGAGAGACCTCACGTTCGAGACAGCCGGGGACATCGGGTTCACGCTGTCAGATGACAAGGACGTGAAGATAACTACGAAGGTCGACAAGCTGGCGGACGTCGATGTCAAGTACCCTCTTATCAAGCCGTTCGCGTACGCGCACGTGAAGTGGGACGACGACCAGAAGGAGATAATCTACCATCTTGAAGAGCCGAACCTGGACGACAGCGAGCAAGAGATGCTGGACAAGATAAAGGACAACCTCTCCGAGAAGCTGGACGTGTCGCTGAGTTCGATGCAGGACCGCAAGAAGGTCATCAGCTTCCTTGAGGACAAGATAAACGAACTGCTGCTGGAGCTCGGCATCGAGATGACAGAGAAGCAGCACGACAAGATAATGTACTACATATTCCGGGATTTCGTCGGCCTCGGGCGTATCGAACCTTTCATGCACGACCCTTACATAGAGGACCTCGGCTGCGACGGCAACGGTATACCGATCTTCGCGGTCCACAGCGAGTTCGGTTCGCTGAAGAGTGACGTCGTGTTCGACGAGCCGGACAACCTGAAGAACCTGGTAGTAAAGCTGGCGGAGCGGTGCGGCAAGTACGTCTCGTACGCCAACCCGCTGCTCGACGGCTCACTGCCCGACGGTTCACGTGTCAACGCATCGCTGACCGAGGACGTAACCTCGAAAGGCCCGACCTTCTCCATCAGGAAGTTCCGGGATACACCTTTCTCGGCGATCGACATGATGGACCTGGGGACCGCGAGCGCCGATATCATGGCGTACATGTGGATACTGATGCAGTACCAGCAGTCGATGCTGATAACCGGTGGAACAGCCACAGGAAAGACATCGTTCCTCAACTCCTGCGTCTCGTTCATACCGCCAGAGGACAAGATCGTATCCATCGAGGATACCCGGGAGCTGCAGCTGCCGCACGAGAACTGGATCCCCTCCGTTACCCGTTCGATGTTCGGGACGCAGAGCACCAGCGACGTGGACATGAACCAGCTGCTCAAGGAGTCCTTCCGTGAGAACCCGGACTACGTCATCGTAGGAGAGGTCCGTGGTGAGGAAGCGAGCGTGCTTTTCCAGGGTATGGCCTCCGGCCACCCGTCGATAGGTACGATGCACGCATCCGGGCCGAACGATGTCGTCAAGAGGCTCGTGACGCCGCCGATATCCCTTTCCTCGGCTTTGGTCGAGTCGCTGGACGTCATCGTGTCGATGACACACGCGAAGGGTGTCGAGAAGTCGGCGAGAAGGGCGAAGGAGATACACGAGGTGCAGAAGGTGATGGGCGAGTCGAACTCGGCCAGGACCAACGTACCGTTCTCCTGGACAGCCCGGGACGACAGCTTCAGCGCCCGCGGCGAACCATACCTTTTCGACCAGATAAGCAACGACTACGGGGTCAGCAAGGAAAACCTGAGGCAGGAGCTGGAGGACCGCAAGAAGGTGCTCGAGTGGCTGCAGGACAAGGGCGTGAAGGAGTTCGACAAGGTCTCAAAGATAATCGCGGAGTACTACAAGGACAAGGAGGAGATAATGAAGATGGTCAACTCCGAGGAGGGCGAGTACGACCTCGACCAGGTGATAGAGTCCGAGCGCAAGATCGATATCTCGAGACCTCAGCAGCTCGACAACGCCATAACAGCCGAAAAACGGCAGAAACAGGCGGAGCAGGGAAAAGATGAAGAGGAGCTTGAAACGGAGATAAGAGAGATAGACGGCAGCACCGGCCTCGACGAGAAGCTTCAATCCGAGGAGAACCCTGTCGAGGACCTGGAGAAGAAGCTGCGAGACGAGAGGAGGAAGGTAGAGAAGATAAGAGGTTCCGGACCTGACGAAAACCCGTTCGAGGACTCCGATGTCGACGTGGAGTCGAACCCGTTCGAGGCCTGAGATGGAACGAGTAAAATCAGGTGTGGAGAACTTCGACCGGCTCGTAGGAGGCGGTATACCGGAACGGGAACTGGTGCTGGTCGAGGGCGAACCCGGCTGCGGCAAGTCCAACTTCGGGCTGGAGTTCCTGTACCGCGGGGCGCAGCGGGGCGACCACGGTCTTTACGTCTCCTTCCAGGACACCGAGCCCGAGGTCCTGAGGACGACCACCTTCGACTGGGAGTTCGACCAGATGGTCGAGGATAACAGGATAAACATAACCAAGTTCGACCCCTACAGGTACGAACAGATAGCGGACATGCTCCGGTCCACCATCAAGGAGAACGATGCCAAACGTGTCGTACTGGACCCGATAACCGACCTCGACCTGTACATCGACTCCAGGAAGGACCAGCGGAAGAACCTGCTGAAAGTCAAGAAAGAGCTGAGCCAGATGGGATGCACGACATTCATGGTCGCGGAAAGAGAGGAAGCTACCGAGCTCGAGGAGGAGATAGCTGACGGCATAGTGCAGCTGGAACTGGTGAGGGAGAAGGGAAACGTCGAGAGACACATGTACGTGAAGAAGCTGAAGGGCTCGGACTACCACCACGGGGTCCACAACTACATCATCGACAACACAGGTATCAAGGTGCGCTAGCAGAGGTGGCACGATGAGCTCCAACCCGTTCCGCACCACACTCCGGGAACGCCTGAACGGCGCTATGAAGACCAACAACCTGTCTGCGGCCGCGAACGCACTTTTCGGCCCCACAGTGGATAAATACGGCGAGCACTTCGAGGACCTGAAGGAAGATCTCCAGATGGCGGACATGGACGTCCTTTACCGGACATACGTATCGAAGATGTTCCTGTACACGTTCGGTGCGTTCTTCCTCGGCATGTTCACCGGCCTGGTCTATACAGCGACGAATCTCTCCTCGATCTCGATGGCCATGGCTGTCCGGCTTGTCATGGGGCTGCCTATGGCGCTGGCGGTCATGGTTTTCGGTTTCATGTATATCTACCCTTCGCAGAAGGCAAAGAGACGGAAAAACGATATAGAGGACAACCTTCCGTTCGCCCTGAACCACCTCAGCGCCATCGCCACCTCGGGGATCCCGCCCAGCTCGATGTTCCAGCTGCTCCAGGGTTTCGAGGAGTACGGCGCCATCTCGGAAGAGGCCGGCGAGATATCGAGACGGGTGAACGTGTTCGGCGAGGACCTCACCACCGCGTTAAGAGAGGTAGCGGACAACTCGCCGAGCGAGGACTGGAGCGAGGTGCTCTACGGTATGCTTTCGACCGTCGAAACCGGGGGCAACATGGAGGACTACATCAAGGAGAAGGCCGAGGAGGCGCTTTTCGACTTCAAGATGGAACGGGAGAAGGAGATCGAGCGGCTGAGCACCTACGCATCGTTCTACACCGCGATACTTATCGCCGCGCCGGTCTTTCTCGTGGTCATCCTCTCCGTCATGAACCTGCTCGGGGGCCAGCTGATGGGCTTCGCCATCAGGGACCTTATGTGGATGGGTATCCACATCATAATACCCGTGATAAACACCCTGTTCATAATATTCCTCGCGCTGAAGGTGGACTAGGATGGACCTGAGTATCTCAAGGCGGGACCTGGAACTGAAGGCGAAGAACATCTGGAGGAAGCACCACCGCCTCATAACGCTTATCGCAGGCGCAGCAGTCCTCGGGATGCTTATCGCGGCTCTTAACACCTGGAACTACGAGAACACCAAGCAGAAGTTCCAGCTCCAGGAACCTCAGGAGGTAGGCAACCAGCAGGATGCCCGTTTCCATTTCCAGCTACAGCGTCCGAGCGTACAGGCCGACACCACCCTCAGGCTTACAATCGAGAACCTGCAGCAGGATTCCAACGTTCAGGTTGCGGTGAACGGCCAGCAACTGCGCTCGATATCGCAGAGCGAGACGCTCGTCAAGATACCGTCCGACACGCTGCAGCAGAACAACACTGTGAGGGTCTACCAAGAGGGCATAAGTTTCAACACCCAGCGGCTTGTGGACGCAAGTGTAACCTCCTACACCAGCATACAGCAACTGCTGTTCGTCCTGCTCAACTTCGCCTCGATACTGCTGATATTCACCCCAGTCGCGTACGTCAAGTACGAGGACTTCCAGGAACGGAAGAAGGTCGAAGACGAGTTCCCCTCGTTCCTGAGGGACGTGGTCCAGGGAACCCGGGCAGGCATGTCCCTGCCGCAGGCAATACAGAATACGGAGTCCGGCAGCTACGGGCCGCTGAACGACCATATCCAGAGCATGTCAGCGCAGATAGAATGGGGGATACCGTTCGACGAGGTACTGGAGAACTTCTCGGGCGATGTCAAGTCCCCTCTCGTAAAACGCTCCGTAGACACGATTATCCAGGCCTATAGCTCCGGAGGCAACATACAGGATGTGCTCGAATCCGTCGGCGATAATATCCGGCAGATCAAGCAGCTGCAGGAGGAGCGGTCAAGCCAGCTTTACAGCGAGATGATAACAGGGTACATCGTATACTTCATCTTTATCGGTATACTGGTAGCGCTCACGACATTCCTGCTCCCGAACCTCGCCACTGCTTCGCAGTCGCTCGGCGGAGGCCTGAGTATACTTGGTGGAGGCGGAGGCGGAAGCCTCCAAGAGAACATCACCCTCTACAACCAGTGGTTCCAGAGACTAGTCTTCATCCAGGCGCTGTTCTCCGGGCTGATAATCGGCAAGCTTTCCGAGGGCGAGCTGAAGGCAGGTATAAAGCACTCCGCGATACTGTTTGCGGCAGGATATCTCGCAGTCACATTCTTCCTGTAGAGCCCTCCCAAATAAAAACGACCGCCGTCCTATGAGGTACATGAGAAAGGGAGTATCGCCTATAGTCGCATCAGTACTGCTGCTCGCCGTCACTCTCTCGGTCGCAAGCATATTCTCCGGATGGGGACCCAACATAGTGAGAACAGTAACACAGTCGACCCAGAACCAGACAGAGACGACCATCAACTGCAACCAAGCGAGCGTAGACATAACTTCAGCAAAATACTACACGGGCGATAACACCTCAGTGGTAGTACGCAACACAGGCACTTCAGACCTGGACCAGCTTCAAATCTCAACATGGAAGAACGACCTGCCGATGAACCAGAAAGTGATATCCGTAAACAGGGGTAATTTCACGACCGTAAACGTCTCGACATCCTCCAAGCCAGACTCCGTGCAGGCTTTCTCCAAGGACTGCTCCTCGGTGACGGACAAGTACGAGCAGATAAGCTGATACGATGAAAGGAGTTTCAGAGGTCGTATCTGCCGTTATAGTTCTCGCGGTCGGAGTAAGCGTAGTATCGCTCTACGCGGCCTGGGCCCCGGATTTCGCCGAGGACACGGTCGGCGATGTCGCGAACCAGTCCAACAACCAGATAAAGTGCAGCAACGCCGGTCTCTCAATCGATGACGCCTTCTACGACAGGACCGGCCAGGTTATAGAGATAAAGGTAGAAAACACCGGGACCATAAGATTCTCTCGCGGCCTCTACGCAGGAGCTTTCAACTCCTCACTTGAGATAGGTCGTACCACGATATCGGAGCTGCAGGTCGGCGAAACACAGACCATCCAGATATCTGCAGACAGGGCGCCCGGGATGATTCTCGTCACCAGTAACGACTGTCCCGACGTGGAAGCACGTGAAACACGGATAAGAGTGCAGAAGTAGTTCAGTCGCGGATATTTATCAGGTAGCCATCGCTGCCGCCTTTCTGTATGCGTGCCACGAGAGTCCTGTTCGTTCTCGGCATCTCGAGGTAAAGTCTGCCATCCTCGGCCTTCTGGAACCTGACCTCCTCGGTCGGTATCTTGCTCATCTTGGTACATAGCTCCAGGTACTTCGATGGACAGTCGACGTAGCTCTTCTGGTACTGTGTAAGCTCCGGCTCCGGTTCCTGACCTTTCAGGTCCGCGGGTCTCAGGAATATAGCCGCTACGAAAACGAACACGGAAACAGTAAGTACGACCGCTGCCAGCTTGCGCTTCTCGCGCCAGTCCTCTTTCTCCGCCATCTCACGGAGCTTCTGCCTATCCATAACCCTTTCTTTGATATGCCCGGATTTAAATCGAACCCCGGCAGGATAACAAATGTAAACCTCGACACCATCCAGAATTAACATGACCGACAACTTCTGGATGATAGAAGTCTACAGCGACGAAACCGCCAACGTCTCAGTCACCTCGAAGGCGGAGATAGAGGCCCTGCAGGAGAGCGGCGACATCGAAGAATGGCAGTACGCACCCACCTCCGAGGCCAGTGAAGAAGACATGATAGAGCGCGCAGAGGAACACGACCTCGAACACGACCCGTGGTAACTACGGCAGACCGCCCAGCACGTCGTTTACAGCCGACTGGAGTTCTGGATCGGCGGCATATACCGACACACCAGCGATAGTAGCACCCAGCGAAACGTAGGCTATCTCCGGGCCGTAATCCTGAACAAAACCGGCTGTTGCCGAACACAGGCCATCGGAGTTCCTGTCCTGTATATTGTCCCGGAGATCTTCTCTCTGGGAGCTGAAACCGGCGTAATCCGGCTCCTGTTCAGCCCTGTACTCTCCAGGCCTGCCGCCGTCAGTCAGGAGTTCATCCATCTCCCGATCCATCACACGCAGAAATCACCGCGGAAAGTTATACATTTTCCGCAAAACCTGAAGTCCAGGTATGGCCGAGCCCCAGAAAATCTGTGATTTCCCCGGATTTAAAGTCGAAGACAAGTCTTCTCGGACAAATCCGGGACAACTTCAGCGCCGAAGGCGATGGCCGAGCCCGGATTTGAACCGGGGACAACTGCATAGCTGGAGTATCCTTCAGTGCAGCGCTCTCCCAGGCTGAGCTACTCGGCCATAATACGCGATTCACAGGTGAGTTTTAAGAAATAAAACCTTCTGACGGCAAATCCCCTCTCGATGCCCTTCACTCGCTTCCATTTCGGGCCCGCCATCCTCATAGGCCTCCTTTTACTGGACTACATCGACTTCCCGACCTTCGTCGCTGCGAACGTCATCGTCGACTGGCGGGCCACGCTGGTGTTCTTCGGGGTGATAGACGGTCCTCTCCATTCATGGCCATCGACCTATCCTGGTGCGCTCCTGTCAGCGGTGCTCCTCGGCAGCGTCATGTTATACCTGAGACCGGCGCTAGCCGGACACCTAAGAGAGGCCGGGATAAAACAGGAGACAAGCAACTTAAAGATATTCGCAGGAGCTATAGCCGGCGTACTGCTCCACGTGACCCTGGACGCGTTCCATCATCCCGACATACAGCCCTTCCTGGTCGACGGTTTCCGGCCTCTTCTGGGCCTTCTCTCCACCTACGAGGTCCGCGCCGCCAGCGTAGCGGCACTGCTCCTCTGCTTTCCCGTTTACTTCCTGCACCTGTGGAGAGACAAGGCTTCCTAAGCCCTGATAAATGTTGGTAGCGGATCCTTGGATATGACAGAGGAAACACGAGACCACGTCGTTCCGGGAACGGAAGAACCGCACAAGGGCGAGGAAATGAAAGGTTACCAGTTCGACGGCGAGTTCGACCTCGACAGGTTCATCGATGCGTGCGGCACCACCGGTTTCCAGGCCACGCACCTGAAGGAGGCGGTCGACATAATCCGGGAGATGAGAGAGGAAGATGCGAAGATATTCCTGACCTTCACATCGAACATCGTCTCCTCGGGCCTCCGGGAAAGCATCGCCTATCTTGCGAAGGAGGACCTGGTCGATGTCATGGTGACGACCGCCGGGGCGCACTCCGAGGATATCATCAAGACCGAGCACCCGTTCAAGATGGGGGAATGGGACGCGGAAGAGCAGGAGCTGCGGGAGAAAGGCATCAACCGGCTGGGCAACATCTATGCAGAGTCTGACGGCTATGTCTGGCTGGAGAAATGGCTGAACGACGAGTTCTTCCCGGAATTTTTCGACGAGAAGAAGCTGCGGACGCCCACGGAAGTCGCCCGCGAACTCGGGAAGAAGATAGACGACGACCGCTCCTTCCTCAAGCATGCGGCGGAGAACGACATCCCGGTCTACTGCCCGGCGCTCATCGACGCGGAGATTGGTGACTACATGTTCTACTACCGCCAGGAGCAGGACCCGGAAATCGGTATTGAGATACTTGACGACTGGGACTCGCTCATCCACGAGGCCCTTGAAGCGGAGAAGACAGGCATCATATGTGTGGGTGCGGGAGTCCCGAAGCACCAGGCGATAATGTCCAACCTGTTCCGTGGAGGCGCCGAGTACGCTGTCTACATCTCCACTGGCATGGAAGGAGATGGTTCTCTTTCAGGCGCGCCGCCGAAGGAGGCGGTCTCCTGGGGGAAGATAAAGGGGAACGTGAAGAACTACACCCAGGTCGAGGCCGAGGCTACGCTGGTCTGGCCGCTTATAGTCGAAGCCGCGTTCCGCTAAAGCTTTTCCTGTATCTTGCCTGCCACGCTGGAAAGCGGCGGTGCGAGCTCACGTGAATCGACCTTGTCAAGAGGCACCCACTCGGCATCCTGTGGTTCCCCGTCTATATGCATGCTGTAAGGCTGCCAGAGGAACTTTTCGCCCTCCATCTCGAACTCGGTCTTGAACCTGCGGCGGTAGCGCGCAGTCTCTGTGGTGCATCCCGTTACGTCCTCGGCGATACGTTCTGCCGCATCCGAAGTAAGCTCGCCATGCTTCCTCGGACCCTGTGGCACGCCCCAGGCCTCTATATCCGGCCGGTAAGTCATGAGAAGTTTATCGTCCTGCAGTATAAGGCATCCAGATATCTCTACCATGTAAACGCTTACTCGGGCTCGTTTAAAACAGCACCAACCGACTTAACCCTGGCGCGTCAATGCTTTTACGGTGGTCGACATGGAATACGTACACATCCAGAACGAGCAGGTACCGGCCCTCGGCTTCGGTACATGGCAGCTCGAAGGGAAAGAATGCTACAGGGGCGTCATGGACGCTCTCGAAATCGGTTACAGGCATATCGATACAGCGCAGGCCTACGGCAACGAGGAAGAGGTCGGCAGGGCGATCGAGGAGTCAGACGTGTCACGCGAGAACATCTGGCTGACCACCAAGATCTGGAGAGACAACCTTGACAGGGAGAACCTCAGGCGATCTGTGGAGGAAAGCCTCGAGAAGCTGCGGACGAACTACGTAGACCTCCTGCTCATACACTGGCCGTTCCCGGAGATAGACCTCGAGGAGGTCATAGAGGAGATGGAGGAACTCGTAGAGGAAGGGAAGGCCCTGCATATCGGGGTCAGCAACTTCACGCCGGAACAGGTCGAGGAGGCGCAGCAGCTCTCCTCCGTACCACTTTTCACGGATCAGGTCGAGTACCATCCTTTCCTCGACCAGGGCGAGGTCCTCGAGGCCTGCAGGGAACACAGGATGATGCTGACGGCGTACTCGCCGCTCGCCCGTGGAGACGTCGTGGAAGACGAGACGCTGGAAGAGATAGGGGAGAAGTACGGGAAGACCTCGGCCCAGGTAGCTCTCCGGTGGCTTGTCCAGCAGGAGGGTGTAGCGGCGATACCGAAGGCGAGCTCCGGCGAACACAGGAGGCAGAACTTCGATATCTTCGACTTCGAGCTGGATGAAGCCGAGATGGAGCGCATAAACGGCCTCTCGAGGAACGACAGGAAGGTCGACCCATCGTTCGGGCCATGGTAGGAGGAGGAGCTACAGCTTCTGCTGTTTCTCCTCTTTTATCCTGTCATCATCCGTAAAATCAGAGTACTCGACGACGTAACTCTTGTCCTTTCTCCGGGCTTCTTCCACGCTCTTGAAAAGTATGCGTTTCTCCTGCTTCGTCATCACTGGGAAACCGTAGTTCTCGGCCTCGTAGTCCCAGTCTTTGCCTTCCTGCGTCTTATCCTCCACGAACTCTTCGTGGCGGTTTATGCGCGCCGTGTTGACCTCCCTTGTCTTCTGCTCCAGTCCTTCCACCTGTTCCTCGAACTCGCGGCCGAACTCCTCCTCGAGCTCGAATCCTACAGAGTTCCGGCCGAGGACCATCGCGGCGAGGGAGGTCGTTCCTGTACCCCAGAAGGGATCGAGCACAGTGTCGCCGTAGACCGAGTACATGTTGATCAGCCTGTACGGTATCTCGAACGGGTAGGCCGCCGCCCTGTCACGTAACTCGCCGTTGCTCAGGTCCTGCAGTGTACCCCGGACGTCGGTCCATACATCCGAGAACCACTTGTTGCGCTCCTCCCAGAAATACGCGCTCTGGTACCTGTCCTGCGAGCCGGGCTCGAACCTTCTCTCACCTTCTTTCCTGAAGACGAGGATGTGTTCATGCTCCAGCGTCACGTAAGCGTTCGGCGGCAACATGCCCGAACCCATGAACTTGCTGGCCTTGTTCGTCGGCTTCCTCCACAGGATACCGGGAAGCAGGTGGAAGCCGTTCCGGGTGAAGAAATCTATCACCTTGCTGTGGTTCGGGAAAAGCTGGAAGTCGCCATCCACCTTCCGGGTCGCATCGCCCACGTTAACACATACTACACCTCCCTCACAGGTGACACGGGCGACCTCCGACCACACTTTCTCCAGCTCGTCATGCATCATGTCGAAGGCCTCGTAGGCCTCTCCATCCTCTATAGCCCGGCCTATCTCGGAGTTGAGCGAGGTGAAAAGTTCGTCCCACATCTCTATCATCGGGTACGGCGGAGAGGTCACCGTGAGCTCGACCGAACCATCCTCTATCTCCGACATGTCACGCGAATCAGCGAAGTGCACAGTGTGTTCCGTATTCATCGTCCTTGGCTCCCGTACCACGACCCCCGGCAAAGTAGAGGGCCGCAGCCACAGTCATGAAAGATGTTACCCGGGAACATTTTTAGAAGTGCAGCGCCCAGGGCAGACTTAAGCTGGTTCATTAACCATCTCGGTCTTAGTGGACAAACTTGTTTTCTTCAGAAAATCTTAAATCCGATTCCCTGATTCCTTGATTTCTTTAAAAGATTGACTCACCGCTCTACCTCTGGTTCAAAGGTCTCTTAATACGATTTTACCTTAAATTTCCAGTCGAAACAGAGGGTTTCTTGAACTTATAAAGAAGCCCTGAACTCGAACTTGACCTTCTGTCACCCCCTGTAAAAATATGTAGAAAAACACATATTTCGGTTTCTTGACTCTATAAACCTTTCTAAATAATGCTTTTAGCCAGAGGGCTTCTTGTAACGCTTAGTTTTCAAAAATAATGGCTCAGAGGAAAGGAAACCCTTTATAAGATTTTAACTACTAACCTGTCACTACTATGAGAAGAATGATTCATTTCAAGGCAGACAACATGGAAGAGCTACGCAAAATCTGTAGAGAAGCCGTAGAGGAAAAAGTTCAGGAAAAAGAAGGGGTCGAAAATGAAAGAAAATAACTCAATCTTCGGCTCAGACCTTGAACTCTTCCCCGCACGGCTTCCAGAACAAACACTCGATAGAATACAAAACATTTCCGACAGAGAAGGCGTATCACAGGCAGAAGTAGTCAGAACGCTCGTGAATAAATCTCTGGACGATGATTTTTACGAGAAAGAGATTGCGTTAGATGTGCTGGACGATATTCAGAGAAAAACCTCCAGAGAACAGCTACAAAAATCCGCAATCAACATCCAACGCTTCCTACTTGAGCAGGAAGGCGGTCGAGAATGAGCAGAGACAGAAAAGCGTCAAGTAATGGTGAAATGCTGTCTGAGGAAGAGGTAAAAGAGGAAATGGAAACACTCAGAGCTTTACACCACGAGTGTATGGTAGATTCCCTGAACGATGAAGTGGTAAGTAAGAACTGCCTCTATAGAAACATGATAGCGAATAATCTCGAAGACCAGGATATCGAAGTAGAGTTCTGTCTGACATGCGGTTTCCCAGTAGCTCCAAGATACGAAGTAGAGAGGAACTCCTGTCCAAGGTGCGACATGGCTTTCGACATACCAGAGGAACTGAAAGACAACCCTGAAGTAGAAGACAAAGAGACTTTAATGGAGCAAAACGACTACTCATGGTCAATAGCCCTTGAGACAAAGCCTCCAGAAGATGTTCCAGGTGAAAAATAGGTTGATAGAGATAACAGGGCTACAATATAAAGGGGAAAATCCTTCCTCAATTTTTTTCTTTCAAAACTATTTTATGGAAATACCTAAACCTGTTAGTTACATACTGACAAGGCATAAAAATACAGTTTCAGAAATTCTTAGGTATGGAAGGCTCTCAGCTACACACATTCAGAACGGCTCGAAACTGGTCGGGAACTACAATAGTTTCAATACCCGCAGAAAGCGTCCGACAAATCGGCATAGAAGACGGAGAAAAACTTGAAATAGAACTCAAAAAAGCCGAAAACGAGACCGCAGAAACATAAAAAACCGGAAAAGGGTGTGACCAGCACCCCTTCCCTTCACAGACCGATACTATGAACAATAAATAATTACACAGCACTACTGAAAAGCGTTTCGTCCCTCTCAAAACCACAGAAACAGAAGTAGAAGTAGACCTTGATATAGACAAGGAAATTTCAGGCGACCTACAGAAAATAAGAAACAGCGACTTCATCCTCGACACAATCAATCAGGATTCAGGTAAAGAAAAAGGATTACGGCTGATACACGCATCCGCAGGAGCAAGAAAAACCTATTCCGTAATAGAATACTGTAAACAGAACCCTGACGAAACCATACTTATCGGTGTTCAGGACTGGCAACTCGGCAAGGAACTGGAGAAAAAACTGGTAAAGAAAGGAGTTGACTGCCGACGGATAGAAGGATTCGAGAGAGCAGGATGCCCGTTAATGCCTGAATACGATACCGATGGAAACCTGAAAAAGAGTTACAAAAATCTGCCTCAAAGCAAGAAGGACTCACATGACTTCTGGAAAAACTCTACCGATGTAGCATACACCCATGACTACCTGATATCCCGATACGGCAATAACGACCACTGGAAGAACTGTCCATACACCAGCCAATACCGGAAACTTAGCGGAAAAGTAATCATCGCACCTGTAGACCTACTAGAATCAGAAAGAATCTGGAACACAGGCACCGACAGAGCATTTATAGACGAAACAACCGACAGAGACGAAAAACTAAAGTTCAATATAACCAAGAAAAACTTCAACCAGTTCGTTAAAAAAGTAGAGAAATCAGGAAACTTCAAAGACATTCTCAAAGAACACCGGATAGACGAAGAAACCTATAAGGAAAAGAAAAACGTGGTAAGAAACTTCATCAAGGATTACAGAAAGACGGTAAAGCGTTCTTCAGCGATACTGAACGACTACTGGAAGCCGGGCTACTACCAAGCCGACTCAATACGAGACACGCATGAAGCTCCTGTCAATCCTGATAAGGACGAACCTGACAGAAGGTTGATTTGGCAGATACGGACTCTCAAAGTTATAGGCGACTACGACAGAGAAAAGGTGGCAGAAGCCTTCCAACAAATCGGGAAGCTCTACAGAGCAGCGATGTTCGAACTCATAGAAGATTCACCCAGCAAGGCATCATCTCTGACACAAGGATGGATAGACTTAGAGAGCTACAGCCGACACATCAAAAACCTGTATATCCAACCAGAATGGTATCCCGAAAAAATCGAAAAGAAAGAACCCAGCTTCATACAGAACCGAGGCTACGAACCAGTAGAGGAGACTGGAGACTATCTATACGGCTACTTCCTCGACTTCGGAGAATACAAACCGTTCAAATACCTGAAAGACGAAAGCGAGGTCTGGATATCCGACTTGGGATGCGAATACGAACAACACGCAGACAGCACCAAGAAAATCTCTCACGGAGTCGTCTCCTACAGGAAGAAAAGCTACATGGAGAAAATAATCAGTAAATCAAACAACTGCCACATCACCATTCTTGACGCATCCTTCAAGAAAAAAGACCTAGAAACCACGCTCGAAAACTACCTGATGCGGGAGGTAGAATACAGGTATCCTGAGAAGCCGTGGACTCTGAAGGAAAATGTAGAACCAGTTCGACTTTACCTTGAAGAAAACATAGGCAGGGAGGTCGTGAAGCCTGATGCAACAGTTCCTTTCTACGACTGGGCGATGAGACTGAAGAAGACGAGAAGAAGTGATGATGGCTACGAAATCAAGATAGCGAGAGCCAAGGTCGACCAGGGATGCCTTTCTACTGTTACACGGCTGACACGCAAACACACAGGCAAAACCAACCTTTCCAAGTTCACAAAGAACTCAGAACTATACAAAGAATGGATGAAACAACTGAGGAACGGAGAAGTGCCTGAACTACTTCAAGACCTTTGCGACCTGCTGAACCAGAAAGGATTCCCCGACTTCGGACTAATAACCCACAGACCACTATACCTACAACTTCTGCAGAACGACTTGGTAGACAAGAAAGATATCGGCTACTTCTGGGGTCTGCGTGGCGTCAACAAGTTCAAGGACAAGTCAGGTCTGTTCGTTCTCGGAACGCCATACACATCGCCAGACTCCATACTTTTCCAGACCACAGCCCGTTACGGCAGGATATCAGGGAGTCACGCCATCAAAAACCCTATGAGCAACTACAAGTATCCTCTGGAAATCGAACAGACAGTATTGGAGATGGAGACGCACGAGGAAATCTACCAAGCCATCATGCGAATCCGTCCACACATACATGCGAAAGAAATCTACGCCATGTGTCCAATACCTGACAAAGTGAAGGAAGAAGTAGGCAAAAAGAAACAGCCAGAATACCTCTCGGAAACCGTCAGAGACAGGCTCTTTGAATCAACGAAAAATAAGTGTAATAACCTTACCAGTCAAATACTTTCAGGCAAAAAGTTCGATTTGTCAGACTTGAAACAGAAATACGATTATTCGGAAGAGTTCCTAGAGTATGTAATGAAACGGCTGGGAGACGAAAGAAGCCACGATGACATAAAGAAGGTAAAGCTGAAAGACGGGAAATTATCCAGAAAACAGAACTACAGCTACAGCCCATAAAAATACTGGAAACCGGAGGTTCGGCTGAACCTCTATTATCATATTACTAATAAGAGTTCGCCCGAATCTGCGGAAAAATGTCCTGCAAAGACGGTGAAAACCTGTTTTTAATCAATCCATGTCTCCGGTTTCTTGAAACCGCCCTGTTTCTTGAACTTTTAAACCATGGAACTACTTTTCCGGTAACAAATCCTGATTCTTTAGAACTTCCTTGAAATAACCACAAACGGCAGACCTGTGTTCCCACCACTCCAATTGTATCCTTGACTGATTTATTTGAAGACGGCTGAATCAACGGTTTCAGCACTTGACAGTTGTTTTTTACACCGAGAAATCCAGAAAAAGAACTATCCGAAAATTTACCCCATGACTTTTTGGTAGTCCTGCTTGTTCTCCTTTTTCTCTATGTTCAGATAATGCTTATCGGTCAGGTCAGTATTCTGGTGTCGTGCCAAGTTACTTGTTCTGCTGAGGTTCAAACCTTCCTCACCGCCTTCGTAGATATGGTGGATGAAGCTCTTCCGCAGACGATGTGCGGAAATCTTCTCAGCCTTGTTGATACCGGATTTCTCTGCTACTTTCTCCAGTTCCTTGTTCAAGTGGTAGCGTTCCCGTGCCAACGCCCTGAAGTCCTTATCGCTATCACCTATGAAATCGAATAAGTGGTTAAGGTCTTCGCTGTCAGTTTCCTGTATGAACCCCTGAAAATCCTCTATCTCTGTTTCGTGCTGGTTGATGATATAGTTCTGTATTTCCTTTTGGAATCTAGCCGGAAGGAAGCAGTATTCAGGTTCTTTGCTGTTTTTCTTGCCCTTGGCGTATTCTGACGGTATCTCAATCTCAATGGCTTCATCTTCTGTAAACTCATACCAGTCCGGTTTCAGGTTCAGTATTTCATAGCTCCGCATCCCAGCGTAGAACATGTGGATTATCGCCTGTTTCAGTTGAGGGTTGTTATCGGAGACTGCTTCCAATATTTTCTGAACCTGTTCCTCTGTGAAGTATGTAGTTGGCGACTGGGAGCTTGGTTTCTCCATGTTTCTGGATTCTGGAAGCTGTCGAATCTTACTGGTCTCGCCTACTGCTTCAAGGTAGCTTTTCAACGCTACATAGGTGTTGTATTTGAATCTAGTAGTATCTACATCTCTTTTCTTGGCTTTCAAGGTCGCCCAGCGTTTGAACTGGGTTAAGTCGAAGTTTTCGACCTCGACCGTGGAAGGTTCTGGGTCGTTTACCGTGGGGTCGAAGTCCAGATGTGACAGGTAACGAAGGTATTGGACCAGCGTTCCGTCTGCCTTCTCCCCGTTGTGATACTCAGCGAACTTTTTGTATTGTATCGGGTCGTTATTGGTTTCCAGAGATTCAGCTATGCTGAATAAATCCTTGTCTTGGGATGGCATAAAAAATAGGTATTTTTTAGCAGATAAAAGCGCTTCTACATACATCTATAAGTTCTATAAGACCTATAAAGTCGTCTGAATTATACTGCTCAATATTTCTTGATTACGGTTTTGGTTGTCAATCATAACTGGCATCAAGGCAACCAACAGGCTGTAACCAGATTCTGTTTCTTCTTCTACGAACCGCTATACCAGTCGTGTGCTTCGAGGAGTTCTGTTCTTTGTTTCCATCCGTCTGCTTCTGTGGAGTGTTTGAGTTCGAGTCCAAGTTCGTCTGATACTCTTTCCATGTAGCCTTCGAAGTAGTCGCTGGTGTCTATGTCGATGTCCTTATATCGGCTAGTGTTGTGGTAGATGAGTTCTTCGTCTTCTGTGATGAATGCTTTGACTCTTGCTCTTTCTCTTCCCTGCTCGTCTTCTGCATAGAATATCATCTTGTTAGCGTCTACTGCGTTTGAGATGGATGCCCATGCGTAGCTTCCTCCGTCTATGTCGTGGCATGAGCCGAATCCTTGTCCCATTCTTGTGGTGTCCATCGGGTCAGCTACTCGCAGTGTTAATTCGTCTGGTATTCCGCCTGCTCTGTTTTCGACGGAGTGGTAGTTGTTGATGGCATCTTTGAGTTCTTGGTAGTCTTGTTCGTCTTCTGGTTCTTCGAGTTCTTCTATTGCTTGTTCTGCTTCTTCTATGTCTTCGACTTCGTCTTCTACTCCTACTCTGTCGAGTAGCTCGGTTACTTCGTCCCAGTATTGCTGCTTCTCCCTTTCTGTATCCATTTGGACATCTGATGGGTCTACTTCGACTTGTAGTTCGCTGTTGTATTCTGGGTCTTCAGGTCTTCTGTATCCTCCCTCTACCTGGTTAGATAGGTCTGGGTCGATTAATTCTTCCTCGCTGAAGTCGTGCTGTTCCAACCACTTCTGGTTTGTTTCAAGCTCATATACATCATTCTGATGCTCAAGAAGTGTATCTACAAGCTCCTGCTTGTTCGCATCACGTTTCCATCTATCTCTGTTTCTAACTTTGAGTGCCGCAAGTTCGTTCCTGTCTATCTCATCTATATCTTCTGGTCTTTCGCCAGTTGCTTCTTCGTATTCATCTAATGCTGCCTCGAACCCTAACTCTTTGATGTTCTGTTTTGTGTATTCTCGGAGCTTGTTTTGAACATCTTTCTCAAGTTCTCTTCTGCGGTCTTCAAGCAGGCTGTCAATTTCTTCCGCTTCTGGTTCGAAGTCCGTATTCTGTCTTTGCCCCTCTTTACCTTTCAGCATACCGAAGACGCTTGATGCGTCATATTCTATTCCAAGTCTTTCTGCCAGACCGTCAACCATTCTCAATTTCTCTGCAAGTTCTTGGTCTGACATTTCTCCGTATTCTGTGTCTTCGCCGTTCTCAAGCTCTTCTTCCTCTGTAAGTTCCTCTATTATTTGCTTGTAAGGTGAATCTGATTCGAAGAAGGAATCTCCTACATCTGGAAGACTTCCTTCTGTTTCAAGCAGTTCTTCTATTCTGTCTGCTTCATCATCTACGAAGAAATCATATTTTCTGTTAACAGCGATGTCGAAAAGAGTGCTTCCGAACTTATCATCGCCATCGCTGTATTCGACTTCTTGACCGTGTTCGTTTACCCTGTGTTCTTCTATAGCCTCGTCCGTGTCTGTCTTCAACACTTCGTAAAGCTCATCTTGGAGTTCAGGGTCTATGCTACTGATTACGTCACCGAAGTCTTCGACATCCTCTCTCTTTGAATCTGCTTCGTCTGCGATGTCATTCGTGAGTTTCCCTAAAATCTGTCCCTTAAATCGTGGATGAAGGGTGTCGTAGTTTGTTACGTATTCCGTGTTTTCGTCAACTTTCTCTGGCTCGGCATCACCTATCCCTGTCCAGATTTCATCTTCAATTGTGTCAACTGCTTCTATCAGAAGCTCATTCTCTTCCTGGTCAGAAACTGTTTCAACTCCTGTAAGCGTGGATAGGTGGTCATGGTATCTTTCATCGGTCTTCGTTTCAACCAAATTCTTCAGTTCCTCCGAAATAAGATTGGTAAGCTCACCTTCAACCGTAGAAGCAAGCCTTCCAACATTCTCTCCTGTATTGCCCGTTTCTACAGCTTTTACGAATCTTTCTTGACCCATCAAATCAAAGCTACTAAACGTGTAATCAATAGTTGAGAATTCGTCTTGCTTATCCTCGCCTGCCTCAACCATGGGATTGAGGAGTTCCGCAAAGTCTTCCTTATCAAGCTCCTCATACAGGTTTCTTACGTTATTTAGACTATCTCCTATCTCATCCAGTACTTCAGCAGGGTTTGAATCCAGTTTCTCATCAAGGATATTTCTCATCTCTTTTTCTTTCTGCCAGAAATCGTCGAATGAGCTTATTTCATCTATCTCCGGCTTGAGGAGAGGTATTCCGAAGTATTCGGGATTTAGGTCGCCAGCATAGAGCTTGTCGTAAACTGCCGTTCCCCCAGAATTCTCCCTTCGTTTCGTTTCTATATCATTTAGCTTCTCGGCAAATTCTCTCCAGTCTTCTTCATCTCCCGTAAATTCTGTGAATCCATGTTTCTCCTTTGTTTCTGATACGAAAGGACTGAACTTGTATTCATGGTCTATAGCAGGTATAGCTTCATATTCTCCAAGTTTTTCCAGAGCTTGAAGGGTCAGTCTTCTCTTTTCGTCTTCGAGTTCTTCTTCAAGTGCCTGCTCTATATCTTCGACTCCGTCTATTTCGTATTCTTCGTCCTCTAATTTCCTTTTCTTCTGCTCTGAAACCCATTCTTCTGTATCCAGTTCAAGTTCTTCTCCGAGGAATTCTGCAAGGTAGACAAGATTAGCGACATCTTCTTCGTTTTCTTCATAGGCTCTTTCAAGCATACCTCCGAGGCTGATGTATCCGTTGTTCCAGGCATCCCATTCCTCCCAGTCCTCCTTTAATTCCGAAACATCTGGGAGTCCTGCTTGAGAAGTCATCAGTTCATCAAGTTCATCTCTTAAAATGTAGTCAAGGTCATACCGGATTTGGTTTGCTACATCGAAAATATCGTTGTTCTGGAGCCTTTCGAATAGTTCTTTTTTAGCATTTGAGTTAATTCCATCTGAATATCCGCCGTCAAGTATTTCGCCAAACTCGCCAAGTTTTTCTGCCTCTGATTCTTGGGCGTGTAGTGTAAGGTTTAGAAGTGAGGCATATCTCTCATTTTCAAAGTCGGTGAAAGCTTCAAGGTTGCCTATTCTTTCTGCAATTGTGTCCAACGAGTTTTGTGGGTCAACATCAAGATTCTCGTCAAGAATTTCCTGCATCATTTGTTCTCTGGTGAAAAATCTGTCTACGAATCGCTCTGCATCATCATCGGAAACATCTGTTCCTGTTAACTCCCTGAATCTTTCTCGTTCCGAGTCATCCTTTGGAATTAAGCCATCTGGATTCAGTATAGGAATTCCGTAAATTTCGTCCTCTTTCTGTTTCAGAGTCTGTTTAAACTCTTGCCATTCTTCCCAATTTCTTTCGTATCCATCATCTTTTCTGGCAGGGAATTTTTCATCTGCTTGAGATGTCCGCCACCCTGGATTTTCTGCCGAAATAGTAAAGAAATTTCCATTTGTTTCCCCAGTATCTATTTTGTCTGCAACTATGAGTCCTCCAAGAGAATTACTGTCAAGGGCGGCATCTCCTTCAACTTTTTCTCCTATCACGGTGGGAAGGTGAGAAATATCGAAAAATTCTTGATTCCTTCTATTTCCTGTACCTACTACTTCTATATCTCCGTGGACGGTAAGATTATGAGAATTTCTTGCAAATACATCTCCTGCTTTTGAATTTCCTTCTATTACACCTATTTCTGAATTATCTACAACTGTTCTGCCAGCTAAATCTCCGTTTACTGTTTCTATAGAGGAATTATCAATTGCTATGCTTCTTTCATAGGCTTTAGTTGGGACGAGAATTGAACCTGCTGACTTTGCATCCACATCTTCCACTCCGTGAGCGTATTGATTGCTCACTATCGTAACATCTCCAAGATGTATATCGCCATCTATACCTTCAATTTCTTGAGGTGTAATTCCCTTTAGAACCGTGGCACTTTCTTCATCGCCATCTAAATGGACATCCTCGACTGATTTTTGGGAGGCACTCATATGTTGTTACTTTATGATTGTAACATTATAAAAGTTGTGTTTCGGTGCTTCTGTTTCCGGAAGTAGTTCGTGAAGAAGGAGAGTATATAAGATTTTTAGGAAGTCAAAGAGAGAATAATAGGATAAAATGGAGGTATTTCCGTTAGGACATGTTTTCTAAAGCCTGTTCAGCCTTGTTAATCGCTTCATCTGCCTGTTCTACGTTGCTCTGGTATCCTCCCATTATCTGCTGAATCTGCTGTTCGACCTGTTCTTCTTCATTTTCGACTTCTACTGTTAGCTCGTGTTCTCTTTCTTCATCCTGTAGGAGTTCTTGGAATCTCTGCTTCAGGTCTTCGACATCAGAAGCGATATTTCTGCCGTGGTCGCTATACCAGTCAAGGAATACAGAAAGTCTTGCTGCTTGATTATCCTGCGGAACGCTCTGAAGCTCCTGCATTAGTGGTTGAAGATGTTGCTCAATATCTTCATAGTCGCCCATTATAGCCTTTATTTCTTCAAGTAGTTCTTCGTTTACCTTAATCTCGTTCTTTTCTTGCTCTATAACTTCCTGAACTTCCTGTGCAACTTGCTGAAGTTCTTCTTCCTCTTCTTCACTTTCCTGGTATAGATTTTGAGCCTTTGAAACTGCGTTGTTGAGTGTATCGCCGAAACCAGCCATAATCGGTTAAGTTTAACGGTTTTATAAGTTTTTCAAAATCTGCCCTTTTAGGGTGTTATAAGCATACTTTGAAGGTTCTATGGAGATTGAGTGCCCAAGCTGAAGCACCGAACTGTTTACGGGAAACCGTGGTTCTATTAGGTCTGGAGCTT
>JBDGRE010000031.1:0-8023 GCA_042218325.1 Candidatus Nanohaloarchaea archaeon
CCTGAGGGGGCGCTCTGAGATACTATTCGGGTCAAATAAACTTTTAGGGCCGGTCCCAAAATAGGAAATATGAAAGAGTTTCAAATTTGACACCGGAAAACCCCGTTTTACAGGTCAAGCGCCCAATAATGGTCAATCTTTTCTACCGAATCAGTTTGAACATTAGAAATTCTAGAAAAAATTTTAAAAATAGAGTTTCAGAGTGATTAATTATGAACTATGAAAAAGTGTCCTCAGCTGTCATCAAGGGATTTATCGGAGCAGCAGTTGCAGGAATCCTCACGATTATTTTTCATAGCATCATTATTCCAATCTCCGGACTTGCTTGGGCTTTGGTTGCCGTAACCTTTGGATCATTTTTCTCAGGTTTCTTTGCTGAATATACCCAGAAGATTGTGTGTGAAGGAGAAGAGAATGACAGGAAGGACCAGTTCATAACCCTGGCTTCGGTTTTTTTTATTCTCGGTGTCACAAATCCAATGGAAAATAACATTGCGGCAGCCCTTTACCTCATAGGATCCGCTTTTTTCGGGTTGGCGGCCTATAGGGAGTGGGATGATCCTCTGTCGAGTTAATTATCCGAGTAAGATTTACCTTCTCGGAGCTTCCGGGAATTTGTCGTGACTAGTTCTGAGATCTGATTGAACTGGTTCAAAGCTTAGGTTTTCTACTAGTAAACTTATGGGCCAGCAGAAGCTAAATTATTCTAAATGAGCTTCACAGTGAATTTTATGGGACGGAAAATAGAGTTATATCTTAAAGGAGAGGTCTTCGAGGCAGAGCTCGCGGACAACTTTCTTTCGAGGGCGAGAGGAATGAGCTTCCGGACCGAGGGGAAGATGCTGTTCCGGTTCCCGCGTGAAAGCAAACCTTACATTGACATGATGTTTCTCTCTGTGCCGCTGCAGCTTGTGTTCCTCGACGCCGGGAAAGAGGTTGTTGAGGTCCAGAGGGCGGAGCCGTGGAGCTTTGACCCGCGGACGTGGAAGCTGTACCGGCCCTCGCAGCCGGCGAGGTACCTGCTGGAGTCGACCGAACTCCTCGACGTAGAAGTGGGCGAAAGCCTGGAATTCGAGATTTAAAGCTTTCCCGCGGGAAATGAAGGGTATGGAGCTCTCAAAATTCTGTCCCCGCTGCGGAGAAGAGGTCGACGAGCTTTACGGCGACGAGAAGAAACTTTGTGCGGACTGCTACCCCGACAAGTACGACCTGCTCGAGATACCGGACGTGGTGGAGATAACGGTCTGCTCCGTCTGCGGCCGGATGAGGAAGAAGGGCGAATGGATCGAGGAGTTCACGGTGCAGGAGCAGCTCGCAGCCAGGTTCGAGGAATTCGCCTGTGAAGATGTGGAGATGGAGCTGCAGTTCTGGGAGGATAACGACAGGATGTTCGTCAGGGTCCACGCCACGAAGGGCGATATCGAGACCTACTACGACGCGGAGGTCCGATTCGAGCAGGACCAGTGCCCGGAGTGCTCCCGTTTCCACGGCGGCTTCTACAAGGTCGAGATGCAGCTCCGGGGCGAGGGCGACCTCAAGCGCGTGACGGAGGAGATCGCGGAGAAGGCAGCGGAAATGACAAACGAGAACAGGGCCGACTTCCTCTCCAATGTGGATAAGACAGGGCACGGCTACGACCTGTACATATCGACAGAGAGGATGGCGAAGAAGGTCCTCGGGATGCTCCGCGACAGGTACGACCCGGAGATAAAGCGTTCATACGAGCTCATCGGCGAGGAGGACGGACAGGAAGTGTACAGGAACGTCATCTCGGTCAGGTTCTGAGGTAGAAAGGGTCCGGCGCAGTGCCCATTTAAAAAGAATTGTCCAGCATCAACCAGTATGACCCAGGACGAAGAAGAGGAGATAGGACGTGTACGTGAACCAGAAGGAGAAGAGGTCCTCGGCATCGTGCTCAGGAAGGAAGGCGGCGGAAAGTACCGCGTTTACTGTACTGATGGTAACAAGCGTATCTGCCGCATTCCCGGCGCGAAGAAGCGCAGCATCTGGGTCAAGCGCGACTCCGTGGTCCTCGTGGAGCCGTGGGATATCCAGGGCGACGAAAAGGGCGACATCGTCTACAGCTACTCCCAGGCAGAGACCGAGTGGCTCGAGGACAACGACTACCTCGGCGAGATAAGCGAGTTCCTGTAGCCGAGATTTTTAGGCCTGTTCTGCACTAACTATGCCATGAGAGACGAAAACATAGATGTCCGCGAGCGCTGGAAGGAACAGGGCCGCAGGATGTTCGACAGTTCTGAGACCCGGAAGGCGTTCGAGAACGTTTTCGACGCGAACACTCAGCAGGCGCTGCTTAAACTTGCGGATAGAGGTGTGCTGAAGAAGCTGTACGGGACCATCGAGTCGGGGAAGGAGTCGCTGGTCTTCCTCGCCGACACCACAGATGACCGCAGGGTGCTGGTGAAGATATACATGACCCGCGCGGGCAGCTTCCGGAACATGCAGCAGTACCTGCGCGGCGACAAGCGCTTCCGTGAAGTACCGAACAACCGTTTCGAGCTGATAGGCAAATGGTGCAGGAAGGAGTACCGCAACCTGGAGAAGGCCCAGGACGTTGTGAGGTGCCCTGAGCCGCTTGCCTGCCAGGAGAACATACTGGTTATGGAGTTCATCGGCCGCGATTTCTCCCCGTATCCCAAGCTGAAGGACGTCGAGATAGAGAACCCGCAGCGCGGCTGCGAACAGGTAGTCGAGGGTGTCGAGAAGCTCTGGCAGCAGAAAGACCTGGTCCACGGCGACCTTTCGGAGTACAACATCCTGGTGGAGGAGGACCGTCTGGCGTGGATAGACTTCTCGCAGGGCGTCCACAGGACACACCCGGAGGCCCGCGAGCTGCTGGAGCGCGACATCGAGCGCGTCTCAAGTTTCTTCGAGAAACAGGGCGCTGAAACGGACCCAGAGAAAGCGTTTCAACGCATTATTTCGGGCTGAGAGAGCCTGTAAACCGCAATCAAGGTATAAAAAGGTTCGTCGGGATTCAAGCTTAAAGATGAAGGAGGTACGCATCCCGGAGGACCGTGTCGCCGTCCTGATAGGAGAGGGTGGGGAGACGAAGGAAGAGTTCGAGGACGTCACCGACTGCAGCCTCGAGGTGAGGGACAACGTCGCCAAGGTAGATGGAGAGCCGATCGAAGAGATGAACGGGCAGAAGGTGGTGAAGGCTATAGGCCGCGGCTTCAGCCCGGAGAAGGCGTTCAGGCTGGCGACGGAGGAGCGGACCGACCTGGTGATAATCGATGTAAATGATTACGCCAGCACGTCGAACGAGCGGGAAAGACTGAAGGGCCGCGTCATAGGCCGGGACGGCGAGACGCGGAGACACGTAGAGAAGGAGGCGAACATCGACATCGCCATCTACGGTTCGACGGTTGGAATGATAGGCAGGCCTGTCAACATCGAGGTCGCGCTTGAATCGATAAGGATGCTGCTGCAGGGCAGCTCGCACTCGACCGCGTACGGCTACCTGGAGAAGAACCAGACCAAAATCGAACATTAAAAATTGATAGCTCAAAGGTTATACTATGGCAAACGGAGTAGAGCAGGAACTCGAGGAAGGAACTGAGCACCGTGAGATATCGGTCGCCGAGTTCTTCGAGAAAAACAAGCACCTACTGGGATTCGAGAACCCGCAGAAATCCATAATCACAGTCATAAAGGAGGCTGTCGACAACTCGCTCGACGCCTGCGAGGAAGAGGAGATACTTCCCGAGATACACGTTCTTATCGACGAGATAGGGGATGAAAAATGCCGTGTCGAGATACGTGACAACGCGATCGGACTGTCGCGGGAGAACATCCCGAAGGTATTCGGAAAGCTGCTGTACGGCTCGAAGTTCCACAAGCTGCAGCAGTCCCGCGGCCAGCAGGGAATCGGTATCTCGGCGGCCGCGATGTACGCCCAGCTCACGACCGGTGAACCTGTTACTGTTTGGTCGAAGCAGGAGGGCGAGCCGACGCACAAGTTCGTTGTCCGTATCGATACTGAGGAGAACGAGCCGGAGATCATCGAGGACGAGGTCGTCGATGAGGACAGCGATGAGTTCCCGGGCGACAAGGACTACTACTTCGACCACGGCACGACCATAGAGATGGATATCGAGGCCAAGTACACGAAGGGCCACCACTCGGTCCGCAATTACCTGAAACATACGGCTATCATGAACCCGTACGCCCGCGTCGTCCTGCGGGAGCCGTCGGGCAACAAGATAGAGTACCCACGGGTCTCGAAGGAACTGCCGGAAAGGCCGAAGGAGATAAAGCCGCATCCGCAGGGCGTCGAGCTCGGCGTCATGATGAGGATGGTGGAGAACACCGATGCCCGGACGGTATCCAGTTTCTTCCAGAACGAGTTCACCCGCGTCGGTAGAACAAGCGCGCAGGACATATGTGAGGAGGCGGACATCGACGACGGCCGCAGACCGAACACGCTCTCGAAGGACGAGATCGAGGAGCTGCTCGACGCGGCCCAGCGAGTCAAGCTGCAGTCTCCGCCGACCGACTGCCTATCGCCGATAGGCGAGGACCTCGTGCTGAAAGGGCTCGAAAAGGAGCTGAACCCGGAGTTCTCGACCGCGATAACGCGGAAGCCGACGGTATACAAGGGCAATCCGTTCGTGGTCGAGGTCGGGCTCGCCTGGGGCGGCGACCTTGAGGAAGAAGGTAGCTTCGAGGAACTGAGATACGCGAACAAGGTGCCGCTGCTATACAAGAAGTCAAGCTGCGTCACCACGAAAGCTATAGAGGAGGTGGACTGGAGCCGGTACAACATATCGCAGGCTGGTGACAGGCCGCAGGGACCGCTCTACATACTGGTCCACATGGCCTCCGTCTGGGTGCCGTTCACCTCGGAAGGAAAGGAGGCCATCGCGAACTACGACCCCATCCGGAAGGAGATGAAGCTCGCGCTCCAGGAAGCCGGTCGCAAGCTCGGCCGCTACATCTGCAGGAAGGAGCGAAAGGAGATACAGGAGAAGAAGAAGCGCCAGCTTACAAGTTACGCCAAGGAGATGGGGCCAGCCATCGCACAGCTGGCCGGCGAGGGCGACCCGGAAGAGATGGAGCAAAAAATCCAGGAGCTTGTCGAACGGGACTACAACCCGGAACAGCTCTAGGAGAGTGATTCAAGGATGAAAGATAAACACGAACCCGAGTTTGGAGCATCAAAAACCAGGAAAATGTTCGAGGCACCTACTGGAGCCTCAGGACATGATGAAACTTTGTGAAGTTTATGCCAAAGAAAGAGTTCGAGAACGACCAGAAGACGCTCGACAGGCTTACGAACCTCGGCAAGAGGATCCGCAGGCAGCTCGAGGACGAGGACGAGGAAAACCTGACGATAGAGACGAAGGTGAGGTCCTCCTCCAACGTCCAGTACGACGAGGAAGAGGGCCGCCTGACGCTCGGGGACCGTTACTCCACGAGGAAGTTCCTCAACATCTCGCATGCCAGAAAGTTCATGCAGACCCTGCTTGTGGCCTCCAAGACTAAGGAGCTGGTGAAGGAGGGCAGGACGGCCTCCATCAGAGAGATTTACTACCAGCTGAAGCACACGGTACCGGGACTCGACGAGAACACGTTCGAGGACCAGGACGAGTCCAACAACGTGGTAGTCGACATCGAGACCGCGACAGGAGCCATTAGGGAGGACCTGCACCTGTTCGCCGAGCCGAAGGGACGCCTTTTCGGGCCTATCAAGATAGACGACTCCGGCGATATCATCGACGGAATGAACATGGGTACCTCCGGTATGGCCATCAACTCAACGGTCGACCACTTCGAGTTCGTGGAGTGCAACGCCGAGTTCATACTCGTGGTCGAGACCAGCGCCATGGTCAACAGGCTGGTCGAGGAGGACTTCCACGAGGAGCATGACGCCATCATCATCGGAACCGGCGGACAGCCTGCAAGAGGAGCGAGACGCCTTATCAACATGATGCACGAGGAACTCGATCTCCCAGTTTACGTATTCACGGACGGCGACCCATGGGGATACTACATCTACTCCGTACTCAAGTCCGGCTCGATGTCGCTGGCTTTCCAGTCCGACCGGCTGGCAACGCCCGATGCGAAGCTCGTGGGCATGACCATGGAGGACGTCGAGGAGTACGATCTCCACCACGTCACAGAAGACCTGAAAGGCAAGCCGGAGGACTCCGGGGGGCCGACGAAGGACTACAAGCGCGCCCGGGACGTCATGGAGTACGAGTGGATGCAGAAAGAGGAATGGCAGCAGCAGCTCAAGAAGATGCTCGACATGGGCGTACGTGTCGAGCAGCAGGCCCTCGCATCTCAAGGTCTCGAGTTCGTGGCAAACGAGTACCTGCCGCAGAAGATAGAGAACCAGGAGTTCTTGGACTAGAAATCCTTGAAAGATCGGGTGACCCGTGCCAGATATAAAGATTTATCAACTAAGTGATGGTAACTGGGTTAGAAAAATGGTTACGGAAGTACCCTACGGCGAGGTGACCCAAATGGCTCTCAAGGAGTTCGAGGATTTGGAGGAGAGGAACGATGAGCTTATGGTTTACGATAGACCGGGTGATGCTGATTTGTATCTTCACAGAAGCGGCGGACTACTCTCGACATCAGAAAGAATCATGAAGACAACCCGCAAGCCCGGTAAGGCTTGGTTCGGAATCGTGGTCGAAGATCAGGACTATCTTGAGGACGCTCAGAGCGTAGCTGAAAGCCTGAATCAGGAGTTCGATATCGAAGTAGTCCTGGAGAGAGACTGCCCGCGGAAATGAAATCCCAGATACGGTTCAAGTTAGAAGGCGAACCCGGTTATCTGATTTAAAAAAATGCGCAACGTCTATGATTATAGTCAGGCCCAGGTAGCTCAGCAGGTAGAGCGCGACGCTGTTAGCCGAACTCCTCGCAGAGTTCAACAATGCCTAAAAGGCTCCAGTAGATGCCTAAAACGAGACAGATACGTCGTGGTCGCAGGTTCGAGCCCTGCCCTGGGCGAGACGATATTCCTTAATCAGTCAGGTCGAGAGGTTTAGACCTGAAGGGTTAAGAACCGGAACTGCTCATGGTCTGGGCGAGACCATTTTCATTAACAGGTTAGGTCACGACCTTGTTCGTTCATGAGCAGGTTACCGTCTGGCTTGGGCGAGAAGCGATTCGTTAACCGATTCAGTCAGATAAACATAGTGGGCGGAGAACACAGAACCGCTATGAACGGAGACATACACAACCGAAAAGGTCGAATCAAGTCCACAACCACTAAAATCAAAGAAGCTGACCACATTTCTGACTACAACAGGGAGATTCTGCTCGACTTCAAGAGCTACCTGATTTCTCAAGACCTGTCAGACGACAGACTGTGCCGATACCTCTACAACTGGTATCAACTCACAGAACTCGTCAACTGGAACTTGGACGAAACCAGTAAGGAAGGAATACAGGTAATCGTTGAGAAAATCAACAAAGGAGATTTCCGAGAAGACCTGTCACCACACACCAAGGCAGAATACAAGAAAGCAATCAGGAAGCTGTTCACCGATTACTTCGCGTCGAAGAGCCATAAGTATCAGCCAATAGGACAGGGATACGATGGTGAAGAACTCTGCGACTTCTTCAGCCTGACAGTTGACGATGAAAACCTTGACAGGGAAGAACTCCCGACACCGGAACTGGCGAAGAGATTCGTGCGTGAAGCCAATTCTCTGAGGGATAAAGCGTTTATCATGACGCTCTGGAGTTCTGCCGGAAGGATAGGCGAAGTCCTCGGACTACAGTGGAAACACATCCGTTTCGACACACGGAAAGGCGAGGAAATCGTCAAGCTCAAGTTTGAAGACCAGAAAATCGGAGGTAACAGGAAAGTTCCTCTACGGGCAGGATACCTCTACCTGAAACAGTTACAGGAATCAGACCCAAGAGGAGACGACCCCGATGCCTTCGTCTTCAGAAGCACGACGACAGACCGGCAGATGAGCCACAACGCAGGATGCGGAATACTCAACCGTATCAGAGACAGGATAGACAGGAAAGCCGA
>JBDGRE010000032.1:0-4356 GCA_042218325.1 Candidatus Nanohaloarchaea archaeon
ATTATCACTGGCAGTTTCGGGAACCCTATCAAATGTGGAGAAATGCAATTGGCAGAACCCGGATTTGAACCGGGGATCTCCGCTAGTTTGTGTAGAGCAGCTCTCACTCAACCCCTACTGGATGTTTAGATTGAGCAATAGGGAGCGTAGCCGTTATGAGCACAACGCTCTCGGAGATCTACCCTTTTCAAGTTAAGGTTTTAAATAAAGTTATGTCTTCTCCTGGGATCGTAATAGAATCAGAGGATGATGGAAGTATATCATACGTGAGAGACAGAAACGTAGGATACAACTTTCAAGGCGATGAGATAGATGCGAAATGGATAGAAGACATTCCAAATTTCCAAGAAAAGTTTGAAAGAGCAGAGTCTCTAGAGAAATTTGTTAAGAACGGAATTGAGAGCTACGAGTATGTATGGTTAGATGGTCAACCGTTTGTGCTGCTAGATGATGGCGTGCTTGTGGCAGTGGGGTCTGAACATGATAATTTGAAAAGCGGTTTGTACCAGATAGATGAGATGTTAGGTCTAATTCGCCGACACGATCGCCAGAATTTCTCCAGTGACTACTGGGATACCGGATTAGCGGAAAAATTATCAGGGGAAGACCTTGACAGAGATCAGGTTCTTGATTTTGTTAAGGAAAACTTTGATTATGTACTTGATTTTAACGAGATTGACTTTCAGGATTACAGAGAGAAGGATTGGACAGTTCTTGATAAATCCGATCCAGAGGTTAAAACACAGGGTTATACTGTGGAATCAACAGAAAATAGATCTTAAAATCTAGCGGGAATTATCAAGAGATCGGTAAACGTCTTAATATTCACATTTATCTTATTTCTGGTTCTTCCAGATTTAATCAAGATAGGTTCGTCCAAATTATTTTACAAGTTCGACGATGAATAATTTTTTATGGAAGATATTATTTCCCAAGCCGGAGAGAAGAGTGATGTAGTGAGCTTGAATGGTGATATTCATGGTCAAAGTGTAGATGTAAAAATCCAATTTTGGAAGCCTGAAGGCATATTTGCTGCTTGGAGAATAGGAACCCAAAAAGGAATGTTCAAGAGAGGTTCTAAATTTCTTGCTGAAGGCAAATACGCTACTTACGAGAAAGACAGACTAATTCTTGGTAAAAATGCTTATACTCGAGATAATGAAGATAAGATAGAGTTTATCGAATTGAGTGAAAAAGCTCAAGAACAGGTTAAGGAACAAGAAAAGAATATGCACATTACATATCAGAGTCCTTCGGGCGGCGCCACTGACTCTCATGATACTTCGAATTTGGAATTAGCTCCTGAAAATGCAAAATCAGGAGATTGTTTTGTTTTTGAAATGAGTACATGGAAGCTTACTGATGAGCCTTTTTACTTCCAACCATGGCGTTTTCAAGATTCCAAGGCAGTATACTTCGCTTGGAAATTTGCAGATAAGATAGGTATGTATGGAAGTTTTACTGAGAATGATAACGAAGTTTATGATGAGGAAGGCAGAATTTGGTTAAACGGTTCTGCTCCAGCTTTCATTCATTTTGATGATAAGGAACTTCGTCAAAAGATAAGAAGCCAAGTCAAGGAACTGAGAGGGAAACTTAGTCAAGGAATTGAAATTGAAGATTAAGCTGATGGCAGTTTCGGAATTTCTATAAAATCCGGAGATATGCAATTGGAAGTTTCCGGATTTCAGTTCTTCCAGACGAAAGGACATTAAAATTCCTGTGAACATTCTTATGATATGGGCTGGCGACCAGTAAATATAGTTGTTGAGGTAGCAAAAGATGAAGATAATATCATGCCTACTGAAACACTCCTTCATCCGGATGCATTATACACTGTTGATGACGTGGCTCGTTGGAAGGCATTTCTTTTAGGTCACTCCAAAGCCAGTTCCAAAGAATGCTGGAGGCCAGAAAAACCTCTAAGAGGTCTACCAGAATACAGAAACGAATGGTTAAGCTACCTAATTCAAAAGAATAAGGAGGATGATGTGGCTTCAGAGGAAGAAATGGACAAAGTTTTCACTTATTATACATTAAAGGAACTGAAAGAAATAGATTTAGACGACCCGATAGGCGTGCCAGAAAATCCGGTGAAGCCGAGTGACTATAAATATTGTTTAGATTTAGAAATGGAAGTAGAGAGGGAATGGCGTCAATATGGTTTGAATAGTCTGCATAACTTTAGAGTTGAGACACTTGAAAAAGCGGTTGAATCCGAGAGCCCTATCCAGATAAGGATAAAAGAAGAGAAATTTGGTCCAAAAGAAGAAACTTTAACAGATAAAACCGGGGGAGAAACTCGATTAAGAGCAACTCCAAGAAAGAAAAGATATTACAGTGAAGGGTTCCCTGAGCTTGTGAACCTGCTTTCAGAGATATATGAAAATGAGAACTTTGACCTTAAACACAGTGATTATCAGGATATTAGTGAAGACGATATCCGACTGATAATTGGAGAAAGTTTCTAACTTCAATAAAAAGAAGGTTAAATGAGAAATATATAGCGGTAACTCCTATCTTGAATTAGTCCCAAAGTTGCCAGATTGTCCAGCCGTCGAATCCGTGTTTTTCTTTAAGGTATTTTCGTGATGGCTTTCCAAATGTTGCTGATTCCGGTTTTGCGTCCCAGGAAGCGAATAATGATTCAGCCACATCTGTATCGGCGACATAGTCGGTTTCTTGGATGCCGCCATTATATTCATAGAGTTTGAAGCTAGCTACACCTGAGGTGTCATTACATTGACATACAGCAATCCTGGCGACATTTGGTAACTGGAAAAGTTGTTCAAGTATTTGCTCCGTCTCTAACTCTTCTTTCAATATCACATCTGTATCTTCCAATATCGATATGTAGTTATCATGAACTTCGCTATCTCTAATTATTTTAGAAATATCTTTTGGCATTCCTTCTTCACTCAAGACATCTTCTTATTCAAATTCAACGGTATAAATTCTATATCCGGACATATCTTACAGAAAACAAATCTGTTTTGATGATTAAAAAATCATGATGGCAGTTTCCACATCCCTAAGAAATCAAGGTATATGCAATTGGATTAACCTATATTTGAACCGGGATCCTCATAATGCTCCGGCCATTTCTTCCACCTTTTCTCTGTCGATTTCTCCGTTGACGATTTTCCGGGCTATTGTTTCTGCGGCTTCTTCTACTTCGTCTTTTTTCTGGGCGGTTACTGCGTTGAACGGTGCTCCGCAGCGTGGGCAGAAACGGTCCTCTCCTTTGTAGGTCTTGGTGCAGCGTGTGCATTCCTTCTTCTCCGGCTCTTCCTCGTTCTTTTCTACTCCGTACATGTCCATGATCTCTCCGTCAAGGTCTCTTCCTGATAGGTGGATGTAGGTCTTCGGCATGTCTGAGTTCTGTGTCCAGCCGAAGTACTGTTTCATCGCCGCCTCCGTCAGCTCGGTTGCGAGATGTGTCGCTCTGGAGTGTCGGAAGAGGTAGGGGTAGACTTCGCTGCTTTTGCCGTGGTTCTTCTGCGTCACCCGTATTCCTGCGTCTCTGGCTTTCCGTTTCAGGCTGATCCTCATGTAGTCGTAGCTTACCTTCAGTTCCTCCATAGACTTGTCCTCGATGCCGTCGATCAAGGTCCACAAGGGTGCATCTCTTCTGTTTGGATATGGATGTTTCTGCAGCCAGTTCCTGAGGTACCGTTCCGACTCAACTAGGAGAATGGTTCTTTCTCCGGTCTTTCCGTTGACGGTCAATCTAACGCCTTCATCGACGAAGTTGACGTCGCCTACTGTGAGGTCGACTAGTTCTCCGCTTCTCAGGCCGCCTTCGTATAGGACCTTGTACATCGCCCTGTCCCGATCATTCTTGAACTGGTCGATGATCTCATCAATTTCCTCCTTCGTCAAAGGATCAGGGTTATCCTCCTTGGACTTGTCTCTGGTGGTGTCGATGAACCGGACTTTGTCAGGGTACTCGTAGCCGTCGCACTCCATCACTTTATAGTACTTCTTCAACGCGGTCTTGAAGTCCGACTTCGTGGCATGGGAATAATCGGAGCGTTCGATGCTGGCGACTACCCGTTCAAGTTCTTCTTTGTCGGCGCTGGATAGTTCAAATCCTTGGAACGCGTACCGTTCCAGGATAGTGTTGAAGTTGGTGACGTATTTCTGGACCCGTTTCTCCGACAGTCCTTCGGCGTAACACTTGTCTACGAACTTCTGGACGGCCCGCTTGTTAGCGGCTGAAATGTTAGAATTCTGGGTGAAACTCTGGTTTTGAATGTTTAGATCTAGGTCTTCTTGTGCTGCGTTTTGCATGTTGGTCATGGTTGGAAACCCGGTTTATGAACCCGGGGTACTCCGTTACGCAGCCGAACAGTC
>JBDGRE010000033.1:0-5952 GCA_042218325.1 Candidatus Nanohaloarchaea archaeon
AAACTTGCCTTTGCTTGATACCATAGATTTGAATAGATTCTCTTGTTATAAATAACTTATCCGTAGTCGGGTCCTGCAAATTTTGCAAATATCTAGAAAGTTAACCTGCTGGTTGAAATGGTAAATTCTAGGTCAATTTCTACCTCAAAAAATAGGTGAGTGAGGTATGTGTGTCACAGCCAATTCTGTACGCGTGTAATAGAGGGTAAAAATTTACCTGGATTTTTTCGGTTGTAAAGGGGTTTACAGATACCGTTGTTAACCCCCTATTTTCACCCCTTGAAGTTAACCTGAGTTCAACTAAAATGCAGTAGTGGCAGGGCTGTAGTAGTGCCACAGGTGAGTCCCCCGACAGGTTTTGAAGGAATTCTTAACCTGGAATCCGTGTATATGCGTATTAGAAAATTAACCCGCTGAATTAACCCTTTAGGAGAAGTATAATTTTTTTAGGTTTCTTTACACTTTTTCATTATATGGGCCGAAGGAAGGCAAAAAACGAACCTGATATTGAAGATATAGACTTTGATGAAATACCGCCTATCGGAGCACCGATTCTCTCATTAGCTCTTCTATATTCTGTCTTTGCCGTAGGATTCGGCGACCTGATGGTAAACTTGGCGGTCGGTGGAGCTGGCGTAGCAATCTTCGCGGCCTTCGCCTTCAAGTTCGGAACACTATACAAACAGCAGAACGCCAAAAGAGCGGTCAAATGGGCTACAACTGCACCTGTAGACCGGGTAGAGGACTATTCTCTCAATCTCCAAACAAGTTCAGGTGTGGAGAAGACAGATGGAGGAATAACACTAGAGCACTTGAAGGAGATAGATCCATATGAGTTTGAAGAGTTAGTGGCTAAAGTATGGAGGGCACGAGGGTATGACGCCGAAGTTACCCAAGGAAGTCAGGACAGAGGAGTGGACGTGGTGGCGGAGAAAGCAGAACCATATAACGAGAAGGAACTTATACAGGTTAAGAGGAAGGGGGATGGTCAGAAAGTCGGGGCTCCAACTGTACGGAGATGTTCTGGACTGAAAAACAAGAGTGGTGTCGATAAGGTGTTGATAGTTACTTCGACAGGTTTCACAGCTCAAGCGAAGGAAGAGGCTGACGACTATAATCTTAAACTTGTAGATGGTCGAAAACTCTTGGAATTATACGAAGATAACGTAGAATTATAGGTGAACACAGGTTATGGGAGTTGTAAAGCGTGATGGAAAGTGGCGACTTGAGAAAAAGCAGGAAGGGGTCTATTTAGTGACGGAAAGAGGGGAACAAAAGGCTAAAATCATAACAGGCGATTATGAACCTTCAGGTCCTATGAATGACGAAAGAAACTCTATGATGGCTAACGTAATCGAGGTGAAAGACTTTGAAGAAGCAAAGAAGGAATTCAAAAGCTTTGCTGAAGGTGGTTCGTCAGGAGGCCTATGGTGAGAAATAAGAGTGATAGAAATTGGATTTTGAGAAAGCAGGATTAGTCTTATTTGCGATTTTTTGTTTTCTTTTGCTGATAGCACTAGGGCTTTTGAAAAATGTATCTTGGATACAATATATTAACATCGTCTAATTGAGAAGTTAACCATTCAAAGCCTGCCTTACATCCTCTTGTTTGACAGTAACCCTGCCCTCTCTTTCGGCCTGGACCTGTGCTTCCTCTGCAATATCTCACGGAACTTGTGGAACATTCTCCACTCTAAATAATAGTGACGGATAGCTAATGAATAAATTATGACTGATTGCTACGGGGATGGGGAGCATATTTTGAGCGCTGACGAAAACATCGACAGATGCATCTTCTGCCACAAAAGTTTGAAAGAAATCAAGGAAAACGGAGAAAAAATTCGAGATTCCTAGAATAAGTTATGTGCGGGCGAACCGCGATTTACAAAACTCCGAAGCAACTTGGCAGGGTGTTCGATGCGGATATAGAGCAGACGAAGTGGGAAGGCAGCTACAACGTGGCTCCAGGGACTGAGACACCTATAGTCACAAGGAACAGTCCGAGAAATTTGAGTGATGCTTTCTGGGGTTTCATCCCTGAATGGGCAGATGATATCGAGGAGTGGATGCAGAAATCTGTGATCAACGCTCGTAGTGAAACCGCCGCAGGCAAAAGTTTGTTTGAAGACGCAGTCGAATCGAACCGCTGCCTCGTTCCGAGCAACGGTTTCTATGAATGGAAAGGCAGTAGAGGAAGTAAGACACCTTTCTACATCCACGTCAAAGATAGAGAGACTTTTGCCTTCGCAGGTATCTATTCGGAATACAGTGACGGCAGTTATAGTTACGCTGTTTTGACCCAGGACCCTAATGAGAAGGTGGCAGGTTTGCATGACCGTATGCCCGTAATCTTGTCAAAAGAGATGGAAAGTCAGTGGCTTAATTTCGAACTTTCTCCGCAGAACTTTCCGAGGATAAACTCGGAAAAGCTCGAGGTTTATCCTGTTACGAGCCATGTGAATAATCCTGAGTTTGATAATGAAAGATGTGTTAAAAAGAAATCGACTCTGAGTGATTTCTGACTGAATCTATAGTGTAAAGCCTTTTTTACATCCTCTAGCTTTACTGTTTTTCTTCCATCCACCTCTGCTTTAGCTATCGCTTCTTCAGCCACATCTCCGGCAAAAGCCTCCAATACATCTCCAAGTTCCCCAGCCGCATCCTCAGAAAACCCTTTTACTGCCCTGCCTTTTCACTATGCGTTTCATCGCACGTGTGAAGAACTCAATACACGTTATACCGGGTTCCGGTTTAAAACGGTTTACTTCCTACCCGGTATCTCGGCTTCAACCCTTGATTTTTTATGTTCTTAAACATTATTTGGTGGGTTAGGAAAATTATTTTCTAAGTTATTGTAACCTGAGGACTTGTTTTAAATTTCGTCTTCTTGTTCTGTCTCTTTTGAGGATCTTTTGGGAGTGGTGTTGAATTCTGTTTCTCCTTTGGCAATATCCTTCAACGCTAATCCAACAGGCAGTGCCCATGCCGTGGAATAAGCCATCTGTGTTATCGGGTTGGTTGTCGCGTAGTACTTAGCTTTTTCCTTCTGTAACTCGAAGCCAACTGAGTTCTCTGTCGCATTCACGGTCTGATAAGAGTACCATCCGAAGTTTGCCAGGTTGAAGAGTGTTATTCCCATGAAAAGCGGATCACTTGGGTCTGCAGTTCCTGCTACAGTGTTGAAGGCATGGTTAACTCCAGCTGGAACTCCTACCACGTTGTTCAAAGTCATTGACTGGTTGTTGAGAGTATATCTGTAGACCTGTGCTTTCTCTTTCAGTTCCAGCTCCGAAAAGTTCTCCCACGGTCCTGCAAGCCATCTTCTCTTCTGTTCTGTCCAGTCACCCCAGTCAGAAGGACAAAGATCTTCGACGTACTCATCAATTATACCAAGCTCCATGTCATTTTTGTAGGCTCTTATATCATGTTCCATGTCTTCAGTCGCCGAATATGGATTCCAACCGTCCATTTTTAGGAGCTCCTCACCCTCCATAAAGTATCCTTTTCCGAGTAACTGGTGCGGTTGTCCGTCTCCTAATTTCTCAAATATCGTAGAGGACCAGGCGGACATACCCATAGATTCCTGCTTCGGAAGCCAACCGTCTTCAGTATTTCTAACCGTCTGCTTGGTTTGAACCAAGTCGTAGTCCTCCATACCCGAGATACCAACGGAAAAGTAGTTTTCCGGCACAACTGTGTCAGATCGAGAACCGTTACCAAACTATCAGGCTTTTCTTTGAAAAGTGCATAGTTCAATGCCCTGGCCTTATTCTGAGGAAATTCTTCGTTATCGCACAACCAGGCTTCATTAATTTCCTCCCATATACCATCCTCTTCCTTTACTTCAATCGAGCCTATCCCATAATCGTCCTCAAGATCTTCAACATAGCCGGCTACAACATCACCGTCTTCTTCATAAATCAAATTGATATCAAGTTTATCCTGATCGTACTCTGTTGCTTACAGAGAATCAAGGGACTCCTCCAAAACCCACGTAGATTCCCTATAAGCAGGCATCATGACAGTAACAGGTCTATCCTCGAAATCATCTTTTCCCTCCACTAAGTGAGAATCCTTCGCAAAAAGAGAATCGTTTACGGCATTAACTCCGGCATAAACTGACTGCGAGCCAGTATAAGGATCAACCATATAATATACTACTAACAAGTAAAAGCTAAAATAGCACATCTTCCTAGTTTGGATATAGCTATCTAAAATACCGCAATAAGAGTTTAGTTTAATATTGGATCTTACTCAAGCACGATTTTAGCTCCAAATATTTGGCTCTGAGCCGGAAGGCCTGTCGGGGCTCCACTCCTTATTTTTTACCTCTTTAGGCCTTAATGAGGACTTATTCTGGTATAAAGGGTTTGAGGATTTTGACGCTGAAATGCTAGTCTGGAAGTTCAAGTTAAGTAAAGTTTATAAGACTTTAGGTAAAGTAGTCTTTACATGAAATCGCTGTCTGAATACGGTTTTATGCCTTTCAAGGCCTCTCTAGTGTATTTTATGATAATCCAGGGGTTTGGTTTTTTACTGGGATTTGAGTACTCTGCAGTTCAACTCTTTGGTATCTCATCTCTGGGAGTGATTGGTTTCAATATTCTGACTTACTTCGGTTATTTTGGAACATGTGGTATAGTAGATGAAAGAGAGATGCAGGAAATCACTGATTCGGCAGTTTACGGAGTTTTCGCAGCGGTTTTCATCGCCTCAATGAACCTAGGCCTTGATACAGGATTTACAACATACCAGCTCGCAAGATACAGTTTTGCAGTATTCATGGGAACTTTGATCCTAAAACAGACCTATCATAAGTATGGAGGCGAGTTTTTGTGAAGCTTCCTGAATGGTTTTCCTGGCGGCAGAACATGCTCTATTCTTTTGCAGCTTTTGGAGGCGCACTTGGAGCTCATAAGTTCTTGCTACAGCAGACAGAGCCAACTAGCGGCATTTTCATTGGTGCTGTTTTGGGAGCTAACATAGGAGCAGTTATACAGACCAGGAAAGGAAAGAGTCCGAGATTCGACGAACTAAACAGGAAAATTCTTGACAATTCGATGGTACACGGCTTCATAGCTTTTACAGCATTGACGGGTTATCAGGTCTTTACTAGTCTTGTTCTATCATCGGGCGAAGAGATAATCGTAGTTACTGTCGTGGTTATTGCTTCGCTAATTATTCAGGCCCTGAAGTTCCTTGAAAATCCAGGTGATGTTCTTTCATGAGGGAGAAACTTGTCTCCGCAAGGATGAACGCACTGTGGTTCACATACATAGCTTTATTCCTATTTTCATTGATGCCGAACTGGGATATCTATCTAAACTTTGTACAGATTTTTGGTATCTCAACAGGTTTTACAGTGCTTTTGAACATCTGGAACTGGCACAGGGATGATGGTATATTTGATGAAAGGAAAAAGAAGGTTGCTACCAATGGAATGGCCTGGGCATTTGTAGTTGTGACGCTTCTGATGATTCCGATGGGTACAACAGGGGTTGAGATAGACGCCAAATTGGTTCGGGAAACAGCATTAATGGGGCTGTGGAGCTGGATGACATACTTCTCACTAGAAAACCTTTACCACAGGTATGGAGATGATCTCTGGTGAGTGATGTTCCTGAGTCTGTCAAGTGGGGCTACATAGTTTTAGCGCCTCTAGTCTTCATTGCTCTGGCCCTTGTCCAGTTTTCTCAGGGTTATCCTCGTGGAGCAGCTATAATGGTTATTGTAGCTATGTTGACGCTTCCAAATGTCCACAGATTCTGGAAAGAAATCCAGATGGGACAGGAAATCAACGATGAAAGGTTTAAACAGGTAGGGAGAAAATCAGGGTTTATCGCATTCTTCGCGACACTGTTGACCGCTATTCTGGTTGGAGGGGCGGCTGCAGTCAACCGAGTTGGAAGCGAACCCGGCTTCCTCACATTCTATGACGACTTGATTATCGCC
>JBDGRE010000034.1:0-4174 GCA_042218325.1 Candidatus Nanohaloarchaea archaeon
TTGAGCAGACTATCGGTGTTCCGGCGGCCATGGCTTCCAGTATTACGAGTGACGCGGCCTCGTATTTCGAAGGGAAGAGAAATACGTCAGCCGAGTTATAGAGGTAGTTCATCTCTTCGTACTTGAGCTTTCCTACGCGATGGTAGAGTTCAGAATCATCTTCCACTACCGTGGAAACAAGTATCGCGTTATCAAGTTCCCTGACCACGTCCAGCGCCAGATCGAAGTTTTTCCTCCTTTTCTCCAGGCCGACCCAAAGGACTATGTCCTTTTCCAGGGGTAAATCAAGCTTCTTTCTTGCCTCTTCTTGGTCTATCGGCCGGAAGTTCTCCGTATCGACACCGTTGTAAATCACGTCTATATCCTCGAACCCGTAGTGGCTTTCGACCTCTTCCTTTACGCCTTCAGATACTGAGACCGTTTTGTCCGCGTAGCGGATACTGGTTTTCTGCAGGAGATGCGAAACATAGTGTTCCTTGGTATCGATGCCGCTGGCTACTGTTAGGCCGTGAAGGGTCAGGACTGTTTTTGCATCTATGAGGCCTGTGTAACTGAGCAGTATCGCAGCGGCCCCGTTCGATCCATGAACATGGATTGTGTCGTATCTTTTCCTGTTTCTTAGCAAAAATGCTACCTGCAGGATGTTGAAAAATAGCTGCTTCATGTAACTGGGTGTGGAGATAGAGTATACCCTTCCTCCATCTATATCCCTGCTTCCGCTGCCCGTGCACAGGACGTCTGTAGAAAATTCATCGGAAAGGTTCTTTATTATCTCAAGAACTACCCTTTCGACCCCTCCCTCGGTCTCTACAGGATGATTTGGAGATATCTCCAAGAGTTGGGTTTCAGACATCCGGATTTCTCTCCGCTCTCAGAAAGAGTTTTTCAGTATCCATTCTTTTTACATCGAAATTTAGAGACTCCAGCATCTCAGCTACTCCCTCGGATTTCTCCTGATCATGCGCCTCACAGTAAACCAGTCGACAGTCTTCAAGTAATTCGGCCATGCCTGAGAGAACTTTCTCCTCTGCCCCTTCTACATCAATCTTGACCACCGTGGGAGGAGCAAGTCCCTGTTCAGATATAAGCGTGCCACCTTTGCTTTCTCTGACTTCTATTTCTCTTCCTGAATCAGAGGTTAGAGAGTGAGTCCCGAACCCGACATCCTCACCATCAACGGAAAGATTAGTGGGTCCATCTCGGTCGGAAAGCGCCGCCTGAATAGCTTCCACATCAGAGTTGTTTAAGTCGATGTTTTCCTGGAGCCGGGAATAGTTCAGAGGATGGGGTTCGAAGGCGTAGACACTCTCAGCTTCCGCAGCAGCCAAGAGAGAATAAACCCCTATATTGGCGCCTACATCCCAGAAAACGTCATTTTTATCCAGCTCATGAAGGAAATCCTCGATCACCTCTCTTTCACCCATGAGCTTCTCCAGTTTATCCCGTTCTATTCCTGTTGTTGTCTTGAAGACAGCCCTCCGCCCGGAGACCTCGATGGTTTTCCTTCTCCTTCGACCACTGAAGAAAATCCTTCTATAAATCTTGCTCAGTGTATCGTGCAGGCCTAAACCTGTAAAGAGAGTCATAAGGCCTGAATTGCGGTAGAACATCTTCAAGCGAGCGGAAAAACTAGCAGCTAAATCATGTTCGTCAGACATCTATCTCATCAACCTCTGTATCCAGATTTCTGGGCTTGCCAATCACCTGTAAAATCTCATTTTTCCTCGCTTCAACATCTAGTGTAGACGGATAAGCTCGTTCTTCTCCTTCGGAATCAAGCACAAAAAGTGATTTCCTGTCTACAATAGAGTACTGGACTCTAAAGTATTCCTCTGGAAGACCCTTGTCGCGGGCGCTGAAGTTGTTGGACTGGATGCCGTAGTACTCCGTGAAGACGTTTTCCGCCGCCAGCTCCTCAAGTTCTGGTTCTTCGCCCTCTGCTGCCTCCAGAACGACATCATTTATTTTGCGGAGCGGGAACGGTGACTCGATACTGTCCGATCCGAGGCCGGAGATGACCGCGGGTACGTGGAGTATGTCCTTCCTCAGACGGGCCTGGTGGCCCCAGAGACCGTGCTCGCCTATGTAGTCGCCGTGGTCGGATAGAACTATGAAGACCGTATCTCTATCTCCTGTCACCCGGTCGTGGAGTTCTTCTATTTTGGTGTCGATGAAGTTTATCTCGCCGTTGTACAGGCTTTCCAGGACTTCGGCCGCCTTCTCGTCTCCGCCCTCGACAAGGTAGTCTGTTGAGCTCCTGTCAGCGTACTCGTGCGCCTCCTCGAGTGAAATATCTCCAAGGTATTTCTCCGCGTACTTCTTCGGAGGCATGTATTTAGTGTGGGTCTCTGCGTAGTTGATGAAAAGGAAGTAGGGTTCCTCCCACTTCGGCTCGTTTTCTGCCACATAGGAGTTGGTGTGCTCCGCGCCGTCATCACTCCATCCGTCCTGTACGCCTGTTATTTTCTTGCGGTATATGAAGTAGAACGTGTTTGCGATCGTCTTGGGGTGGGGCCGTTTCAGGAAGTTCTTGGCGAAGTAAAGGTACTTCTCCTTGCTGCTCTGCCATCTGCCCTCCTGCTCTCCCTCTATGAGTTCGTTGAAAAGTTTCTCGTCCTGGAAGAAAATCTCCGGGCTCTCCTCCAGCCCCTGTGCGTTGAACTCGAAGATGTCGAAAACGTCCTTGAATCCGTACAGGGATGAAACGTAGCCGTTGTTGGAAATCGCGACGGTCGTGTAACCCTGATCCGAGAGTTTCTGCGGCATACTTTCCACGTCTATAGGCCCTCTTTTTTCCCTGTCTATCTTCCCGTGCTCGTTCGGTAGTTTGCCCGTGAACATGGACCAGTGGGAAGGTAGAGTCCAGGGCGCGTTTGCGAAGCAGTTCTCGAACTTGATGCCTTCCTCTGCGATACTGTCGATGAAAGGTGATGTCTCCTCCCCGTAGCCGTAGCAGGAGAAGTTCTTGGCTCTCGCGGCATCCATCACTACCAGAACTATATTCGGTCGCTCCGCCATAGAGAGTCTACATAATCGAAGGTTTAAGTTTTCACCTTCTGCCTGTACCCTTCAATATAACCTCTAAACACCTGTAAAACCTGATAGTCTCCCTGGATCGCCTTTAACGGCAATTTCCATACCGGCGGCAGATCTCCCTTGGTCGAAAACATCGTCATCAGTAACGATAGGTACAGTCTTTCGCTGAAGTGTTTTTTCAGGAAGCGTGTGTGGTTGCGGGCCCCCCAGTACCAGAACTCTTTCCCGTACATCCGGGCGCCTCCAGAGTCAGCCTGGATGTGGTTCACCCTCGCCTCCGGATTGTACAACAGTTTTCCTCCCCTTTCCCTCAGGGCCGCCATGACATCGGTTTCTTCCCGCCATCCGTTGCCTCCGTAGCCGGGGTCGAATCCTCCTATCTGCTCCAGGATGTCTTTCCTGAAGGACATGTTGGCGCCGCGGAACAGGTCTACTTCTACAGTCCGTGGCGGAACCCAGACGTCGGAGCGGTCCTCTATCTCCCCGTACCGGTTCACCGTGCACTGGCTTTCCTCGTTTCTCTCGATATCGTGCAGGAGTTCGAGGTCCTCGTTCACGTCAAGCGCCGGACCGCCGACGCCGGCAGCGTCCGGGTTCTCCCTGTAGGTTTCTTCTATAGCTTCAAGCCAGCCGTCCGAGCAGACCGTATCGTCGTCCAGAAAGCAGATCACGTCTCCCTCCGCCTCCTCTATTATCCTGTTCCGGGCCGTTCCCTGTATGGTCTTTCCCTGGCTGTAGAAACTTCGGACAGGTATATCGCTCTCGTCAGAAAACTCCGAGATGACTTCCTGCGTTTGCCTGTTATCGCTGTCGTCAACGATCACTATCTCGTCCGGTGTAACCGTCTGCCCATCGAGGCTCCTGAGAAGCCTCTTGACGTACTGTGGCCGGTTGTATGTGATTATGCCTGCTGTGAAGTCCATGGGGGAGGTTCTCTTACTGGACTGTTTCCTGGTAAAGGTTAACTGTCTTTCCGGCTACTGTCTTCCAGGACCTGTCTTCCCTGAGGTTTTCGATGTGTTCGAGGTAACCTGGTTCCGGGAACCCTCCTTCCAGGATATCTGTGAGCTCTTCTTTCCTGCTGTACGTCTTGAGGCCCGTTTCCCGGGCCAGCGGTATATCCGACATCACTACCGGG
>JBDGRE010000035.1:0-16820 GCA_042218325.1 Candidatus Nanohaloarchaea archaeon
ATAAATATTTTCCAGCGGACGGAAAAGAGCTTCTTCACCGGCTCAGGCCGTAAGCGGCGGCTCTGTGACGCAGTTCCTGTGGCAGTACCCGTCACTTGTCTTGAGGTAGTTGCCGTCGGTGTGAACCCTGTCGCCGCAGATGACGCAGAGGCCGAGCTTCTGAGATAGTTGTGTCATTTTCCCCTCCCGGCCTATAGTTGGTGCTGCACAGTATATAAGCAAAGCTATAGGAAACCACGTAACTACTCTGCAGTGGACAGAGCCTACTCATGGGCGAAGTAGAACTTCCCGCTCTCGTCCCTGCGGACGAAGCCGAACCTCTCGAACTGCACGACCTCGCCCGTTTCTATCGCGTTCGGCTCTATCCTGCCCTCTATCTCACGGGAATCGGGCATCACCACGACCGCTGAATCGGCGGAAGAGGGCGCCCAGTGGATGATCGGTGCGTCCCTTTCGACCGCGACGGTGTGGTCGCCCTCGACGTACTCCGCCGTGCCACCCGAGATCTCGACGTTGCACAGGCCTATCAGGCGCAGGAAGCCGTCCTCCAGGTCCTTCTCCTCGACCAGGACAGTAGAGGTTCCGTCTTCCTTATCGAGCTCCGGCGTCCTGGCGCCCCGGTCCGGGTGGTCGGGGTGGAGCGGCATCTCCGGCGAAACATCCTCCGGCAGGCCGGTGATCTCGAGCTCGATAGGCTCTTTCACGAAGAAGTAGCGGTCCGAGTCCTCGACCACGTCCCGGTTGGCGCTCTCCAGTGTTTCCACCGAGGCCTCGACGTCGTTCTCGCTGACACCCATCTCGATGAAGAACTTCTGTATCGCCTCGGGCTGGAAGCCTCTCTTCTTCAACGCCTTCAGTGTCGGGGCGCGCGGGTCGTCCCAGCCGTCGAGCTCGCCTTCCTCTATCATCTCGGTGAGTTTCGATCCGCTGACCGGGGCGTTGAAACCCGAGATGCGAACGTTGCCCCAGTAACGAACTTCCGGGTACTCCCAGCCGAGGTAGTCGTAGATGTACTTCTGTCTCTTGGTCGACGCGCGCAGGTCCTTGCCGCGAACGATGTGTGTGGTGTCGGTGTAGTGGTCCTCGATAGCGCCAGCGAAGTCGAGCAGCGGCCAGACCCGGTGCTGGTCGCCGGTCACCGGGTGATCCGGATTCTCTATTATCCTGAACGCGACGAAGTCCCTGACCGCAGGGTTCTTGTGGTCGAGATCAGTCTTTATCTTGAGCACCGCCTCGCCCTCTTCCGTTTCGCCATTCTTCATGTCCTCCCACTCGGCCATGTTGCTCTCCGGCGATGTTTCACGGTGCGGGCAGGCCTCGCCCTCGGAACGGTACTCGCGGCCCTCTTCCGGGTCGCACTCGCAGACGTACGCCTCGCCCATCTCGATGAGCTCCTCCGCGTGCCTGTAGTACTTGTCGAACTGCTTCGAGCTGTACACTATCTCGTCGGGCCGGTAGCCCAGCCACTCGTAGTCCTCCGGGTACCAGTCGTACGCGTCCTTGAGCGGCCGCTTCTTCCTCGGGTCGGTGTCGTCGAACCTCAGGACTAGCGTTCCTGAGTACTTGTCGCGGAGCTCGCCGTTGATGACCATACCGCGCGCGTGTCCTATGTGGGGCGGGCCGTTCGGGTTCGGCGCGAACCTTACTGTTACCTCGCCCTCCTCTGCGCCGGGAAGGTCGGGTATCGGGTCGTGCTCGTGCTCTTCTTCCTCGTAGTCGTAGTCATCCATCGCCTCTTCCTGTTCTTCGAGCGAGAGCTCGTTGATCTCCACGCAAACTCTTCCCGATACCTCCTGAACCTGCTCAGGGTCAGCGTCACTCTCTGCGATTACCTTTCCTATGACCGCGCCAGGGTTGCATTCTCCGCCGTACTCGACCGCGTTTTCAAGCGCGTGCTTCCGCGCGAGCTCTTCCAGTTCCATACTTGAAGATTTCGCGGCTAAGTCTCTTTAAGACTGCGGTCTAAAGGTCGCGTTCGATGCGGGACAGCAGGCTGTCGTAGTCCTCGGGTCCGGCGCCGTTGACCCTGTAGGTCGCGTTCCTGCTCCATGGAACCTGCTCCGTCCTCTCCAAAAGACCTTCCTCGTGGAAGACGCCCAGTATACTGTCCACGGCATGTTCGGTCAGGTTCTCATCATACCTTCCTCCAAGCTCCCTCATGATCTCCCTAGTGGTCATCTCTCCTTCCTTCTCGAGAACTATCTCCGCTACCTACTCACCGTGGCTGGCCGTCCACGCGTACTCTGCTCCCACGAAAATACCGATACGAGCTCAATCTATAATTAGGATTGACTGTTTCAGGTTCCGAACTGCTCCAGGTCCTTCTGGACCGAATTAGCCTTCTCCAAGATCTGCTGTCTTGAGTGACGTGAGCTCAGGGACGCCTTGCGCCATACCTCGTCGTCTCTGAACGCGGAGTACGCCTGGGAGGCCTTGGAATCGAAGAAGTCGCGCGCCTTGCTGGCCTCCCGCTGGTAGTTCACTACCGGCTCGGGGTAGTCTCTACCTATAACGGTGCCTGTCTCCTCCTGCAGCTCCTCCGGCATCTTCCATGGTTCCGCCAGGAACTCTTCCGGTACGTCTTCCAGCTCAGGCACGTACTTCCCGATGAATCTTCCCTCGGGATCGTTCTCCCTCACCTGCTTCACCGGGTCGTATATCCTGTTTGCATGCACTCCTACCAATCCGGACTGCATCTGCCACTGGTAGTAGTTTATCGCAACATCTGCATCGATAAGATGCTTGAAGAAGTGGTCAGCTCCTATCTTCCACCACTGCTTCAGTATGTAGCTGAAGAAAGAGGCGCACATGGCACGCATCCTGAAGTTGAGCCATCCCGTCTGCTTCAACGCCCTCATAGATGCATCGACCAGCGGATACCCTGTCTCTCCATTCTTCCAAGACTCCACGAGCTCGTCGTCCCTCTGGTGCCTGTGCAGGTCCCTGTAAACAGGGTTTATTGCTTCCTCGGGGAGCTCCGGGTTATCCTCTATCTTCTGACGGAAGTGTTGGTGCCAGACAAGTCGCTCCTGGAACATCTCCACACCGCCGGGCGCGTCTTCCTTCCGGGTCTCAGCCCTCTGGTGAGCCTCCCTGGGCGATATCGCTCCATGCCTCAGGTAGGGGGATAGATGTGAGGTGCCTGATTCAGCCCTATCAGGCGGTGAGATACAGCCCGGATACTGCTCGATATCCTCCAGGAAGGATTCTAGCCTCCGGCGTCCCGCCTTAGCTCCCCCTTCCCCGAAGCTTTCTTTCCCAGGTTTCCCTATCTTATCACGTATCTTGTGTAGCTCGATACCTTCTCTCTCGAGTTCGGATAGCTCTTCAGGAGGCCGCAGCATCTCCGAACTGAAGTACTCATCCACCCTCTCTGACCAGTTCTGCCTTGAGTTCTTCCCCGGCCTCACTACGCCCTTTGGAACACTCATGAACCTCTTCCGAGCTTCCTTCTCCTGGTCTCGGTCGAGAACGTTCATGTCCTGAGAGAAGTAGATATCGTGTTCCAGATCTTCCAGTACCTCGAGCGGTTCTCCCTCGAGCACCGTCAGCGACGACCCCCTGGACCTGTATCTTCTATCGAGGTCCTCGAGGCACTCGAGTACGAACTTCTTCCTCGCGGGTGAAACCATCTCGCTGTCCCACCAGCCTTCGTCCACGACGTACACCGGTGCTGCTCCTTCTCCGGCTGCATCCAGCGCTCTGTTATCCATCAACCTGAGGTCGTTCCTGTGCCAGACAGCTTTCACGGCCGAAAAGTTGAAACTGATTTATTTCATCGTTTCGATGGTAAGTTATGGAGTTCACCAGACTACTCAGGGAAAGGAAATCGGTACACAGCTTCGATGATAGAGAAGTCTCCAGACAGAAGGTGGTCGATATCCTGGAGACCGCGAGGTTCGCGCCCTCCGCCTGGAACCTCCAACCATGGGAGGTGATAGTGCTTGATTCTGAGGATTCAAAAGCGGAGGCAGTAGCTTCGTCCTACGACCAGGCTTTCCTGTCGGATGCCGACAAGATCCTGGTCATAGCCGGGGATGAGAGATTCGATGAGCACCTGGACGAAGCACTGACGGACTCGGTCAGCAAGGGCTACATGACTGAAGAGGAGGCCGCAAGTCACAGGAAGACAGTCGAGGAGTTCCGGGGCCGTCGATGGGAGTGGAAGGAGCTGGAGCTTACCGCTAACTGCATGTTCCTGGCATCGGCCGTTCTCAACGCGGCTCACGAGCGAGGCCTCGGTGCCTGTCCCGTGAAGGGCTTCGACCAGGAAGAACTGGCAGAGAGGCTTGGACTCCAGCAGCTATATCCCATTCTACTGATACCGATAGGCTATCCCGCTGAAGACCTTGAGAAGAAGTGGCGCAGGGAGCCCGAGGACCTGATTGAGTTCAGGTAGTGGTCGTATCGACCTGAACGCAGGAGTCCGAGCCCCAGGACTGCAGCCAGGAAAGCCGGGAGTATGTTCCCGAAGTAGATGTTGACTGCTCCCCAGAGAAATACGAAGCTGACGACATCATCCAGCATGAAGTCGATGCTCCGGAGTCTCTCGACCAGCTTGGACCTGTCAAATGCTAGCTCAAGAGCTCCTACAGCTACCGTTCCGGAGAGGAGCCAGCCCGCGAAGTTGGTCAACGGGACACCGTAGAACGCTCCGGACGCGTAGTCCCAGAAATCCAGAGAGACCGCCGCGGGATCGAGGACCAGGTCGAAGATGATGAGAGTCGCAAGGGAGGCAGGAAGCCTTTTATGTATCTGGCGAGACTTCTCGGGAGCCAGGAGCAGGACAAGAAGGTACGAGTTCACGACCAGAGGGATGAAGAAGATAGGCAGCGCGAGAGGTATGTTGCCCGGCAGCATAGGACCGAGGGAAACACCGTAGCGGAATTCTCCGTAGGGGAATCCTGTGGTAGTGCCGACGTACTCTATGATATAGCTGTAGATTGTTAGGAGAGACAGGTAGATCGCGGCTTTCCTGTCAACTAGCTCGCCTGTGCCGGCGATCAGGGGTAGGCGCATCACCAGCGTCCCGAAAAGGATGAGGTACGGGTTGAACGAGAGAACAGAAAGAGGAAGCGTTATACCGCGGATTACTGTATCGTTAAGGATGCCCTCGGCAGAGGCGAGAAGTGTCAGCGCTCCCACGATCGGGAAGATGACAGATATTGTGAAACGGTTCTCTGCAACAAGCTTCTTCAGGTCGAATTTCTTAAGTTTTTGAAGCCTCTCCATGATATGTTTAGTATGCAGGAGCTTCTTGAACCTGTCGTGAATAACCCTTCCGTCCGGTACGTTGTAGAAAACCCCGATGTCGCGGCTGCAGGAGCAACCGCTGCCTACATTGCCGGATGGTCTCTCGCGGGACAGTACGGAGTCTTCAGGGGAGAGAAGAGAGAGGCGTCCAAAGAAGAGGAGAATCTTGAGCAACGTCGAGAAGAGCTGAAGTCGGATATAGAAAGAGAGTCTGCAGTCAGGGAATGCTTCAACCATCTCCTGCACCCGGTAAAGTCAGGTGAACTCAGCGAGCTGGAGGAGAGCTCTTACGTTCCCGACCGCGATGACTCCGAGTACCGTTTCTCCGATGAAGATCTTGAGCGCTTAGACTAGAGACCGAGGCTTTCTCGGAATTCTTCCGCGTTCTGCCGGTGTTCTTCCAGTGTATCATCCGACATCCTGTCGAGCTGCGACGCCATGAAGCTCATCCTCTGGATATCCTCAATCTTGTCGCGATGGTCCTCTATGAAGCTCCAGTAGAGGCCGTCCCAGTAATCCTCCCATTCACCTGAGGGGTAGTGCGACATCTTCCGGATGTAGTTGCTGCTGGAGATGTATGGCTTGGTCATCATGTTCTCCCAGCTGTACTGCGACATGCCGTAGACGTTCGGAACCATGACCCAGTCGTAGCTGTCGATGAACATCTCCGAGAACCATTCGTAGACTTCGTCCGGATCGACTTCAAGGAGGAGCATGACATTGCCGAGTACCATAAGACGCTCTATGTGGTGGCAGTAGCCATCTTCCAGTGCGTTCTCTATCGAGGTGTCTACGGGCGGAAGCCCTGTTCCCGCAGTATAGAACTCTTCGGGAAGCGGGTTGTCGCAGCCGAAGAAGTTCTCGTCTTGCATCTCAGGCTCCATCTCGTAGACTGCGCGGATGAACTCGCGCCAGCCGATGACCTGGCGCAGGAAGCCTTCCAGGGAGTTCATCGGGTAGTCCCTTCTCTCGTGGTACGCGAGCGTCTTTTCTACCACCTCTCCCGGTGTCAGGAGACCGATGTTGAGAGCTGGTGAAAGCAAGGAATGGTAGCCATAGCGGAGGTCGCTGTCTATCGCGTCTTGGTAGTCACCGAAGTTTTCCAGCCGGTTCTCGAGAAAGTCCTCCAGGTTCTCAAGAGCCTGATCCCTGGTAGTCGGCCAAGAGAAGTTCTCGAGCGAGCCCGGGTTGTCCGGGAAGTTTTTCTCAACGTATTTCTTTGCCTCCTCGACGTGTTCGGATGAGAACTGGGGTATCTCTGGAGGCTGCTCGTCTTCCGGCATCTTTTCCCTGTTCTCCGGGTCGAAGCTCCATTTGCCTCCCTCCGGGTTCCCATCGTTATCGATGAGTATACCGTGGTGCTTCCTGACCTGCTTGTAGTACTCCAGGTGGAAGTAGTTCTGAGGCATCGCCTGGCTGTTGAACTCCATCGAGTTCATGAACATCGGAGACTCGACGAACTCCAGCTCCACATCTTTCTCATCCGCCAGACCTTCTATTTCGTCTCTCAGGGTGTGGTCCACAGGGTCGTACATCTTGATGTGCTCGTGTTGCTCGAATATGAACTCGAAGTCTTCATCGTGCTCTATGTACTCCGCACCGGTCTCTTCCTGGTAGGCTTTCATAGAGGCGCGGTGCAGCACCAGCTTCTGCCTGTGGAAACTTAGCCTTGAGAAGAAGTGAGGGTGCTCGACCAGGTACTTCTCCTCTTCATCGACCGGCTCCGGGAAAAGATGGTTGGGTAGGATGATAGCTGCCATCTTCCTATATCGAAAGTGTTAGGGACTGCCTGATATCTTTTATCCTGCTCTCCCTGACTCCTCTCCTCCTGCCGAGCTCCTTCAGGGAGTAGTACACCAGTGTTCCCGTCAACCCCATCGACGCTATCCTCCTGCCGGAGGTTCTTACCAGCTTTTTCCGGATGACCCCTGAATCTCCCACCGACTCGATCGTGCTGGAGAACTCAAGATCCTCACCCAAGACGTCGCTGAATCCGCCCGATTCAAGGTAGTCACCAGTTTTAACTGCGACTGCGAATCCTGGAAGCAGCGGGGTCTGTCCCCGCATCAGAACCTGGTTGCAGATGAACTGCACCACCCTTGATCGCAAACCGGTCATCTCGAACTTTGCGGTGCATGCGGAAAGCTCTTTCTCCTCCATCATCTCGATAGCGGTAGAGGTGAAGGAAGGACGTAGCTCGGTGTCGGCATCGAGGAAAACTATGTAGTCTCCCGAGCTCTGGCGAGCTCCGGTGTCTCTCGCGTTGCCTCGGCCCTTCACACCTGTAACTACTTTATCCGCTACCTCCCTGGCATAGCTCAGGGTACCGTCGCTGCTTCCTCCATCGACGACTATCAGTTCCTTATCGAACTCTCCCTCCTGGGATGAAACAGAGGATACGGCCGAGGGGAGGGTTTCCCTCTCATCCCTCGCTGGGATGACGAAGGATACTTTCAAGCCATCACCCGTCGATGTCGATTGTGCGGCCGTTCTCGCCGATGAAGACGTCCTCTTCCAGCGTGTAGCCCTCATTGCGGGCCAGCTCCACGTAACTACCCAGCTTCTGGATGGTTCCGTGGGACGGGACGATGTTGTCAGGGTCCATGTAGCTGATGAAGTCCCTGTGATCCTCCTTGTGCGCGTGTCCCGTGGTGTGGATATCCATGTACATCCGGACTCCCTTCTGCCTCAGCTTCTTCTCGAGGCTGTAACGGTTGGCCTGTGTCAGCGGCGTCGGGATAGTACGGGAAGAAAAGATGACGTGGTCTCTCCTGCCGAGGTTGAAAGGATACTCTCCGGATGCGAGCTTGTCCAGCTGCGCCCCGGGCTCACCTTGGTTGCCCGTGGCGACGATGAGCCAGTCCTCCTTGTTGTTGTCGACCTTGTTCATCAGCTCCTCCACCTCGTTATAGTAGGAGACGACCTCGACGTCGGAAAGGTCGATAAGGTCGAGCTCTGCCGCGGCCTCCGTGTACTCACGGAGACTTCTACCGACGAACGCAACTTTGCGTCTACCGTCGTTCGCGTCCAGCAGCGAGTTCAGCCGGGAGATCTGCGAGGAGAACGTCGTGACGACGACTGCGCCTCCTGCCTCGTAGCAGGAGTTCAGCACGTCCCGCAGCTCCACCTCGACAGACTCCTCGGAGCGCGCCCTTCCAGGCTCGTCGACCCGTGTGGTCCCGGGTATCATCAGCTTGACGCCTTCCTCACCGGCCCGCTTGAGCCTCTCGATGTCAGTCGTTTCCTCTATGACAGGCGAGTAGTCGATCTTCATGTCGTTGCCGTAGACCACGTTGCCATCGTCCGTTTTCAGGAAGCTGAGCGTCGCCTGCGGGATGGAGTGGTTGACGTGCATGAATTCGACGGACATCGAGTCCGTGACCTCATACTCCTCACCTTTCTCTACCGCGATAAGGTCGTTGTCGATGTTCTTCCTGTCGTCCTCGAGGATGTTCTCCACGACCTTCCTGGTGAAAGGACTGCAGAGGATCGGTGCGTCGTAGGCTCCCGCGAGCTTGGGGATGGCGCCGACGTGGTCGAGGTGACCGTGCCCGATAACTATAGCTTTTACATCTTTGTCCATGATTTGTTCGTCAAGAGGAATCGCGCCTGTTTCAAGGGCGTCGTTCGTGGTCATCTCGTTGATCTCTCCTTCTGCGTTGATGACCTCCTCCATCTCGAATCCCATGTCGAATATGACCGTACCTTCATCTACCTCGACCGCGGTCATGTTACGGCCGACCTCTTCATAACCTCCTAAAGTGTGTACTTTCATTCGTTTATCACGTTGAATATAAACCGGATAGAACCCAAGCTTTTAAAGGGAGGTCGGGGATTCAGGTCAATAATTCCGGGCTATTTCATGCACATTACTCCGATATCCGCCGTGTCGCTCGTTACACGGGTCGTGGCGGTCTGTACACACATGACATGCCGGTTGTTGTCAGGCGCGCCGTCAACGCAGTGCGCCATGTTACTACCCGCCATGTCGTAGCTGTAATTTGTTATGCCCTGGAGAGACCTCTTGTAATCCGCGTCACCAAGAGCGGTTACTGAACAGAACGCGTTAGTGTTTCCTCCCCAGCTAAGTCTTGCGGCTTCTTGAGGAATCGTGATACCCATCTCGAAAAATTCACCTCCCTCGTTATGTATACAAGTGTAATTCCCGCCGTTAGTACAGTCCGTATTACCTGCGGACGGCTTAGAAAGACCACCTTCACTTATACCACCTGATGTGTAGTATTTCCCGGAGTCATCAGGGTCTATCCCTGCCCACGCCATAGGCCGGTCCGAGTTCGCCCAGTCCACGTTCTTGACGCTGTTGCCACTCAAATCAAGGTTTGCATTTTTTACCGTCACAGGTCCTCCCTCGTTCGCCTGTAGAAGTCTTGGGTTACCTGACCGGGAGCTGTCGTAAATACTTACAGCGCTGGAACCCGAACCCGAAGTGTAGAGACGCAGATCCCCGCTTCCAGACGTGCCTGCCTGTATAGCGTTGGCGTCAGTTATTGAGTTGCCGTTCATCCGGAGACGGCTGCTCCTCAACTCCACCGGCCCTCCCCTGTTGACCCTGAAACGCTGGGTCCAGCTCCCGCCTCCACTGTCGGTCCAGACTGCGACGTCACCGGATTCGCTTGTGATAACAGGGCTGTAAGATGAACCTCTCAGCTCTACCTGGGGTTTATCACCGTGCTCCCCCACCATGATATCCGTAGCAGGACCGCGATAGGCAGAGGTACCAGACTTTATGATACCGGTGCTGGAGAGATTCGCGTCAACACCAACATCTCCAGTAGGCCTGAGGACGATGTCCGTAGGCGAACCGGATGACGTTTCAAGATACATCGTGGAGTAAGACTCGATAGTGTTTGTATCAGTACCTGTAAGCTCGATACCGTTTTCGACCGCCAGAGGGCCGGAAGACTGGACACTAAGTGGCTGGTGCATCCTTATCTGGCTTGTCGTGAACTCCGAGATCATCGTACCGGAGCCAGTTTCGGTAACGTTAAGCTCGCCGACTCCTTTTATGGTGTTCCCGTTCATGTTTATCCTGCTGTTGCGGAAATCCCACTCGCTGTTCCCGGTATCCCACTCAAGGATATAGACGTTGCCTGGATCCTGGACAGAGGTGCCTCCGAACTGGAGACCGTTCTGTAGCCGGAGCTCTGAGACGCTGAAGATATCCTGTCCGGTGACGTTCAGGTCCGCCACCATCTCGTCCATCGGGTGAATCTCCGAGAGATTATGCGACTGTTCCGGCTGCGCAGCGGCGGTTAGACCCAGGAACAGAAGGATTACTAGAGACGCAGTAAGCTTAGACAGCTTCACATCGCAAGTATCTTCTTCTTTGTTTAAACCGTTGCCGGGAGTACTATCCAACGCTGACACCTCCACCGTTCATGACCTGCTTCACCTGGTTCTGGTTCAGAGCGTATGGATAAATCCGTATGTCATCTATCTTTCCAGCGTACCAGTCGTTACCGTTGAACTTGTCCATCCCTACTGAGACCTGCTGAATCTGCTGTAGATCGCCGCTCTTGGATTTGCCCCCCTGCAGTTCGCCATTGACATACGCCTTCATCTCTGCACCATCATAAACTAGGGTCACGTGCTGCCATTCACCTGTTTTCATATCATATCCAGTATCCCACGTGGCGGTTGAGCCTCCCGAGCTAAGGCGGAAGTGAAGGCTGGAGTCCCTTCCCTTGATATAGCTCATGAAGCCGTCTCCTTTCTCTACGATCCATTGGCGGTTATCTCCGCTAATCTGGGACGGCTTCAGCCATGCAGAAACCGTTATCTTTTGGCCGAACGGGCCTTGCAGGGGATTAACGTCCAAGTAATCGTCATTCCCATCGAACTTCAGAGCCTTGCCATGCCGACCCGAAACCCATCTAGGATCTCCTACCATGTCAGCCTCGTTCCCTTCACCGCTGGAGTCAGTCAGGTTCATACCTTTGCCTTCTCGGGCGAAGAAGTAGGTGGCCTTGAACTCTACAGTTGATCCGTATCCATGGTCATAACCGCTGCATCTCCAGCATCCTGTATCGCCGTTACCGCTCTGCACCCCGAAAGCTGTAGGTATACCGTTCGTCATTATCGTCCGCCATGAGCCTGAAATCGTCTGCGTGCTTCCGCTGTTTCCTCCACCGCATACGACGTGGCTTGTATCCGATGCCGGGTTGCCCATAGTGGGAAACACATTCACCGAGTTGCCGCTGGGCCCGGAGTTTGCGTAAGGAGTCACCGGCTCCCTGCCGCCATCACAGTTGTTGTCCGCATCCTGGAAACGGAAGGAGCTGTTGTAAACTGTACGATTTATCCGTTCGGCAAACTTTTGCACCTGCCTATCCGAGATGCTGCTGCCTCTCTCGTCCGAAAGATTGAGGTCATAGAGCGCACTGTTCGACCCGTAATGCTCAGCGAAGTCCTGGTCGCAGTCAGGGTCCAAATCGAGCACCGCGCTCGAAGACCATTTGCCTTTCCACTTTGAGCTTTCACACGCAACAAATCCGAATCCGGTCCTGTGATCCTCGGTGAACCATAACTTTGTCCAGCCCCCACCTTGAGTCTTCATATCACAGAAAACTTTGAACGCATCCTGTGGCTCTCCGGAGTAACCCGTAATCCAGTACTTCCCGCTTCCCGCTCCCGGCCTCAGGTTACTGATTCTTAGGCAAGAAGCCGCAGGGTTCTCCTTTGTTCCCACCTTACCAGCGTCCAGCTTCCAGTGGGCAGCCGGTCCTGGCATCTCTCCCCGGCCAGGATTTTTAGCCTGAGTATATAGCTCCCATACCTCTGCGCTTGAGAGGGAACGGTTGTAGAGACGGGCTTGATCTATCTTCCCTCCAAAGAACTCGTTGGGTGCAGGACGCGAACCTATCGTCCACGGAGAACCTGTCGAGGCGGTACCTATGTTCGAGTTAGTTCCCATAAGTTTTCCGTTCTTGTAGAAACGAGCCTGACCGTTGACTATATCCCACACTACTACTAGATGCTGCCACCGGTTTTTGTCGACAGGAACACCTGTCTGCCAGACGTTAGAGCTACCTATCCCAATATGGTACTCACCTTCATTTCTCCCGTGCCCCAAGAGCCAGTCCCATCCGCCGTTGTCAGCAGTTCCGATACTCCGTTTGTTCGAATCGATCTTAGTCGGGTAGACCCAGACAGAGAAGGTCAGCGGGGTGTCGGAGTCCATCTCGGGCCGGAAAGAACTAGAAACGTAGTCATCGGAGGCATCGAACTCGAGGCAGCTACCTTTTACACATGAAGCACTCAATCTGGCACGAGGACCGTTCACCAGCTCACCATGGTTTCCTGCTCCGCTCTCATCTACCGCGATCTCGCCGTTCATGCCGCTCGGACAGCTGATGGTATCGCTCTGGCCGCATGTTTCGACGCGGTCGAGCGACTGGTAGAGGACAAGCTCATTCCGTAAATCGTTTCCACTGCCGCTGTTAAGCCTGCTGACTCCACGGGCGTACTGTTCTTTGACTTCCTGAGATGAGAGCGCATGCTGGAACAGAGTTACATCGTCTATCTTGCCGTTAAAGGCGTGGTTGGTGTCTCCGCTCCAGCCGTCGCCGTAAGGATAGAGCGTGCCGACAGTGAAGTCGAGGTTGTCATCGCCGTGGTCGAGCGGCACCCATCTATCTATAGAATGGGTCTTGGTTCCTACAAGCTCTCCGTCCAGGTATAGAATTAATTTACCGGAGTCAAGCACGCCGACGGCGTGGTGCCACCCGCTGGAAACCGGGGAACTCTGTATCGTCTTGGTCGTTTCGTTACCCTGAATTCTCAGCGTGATAGAGTCGTCAGAATTGGAGTCTATTCTATAGTTGTAATCTCCCATCCCGTTCCAAGGTTTGGAGACTATGCTGCCGCTGTTGCTGTCATCCCGGCTGTAGAACCAGGCCTCGATTGTCTTCCCGCCGCCGGTGTACTCCAGTTCTTTCGAGTCTGGTACTTCCACCCTGTCGTCAAGTCCATCAAAGTCCAGCGCGCTACCTCGCGTGCTCTCGGTCCAGTTGGGGCCGTCCACGGCGTTCGGCTCCAGCCTTCCATCGTTACCGTAGGAAGAAGTATCGTGAGCATAGTCTCCGCCGCTTTCCGAGAACCTCAGGTCAACCGCTGCGCCCTTAGACTCCAGGCCCTGAGTCTTCTCGATTATTTCACTTGGTTTCAGAGCGTCCTTGTATATCTTGACCTGATCCAGTTTCATTTCGATGGAACCATAGTTCGGGGACTGGCCCAGGTAAAGAGACTGACTGTTTGTACTTAGAGGCCCACAAACAGGCGCTGATGAGTCTAGCTGACCGTTTACGTAAACTTTCAGCTTGTTCGAGGCGTTGTTATAGACCCCGGCTAAATGGTACCATTTACCAACATCAAAAGCGGTATTTGTCTTGTCAATTCCGTCATTGTTATTATTGCAATTCCTCACCCGCCAGTGAATGGTATTTGTTCCATCCCCCTGAAACCAGAGACCCGGCGTTCGGGAACCACCGTCCCCCTTGACGAGCAATTGATCCCAACTGGAGCTAGACGGTTCCTTCATCTTCATCCAGAACTGTACAGTGTGGTTATCTGTCAAATCAAGACTCCGGTCATCATCCGCTGTTATCCGACCGCTATCAGCCTTAAATTCATAACACCGCCCTACCTTACACCCTAACGCCGACTGCTGGATAGCCCCACTATTAGGCTTTCCATGGTTCTTGTTGCCTGAGGTGTCGAAGACGTGGGTGCTGTTCTTCTCTGTGAAAGAGACGTCAAGTACTTTGTCCGGACTGGAGGTTCCCTGTCCGTCGCTGATCTTGTAGGAACCCTGATTGTACAAGGATTTGACCTGTGTTCTATTCAAATCTTCAGAGAATATCTTGACCTGGTCTATCGTTCCGTTGAATTCCGTACCCGACTTTATGCTTCCTGGGTAGGAACTGGATTCGGTTCCCGCACCTATGTGCATGTAGCGGGTCGCACCGGAACCGAAGCCGTTAGAGGAGGCACTGGAAGTTACTTCGAGCTCCCCGTTTATGTACAGCCTGATCTCCCCCGATGGGTCGTAAACACCAACGATATGTCTCCATTCTCCTTTTTCGAGGATTGTAGAAGAGTATATATTACTGCCAGCTGCGGTCCATCTTATATCGTGGCCTCCATCGTTACCGCCGTTGTCTTCTATCAGGCACCAGTATTCCGAACAGTCGGTAGCGGCCAGTCTCGGCCAGCTGTCCGGAGAGCTTCCCTGCCTCTTCGCCCAGAGGGAGACAGTAAGACCTTTTGAGTACTCTGAACTTCCGTCATCCTTGTATGGGGTGTCCACCCAGTCTCCATCGGCGTAGAACCGTAGTGCGCTACCAGTTCTTCCCCGGCTCCATCTAGCTCCGTTCACGATTCCATCTTTAGAGCCTGCTGAATCCGCTACTATGCCTCCCGCGCCCTCATCGAACCGGTACTCCGCCCCAAGATTGTCGGAGCCGTCCGCGTCCAGGACTTCTGAGGCGCCGATGAAGCCCAAGGAGAGAACCACAAGTGTGACAAGTGCCGAGGCGAACAGGGTTTTTCTCTCTACGAGGTCTGTTTTGCGGCTCATCTAGTTCACTGCGGGATATAGAAGGTTCTTTCCGTCCACGTTATAGACATTCCCGCGGCCGTGTTTAAAGTTGCTTGAAAGCCGCGGTGAAGGTTTTAACCGAGCATCAGGAATACCAAGGTATGTCGCCGAGGAAAATCCTGCTGGCTGCGCTGGTTCTTATGGTGCCGGCGGTCTCGGGCGCGCCCAGCTTCTCCGTAAAGCAGAGCTGCGATTCGGGCGAGGAGCCGCTGTTCTCGATGTACTCGAGGAGCGGGGGTAACGTCGCGAAGCCGGGCTACTACAAGTGGCAGGTCTGCGGGGAAGAGGTCGAGAACAGCGCGATAAGGACCAGTTGCAAGGAGGACGAGCGCAGGGTTATCTCGATGAAGACGAAGACCGATTCGCACGCCTCGGTGTACGACACCTACCACTGGAAGGTCTGCGCGACCGACGTCAACCCCTCCGTGGCGCAGAGCTGCAGCGAGAACCCTATCGTCTCGCTCTATTCCAAGGACGACTCTCACGCGGCCGAGCCCGGCTACTTCAAATGGCAGGTGTGCCCTCAGACCCGGAAACCGCCGGAGAACGTGACGCTGCAGATGAAGATGGACGCGTCGAACGTATATGTCTCGGGCGACCCGGCACAGGAGAAAACCTACAACCCCTTGGAGCTGGACTACCCCTACATCGCGTCCGACCAGACCACCGGGATAGTCAGCTACGGCTCGCTCGTCAGCCTCGAATACGAGCAGAAGTCACGCGACGTCTTCCGTGTCACGCAGGACTCCGGCAGCTTCCTCATCCCTAACACCGGCGGCGGTTACCAGGAGATCGAGGACGACCAGGAACAGGTAGTCAACCGGCGTTTCCTGAACCTGCTTGAGCCCAGCTTCCACTACACCATACCGGAGAAACCTGTCGTCAAGGTCTACATGGACATGGAGGACCCTGTGAAAGGCTTCACCGGCACCGAAACCGGCAGCATCGAGATAGCGGTCCGCAACACGCTCGACAATGAAACACTGGTGGAGTTCAGGACGGGATAGTTAAGGCATCGGATTCGTAGGTATCAGCTGATAACCTGTTCCCAAGTCGTGGTAACCCTTACCCATCACATACATGTGCGTCTCCCGCAGGTGGACAGTAGCACCCTCCCCGTCATAATATCCTGAAGCATATCCGAAAACCGTAACCTTATCCACTGCAGCCCCGTTAGGGATATCGATATTTGACCATGAAAAACTGGAAGCAATTGTACAGGTTTCATAGCCATCGTCTGAGACGCTCAATGAAGGATATGCGTGATACTTGCCATTGTTAACAGTTTGAACCGTAACATTTTCTACTCTTCCTGAACCTTCCTGACCTCCCGATGCACAAGTGTTGCTCACGCCCACATATATACGGGAGTCATCGAACAAGTACTCTCCTCCCTTCGCAAAATTAGCGGTAACCTTAATGTAACCGCTGCACTGAAAACATCTGATAGAGTCGCTTATACCATCGCCAGTGTTCCCGTTCCACCAAGATACGGAGTTATCCGGGTTCGATTTCACCTCCCTGTGTGACTGAGAAGTAACCTTACTGTCCACATAACCCTTCGTGGCCGCGTCATTGGCCGAGTTGGGAGATGACAACCCTGTTATCTGGTGGGAGTTCATGTCAAGACCGTTTCCGGGACCTGTCCACCTTATCCACCCGTCGTTGTAATCTCTTATCGCGGCATCGTCCGAAATCCACAGACCGCCCCCATTTACATTCGGCTTGTTAGCGTAAAGCAACCCGTTCGACGTATCGTATATCAACTTCCCGTTATTGTTCTTCAAAGCCTCGATATCAGTAACATTGTTACCACTCAGGTCGATGCTATTGCTTCCGGCGCCGTTACCGCGTGAAAGCACATCGCTCAGGGCCTGATTATCCGGTACGACATCGTCGCTGGTATCTACGTAGCTCTTGGTGGTGGCGTCCTGGGCCTCTACCGGGT
>JBDGRE010000004.1:0-44954 GCA_042218325.1 Candidatus Nanohaloarchaea archaeon
CGCCCCCTCAGGACTGTGCACCAACAGTTCAGGCAAACAGGGCGAAAATTCGTATATAATTAAGTGATGATATCACTCCCTACAGTAAAGGTATTAAGTGTGTACGTAACATCTATTGCCGTGGTCACTACAATGCCTGAAGCCGTCAAGAAATCTGATAGAAGTATAGAAGAGTTAATGAAAGGAATGAAAGAAGGAGCGAAAGATATGATTGAGGGAAATACTGAGTCCGATAACTCTAAGATTAGAGATCAGATTGAAAAATTGAGAGAGGATCTCTGATTTTGCCCGTAAGCTTCTTTGACTCTTTCTTAGTCAATACTCTCCAGCCGTATATAGCATCATCCTCCAGTTCTTCTACATATTCTCCCTCTATAAACCAGGCTCTGTAATCCCTGCCAAGATTCATCTGCAGAACCGGATTCATATTCCCTGAGAGAAACTTGTCGAAAGCCTGTCTCGGTGTAGCACCTAAATCCAGATTCTTTTCAACAGCATCTTTCTTACTCATGTAGGTCTCAACAACCTTATCAGGAAGAGCAGCTAGATCCTTCATAGCCCTCTCAGTTACCTCGATCTCCATAATCTGAAATCAGACTAAATCGTTAATATATCAACAGGTAGGCGCCCGGATTTACTAACTATGATTTCATTTAAACCTCAGGCATATGCACCAACAGTATAGGCTAATAGGGATTTCGGCATCATTTAGTTGAATAGTCCCTTTAGACTTCTTTTTACACCCTCAATCTTGATTAGCAAATGTAAGAGAGCTAAAAGAGGTAACGCTGCAAGTAAAGCAAGCGCCCGGCTTCCTCTACCTTTGTCTTCATCCTCAAGAGTTGCTACCGTTTTCGATAGGGCTGATTCCAGCGAAAGCCTAGAACCACCATATGAAGTAATCTCGCCGGCAGAATTTGATTCGAGTTCTTCAATCGATTTCTCAATGGCTTCCTTATACTCTTTATCTTCTGCTTCAGCCTTCAGATCTTCAAGTTTTTTCTTGGTTTTATTATCGCCGAGTCTACCAATAACTGTTGGCGCATTTAGCTGGATATATCCCGACTCATCTTTAAGACTTTCCACGAGTTTCGGCATTGCTTGCGTTACTTCATCACTTGGTATATCATACCGTTTGAAATCAGAAAGCTCACATAACGCACCCAGGGCATTCTCTCTAACCTTTCTATCTTCATCTTTAAGCCTCTTAACTAGAGGAATGAATACTCCAACATCATCTCTGAACCGAAGTGCAGAAGTTACTGATCTTCTTACCTCCTCGGATTCCTGATCGAGGTTGTCCAAAAGCACATCGGTCGATGAATCAGTCTCAATTCTCTCAAGTGTAAAGGCGGCTGACGATTTGACCTCCGAACTTTGATCATCCTCTAGAATATCGTCGAGCTTATTGACTATCTCATCGCTACCGTAGGAAGCCAGCGTCCGTCCGATCGCTCTCCTAACTATCTTACTTTCCTCTGACTTCATGGCGGATAACAACTGATCCCTGACATTTTCCTCTTCAAGCCCTTTAAGCGAACAAGCAGAGACTTTTCTCAGCTCCTGAGACTCCGTATGTTCAAGCTGTTCAATTAAAGTCTCAACCACTGTTTTCCTATCTCCTTTGTAAAGCCTTCTCAGAGATTTAATCAAAGTCAATCGAAGATCGTCGGGAGTAGAGCCATCAGAGATAATCCTACTTATAGAGGTAATCGCTCTATCATCGCCTCTTACAGCCAGAAGAAACGCCGCCCTTTTCTTGTCCTGCTTGCCGCCCTTCTCAAGGATATCCAGCAACTCTTCGTTGTCAAGGTTTTCCCAGGATTCGTGTTCGTCTGGCTCTCTAAGGATAACTTTATCTGGATTTAAGTAAAGTGCGTGCTTCGTCCAGCAGTCAGATCTTTCAGTACCTATTTTGTGACCGTTCTTGCATTCTGTATTCTCTCCCTCTAAACCGTCAACACCACAGCAACCTACTACTTTATCGTAATCTAGCCTTGTATCTTTAGCATCTCTGAGATTGATCACGAAGCAATGTTCCTTATCATCATAGAAATTGTATTTGTCATCTCCTTCAGCCTTGATGAAGAACCCTTCTGGCAACAAATCCTCTCCATCCGATGCATCCTGAATTCTGTAATTCGGGAGAGTTTCATCCATCAAACCTCTGTCTTCTAATTCAGCTACATCCTTGGAAACCGGCGCTCCACATTCCTCGCATTTGAATACAGCCATTCTGTAAGTAAACTTACATCGCATCTTTTTGTACCTATAGAAAGCTTCAATCTAAAGGAGTGTATTTAGAGGTAAAAAGTCTATTCAAGATTTTTATTAACTTCGTATAAGATTTTGAATATATTTAAGCGTTTATATCCGATATAAAGAGTTTTAAGAGCCCGCCCCCTCAGGGATGTGACCGTTCTGTTCGGGTAATCAGGGATTTTACTCTTCCTTCTCTATATTTTCAACTAATCCGTCTAACTTTTCTATTTCTTCTTCAATAGATTGTTTCTTTTCAGTTGAAACTTCTTCCTTTAGAGAATGTAGAATATCAATAGCTTCTTCCTCGTCTTCAACCGTCATTAATTCATAGAAAATATTTGCAGCTTCTCGTATCTTCACCGCCGCCTCTGTAGGCTTGCTATCATAATCACGCTTTGCTTCCTCGAGTTTAGCTTTGCCCTTCCAGAATCTAGTATCCGCGTCACTATCTGCTTTATCAGCCGCCTCCCTGAATTTCTTCGCTGCCTCTTTATGTCTGCCTTTATCCTTTAGTTTTTCTGCTTCTTTATAGACATCTTGATCGCTCATAATCCAGAACTTGTAATGGAACTATTTATTGTGTGGGCTATTCTCCATCAAATAGTATTTCAATTAGATTTTCATGACTGGAAAACAAATACTGTATACATGTCTGAAGAAGATTCAGGACGGAATGAGTGTAAAGGTGTTGGCCCTAAATCACCTATTATCAGACATTATAGGAAAGCACTGAATCCTCCAGAGTCCTGGCAAGAAGAAAATAGAAAGTGGTGGAAAGAAAAAGATTGAATTTTACACCTTAGTTACTCTATAACGCCGTTATGTCTAGTCCAAACTCTTGGTTCATCCAGGTTACTGGAGCAGTTATCTCTGTTCCGAAATCGCCTGCTGCCAATATTATACGGGGTTTATTGTCAAGTTCAAATTCAGCTTAGCCGTCTTCACCGATTGTTACTTCCTTTCCGGATCCACTTAGGTGCTCTCGGAATTTTTTGCCTACCTCCTCCGGCTGAAGTCCATGTACCTTTATCCATAGTGAAGATGAGAGATACAAGATTATAACCTGGGCTGATCTGAAGAAAAGAGAGGTCAAGGAGACGATTTACCCTATAATTGCAGAATTGGCTAACCAGCTGGCTCTAAAAATAGAGCAGGAGTATGAGGACTCAGAAGATGTTTTCGGCCAAATAAAGGAAGAGACAATAGGTCGATGGTATTATGATAAGAAGAAAGGTCAGCAGCTACATATCGCCGAGTACCTGGATATGACAGAGATAAACAAGTCATCAGGTCGAACGACGAATTGCTTGAGGAATGCGGATTTAATTCTAGAAATCAGCTGGACAAGCAGTTAGGCAAGATTCAGAGATTACGCGATAAAGTAATGCACGCCAATAGCACGTTAATAAGAGATAAATCCGATATACAGAATCTTCTTGATCGGGTTAATATGGCTGATAGGATAGTTCGTAATCTCGAGTAGTCCAGTATGGAGAATTACGCCTTTTCAGGCCATCTATCTTTGATTCTGTTTATCATGTCTTCCTCTCTGTTCCTTATCTTTTCTTTACTCCATTGGTCGTTTTTGAATACTTTCTCAAGCATCCGGAATTTGGATCCGGCGAAGTTATCTTTCTTTTCTTCAAAGGTGTCGTTTTGATTGGAGGAGTTATCTTCGGGAGTCATGAGAGCCAAGTTCCCTAACCGGTGAGTATTTTCCTCAATTACTTCTTTCTTTTCCTCTTCCATGTCTTCTGAAGGTGTTTGTGGCCATATATGTTCGACCGAGAATCTATCATCTTTATTGGTTTTTATCCGCTCTGCATCAAATGGTATGTCCTCTTTTTCATGCTCTAAGGATGTTTCGTAGGTGTAGAGGAGGAACCTTAGTTCGTCTAGCCTGTTGGAACCAGCATAGTACTCATACACATCCTGATTCTGTAGCACTTGGTCGATATCATCATTGTCGCAGTATTTACCGATATATTGGTCTAGCTTCTCTACTACGCCCTCAATATCTTTAGGTTCGATATTATCCGGGACGTTCCTCTTTTGGTTATAGTAAAGCTGTCTTGCTAATGGGTAAGCTCTGGTTCTACCTGTGTCGGCTGATTTCTTCTGGATAATGTAAGTCCTTACTATGAATGCCTCGATTCTTTCAAATAATAGGCACAGCTTCTCTCTGCTTATCTGCCCATTCTTGTACTGGTCGTAAGCCGTGATAATTAGAGGATAGAAGTTGGCTAATCTCCCCGCAACAGATAACTTCTCTAACCTAGTTCTGATTTCTTCATCATCTATCTTCTCAGGGTTAGTGATATCCTTCAATCTATCAAATATAGTTTGGAGTTCGTTTGTGTACCGAAGAATCTCTTCGGGGCTATCTGTACGGCGGAAATAAGTCTTCAAATGGTCTAAATGATCCTGATAATACCTCTTGTCTCGTCCTGTAGTCCAGTCTGGATTCCACATGATGAAGTGGTACCGCTGGACACTGTCTTCATCTATCTTTTCAGAAACGTCTTCTATAGAGTTGTAGATTTCTCTGAAATCTTCCTCTATCCTTTCGATTTCTTGTTCTGCATTTTCATCAGATATTAGCGAGATTCTGTGCATAAGGTAGCTTTTCGTTATCTCTAAATCGGTCAATCTCTTACCTCGGTCGTTCACTGTCTGGAATATGCGGGCTGCTTCGCTCTTAGATTCTACTGCATAGGATAGAAGCGGCAGCTCTTTCACAGTTTCAAACAGTTTCTTATAGAAATCCAGCTCGTCTTCTACATCTATGCTTTCAGGAGGTCCTTGAGACAGTTTTTCCCTAAAGAATTCTTTTGTTTCATAAAGTCTTCTCTGAGAGGAGGAATCAAAGTTTGCCTTGGACATAGCGTCCTCTTTTCTATTATTCTTATGGTCATACATTACCCCCTCCAATATTATGTTCTTAAAGAAGACTTTATCGTTACCTAAAAGCTCCAGCTTCTGGCTTCCATAGTCAGTTATATATTGCCCTGTTATTTTCTTGGAGGTAGTTTCATCGCCTTTCTTCTCGAACTGTCGCTGAAGTTCGAAGAGGAGAATTAGAAGAGTGGTCATCCTTTGTTGACCGTCAATCACTTTCTGTACTTTCTCTCCGTCTTCCTCGTCTTTATTAAGAAGAAAAGCACCTATGTAGTGATCTCTATCCATTTCAATAGCTTCAATTAAATCGTCCCAAAGATCTTCTCTCTGCTCCTTTTCCCAAGAATAGTTTCTCTGATACTTCGGAATTTTGAATAAATTGTCTCCCGTTATTAGCTTGCTAAATCTTTGTTTATCCGAAGAAGCCATGATTTACCGTTCTCTATAACTCTTTTTAGTCGTTTGGCTACTATTTCTTCTCCAAATTATCTTAGTTACTCTGAACAGGTTTCTCCTCTCTGCTTATATCTGAAGATGCGAGTTTGATAGTTTTCCCTTCTTCAATTTCAGGTTGATTATAGGTTAATTTCCTGAACCAGTCCGGTTTCTCTGTATGGATTGCGAGGAGAGAGCTTGGATTAATCTCCTCTATCATTTCTTTGATTTCTTTCTGTGACATGTGTCCCGAGGCGTGGGCTTTACGCATCTGAAGGTTGAAGTGGTTCAGCCAGTTGTGGACGCGTCGCTGTTCTATTTCCATTTCCTGGTTGAACGGCTCTGTCCTCGACCATAAGTACATGCCTCGTTCCGGTTTGAGGTCTATTAAGTCCTTTAGGCGGTAGTAATCGGTGTATAAAACGTAGTTTTCGAGGTTGTCGCAGATGTCCAGCGGCGTCACAGTATCGTCCCGCATCACCAGCTCTCTTTCCCATCCACTTCTGTAATCCTTCTTGACTAATCCATCATGGTTGGAGTCGTCGATATCGATTTCATCCAGACGTTTCCATTCGCCGCTCGGAGTTCTAAACTTGTGCATCAGCATACCCCATCCTTTCTGGGGTGCAAGTATCCGTATATGAGGGCTGTCAACAGATAGGTCGTCCCAGGGCAGTAACCCGTTTTCCTCTAGTTCCTTAAGCATATGTGCCTGCCAGGTTCGCACAACATACTGGCGGTCGTTGCCTTTCGCAGCTCTCACAACAGACCGCATCCTCTCTAGATCCAGGCGCGGGTGGTTGACAAATACTCCGTCATTTTCCTCTCCTATATACCACTGTAGCTTCTCTCTCACCTTTTCTTCTGGAGGAATCTCTTCCGAGTTCCCGACATTGGTTCCTTCTGTGATCAGATAGTCGGGTTCGAAATTTCTCGATGCCTCAATAAAATTCTCTGTGTGATGGCTTTGGTAGCCGTGTAGACGCAAATCTCCTGTATAGGCTATACAGTTCTGAGGTGTTTCAATATGGAATCCGGCCGCTCCCGGTAAGGAGTGGTTGACTCTGTAACATGTTACCTCTGTGTCTCCTATGGATACAGTCTCCTCGTTTCCTATAGTGTTTATATCCCGTTGCTTGTAGATACTTCTATCAATAGACTTGATGTCACGGTCGAACTTGGTCAGTTCATCCTTTCTGGACTTCCTCCTGAGATGGAACGATTCCTTCATTTCCACGAACTCGTCGAAGGTATAGCTGCCGGTATCCTGGACAACATCCATCATGGTCGCGGTTGTAGGAGTGCAGTAAATCGGTATATCGCTTCGGAGAAAGTGGACATATCCGATGTGATCCATGTGGGCATGCGTAAGGAAGACAGCATCAAAAGCAGGTTCCTCCTGAACATCTTTTCCAAGGTGCTTGAGGTAATCCTTTCTGTATAGCCCTTTGATGTCAGGTAAGAGCCCTAGCTCCAGGAAGTCTTCGATACCGTGAGCCTTTCTGGGATTCAAGAACTCAGAGAAATAATCGCTTTCTGCGCCAAAATTCTTACCGAAATCAAACAGAAGACGGGCATTATCTGTTTCTAAATCGATTATATTCCCGCCTATCTCCCTGACGCCGCCGTAGAAAGTGATGTTCTCCATTAAAGAAAAGTTCGAACAGGTGCTGTAAAAAATGACCGATAGATTAAATCTAAAGATTTACTTCTCTTCTATAGCCATCCAGCAAATCAGCTGAATTTCTTCCTTATCTATAGGATCTAGAGGTTCTGGGGGTTCAAATGGTTGAAGTCCCAACTCCTCGATTTTATCCAATAGCTCTTCAGATTTCTCCATGTTTCCTAGATTTTCATCTTCGTATATATCCCTCAGTTCTCTTTCATATCGACGTCCATACGGTGCTTCTACTGAATCTATTGCTCTCTCCAGCTCAGACTGACTAATATCTTCAGGAGGATTCTCTCTAAGATGCTCGGCAACCTGACGGAACAAAGGTCTAATCTCGGGTTGTCTGTTTCTAGGGTCTGTTTGTTCCTGCCAATCTTCATAGATATCGTCTCTCGCCTTCTTCCAAGCATCATATATTCTCTCTCGGCTTTCACCATCTAGGCTTCTATCTGTTTCTTCATCGCACTCGATATTCTGTAGACAGGTTAGTGTATCTGATACAATCTCGCCATCGGATTTTGGTATAAATCGAGTGAAAAAGTTGTCTTCACCTACTTTAGCAGCGAAGAAGTATCCCGGATTCTCTCCTTTATATCCTGATCCTGCTGCCCAAGGCAGGGATTTAATATCATCTTCTCTTTCCTGTAATCCTTTTCTTAACTCTTGCCTATATTCTTCTCCCGAATAGGTGGCTGAGTCCTTATCCTTGTCAAACGCTTCCTCTTCTTCCTCTCTAATCTTCTCTATTTGTTCTCTTTTCTCAGCAAAATTTTGTTCTACAGTATCAGAATCTGGTATTACTTCATTTTCTAACCCAACAGATTTAGCAGCTCTAGTTATCTTTTTCCTTACCCTATTCTCTAGAGTCAGTAGCTCATCTAATCTATCTTCTGGAAAAAATGTATGTGCGAATATTTGTGAGTGCGGAGAATTGATTCTATCGATTCGACCGTTTCTCTGGACCACTCTCATTGGATTCCAAGGCAGATCATAGTTCATTACATGTCTTGCATCTTGTAGATTAGCTCCTTGGCCTAACACATCTGTAGCTACTAAGATATCGAATTTGTCATCTCCTGTCGGAGAATCTGTTGACTCAGGCGCGAACCCTTGTACAGCTTCTTTTTTGGTGCTTGCGTCTCCTTTAGCTTCATTACTAGTTATGCCTGCTATTCTATCTTTGTACCACTTTAGCTCCTCTTCGCTTTCTACAGCAGTTTCTAGATAATCTATAATTCTATCAACTGTGTCTTCAAAGTAAGAGAAAATCAGTATTTTTCTATTTTGTCTAAATTCTTTATCTCCGGAAGCATCTTCTTCAGCCTCCTTGACAATATCCTTTAGTTTCTCCTTCATTTTTTCTAGTTTGCAGTCTTCTTCCAGAGATACGCTTTCTGCTCTGTTTCTCCATCTTCTCAGAATTTCTAAATCGTTCTCTAGATCATCCTTAAGTCTTGATTTATCTACGTTATCTCCTAGTTCTCTCACTTCTTCCTCGCCGAATACTTCTTCAAATGCTTCGTCGCTATCTGCCTCAATCCATTCATCTATAGCGTTTGGATCGGGGAACTTCCCATTTTCCAGAAGCTCTAATGAAGCGTTATACTGATCTATCATGCCTTCAACCGTATTTATGAAGGCGTCAAGTGATGATTCAAATCTCTTGAGAAGACCAGTTCTCAGGAGCCCTGCCAGAGCAATTTCAGAGTGGTCAATCTCCTTATCTTTCCTGTATTTAGAGGGCATATAACGGGCCAGCGACAGCTCCGGATCTTCTCTTTCCCCAGCTGCTAAACCATCTGCAACATCTTCGAAGAATTCATCGCTGATAATTCCTTCAAAGTCATAATCTACTCTTTCCGGATTCGTTTCCGGGAACTTTATTCGTATAGTATTTCCATTAACCTCTATCTGTTCATTCTGATAATTTTTCTTGACAAAACTACGTGTTCTCCTTACTGTCGTCTTATCCAAGACATCGAATAACATCTCTGGACTTAAGTCAGAAGGATCCTCGGATTGTGCTTCCTTGAATTTCTCCTTAAGTGAAGGTATTCCTTCATTAGCGAATTTGGCATCATTCTTGACAAAGTAATTTAGCTGGTAGTATAGATCCCAGAGAGAGTTGTTTACAGGGGTAGCAGTTATTAGAACTAAATCTTTTGGAGGATCCCCTCTTAGAAGGGTTCTTAGTGCATGGGCTTGATCTGTTCCTGGATTTCTGAAGGCATGAGCTTCATCAACTATTACGAGCTGATATTCTTCCTTATCCCTGTTGAGATATTCTCTTTCACCTCCTAGTTGTTTTTCGTTTCGTAGTTCAGCATAGGAAATAGTGTCAAATTGGACTTGCCATTCTGACCTTTTCTTTTCCCACATTCCTTCTTTGAGATAAGCCGGAGCTATTACTAGAGCTTTCTGTCGGTGTTCATCTACTGCTTCTCGAATAAGATCTCCTGCGATATAGGTTTTTCCTAACCCTACACTGTCTGCCAGTATAACGCCGTTATGCTCATCAAGGAATTTCTTGGCTCGAAACTTACCATCATTTTGGAAAGTTGTTAGTTCTATCTTATCTCCTCTCTGTTCCTCCTCATCCCTAATTTCATCCTTATACCGTTCCCACAAGACTCTAAGATAAATCAAGTAAGGATCATACGGCTCGAATCTCTCCTCATACAGCGAAGCTAAATCATATGGCTCGCTCCTCTCCCATAAGTCTTCGAACCAATCTCTTACCTCTCTAGTTACTCTTGGGTCGTATTGCCCTAGATTAAGTTCTAAATTTGTATTGAGACCTCCTCCTGTAAAATTGGATGATCCTGCTATGACACCTTCTTCTACATTACTGAAAAGGTAAGCTTTTCCGTGAAGAAACTCTTCTTCAAATCTCCGTACTTCTACTTTATCGCTTCTTAAAACCTTAAGCATATGTTTTAGGTTACTTTCAACTTCTTCTGAAAATCCTAGAAGATCTCTATCCTCTTCTAAGTCCTGGTCTAATTTCTGAAGTTGATCCTCTATCTTTTCAGCTTTGTATCTATCATCTCTCGGTTCACCTGGTTTCCTCCATCTTCTACGATCTTTATTCTCTGGTGTGGCTCCAATCAAAATCCGGACTTTATCCAATTTATCTAAACTCTGAGCTATAGAGAAAAATCCCTCTGGGTTGAAGTAACCTGTGGCTATATCGAGTTCCGGCGGCTCCTCCAGTCTATCATCAAGATATTCGATATACTCATTTAACGCATTCGCCAAAGTGTTCCCTTCTTGGTTATCTACGAAAGTCGGTTTATCAGATAAATCCGGCACTATTAATTCACCTCAACTTCATCAAAGAACTCGAGAGTATCATGCTTTTTCGACTCCCAATACTCAGGAGGATTACTAACCTCATGGAATGTGTCAAATATAGCTTCTAAATGTTCTTTTTTCAAACCGTATAATTTAGCCACTAAGGCGTCTAACTCTCTTATTTTCTCACGCTCCTCTTCCTCCTCTATTGGGCCACATTCGACTCCAACTCTGTTAGCAAATTCTTCATACTTATCGCTCTTACATGCTAGTCTCGCGGAGAGCTCTGCTATCTCCTGTTTTATTTCAGAATCATCTCCTGGCCTCGGTACAGGGAATGCGTTTAGAATAAAGTAATTCAAGTTTGCTTCAACGAACCTCCGCGCATACCAGTCTAGAGGCACAGAATTAAGTATTCCCATTAGATAAGCCATATCAGTTTCATCTCCTCTAGGCCAAAGGAAGTAAGGTATTGCGTTAGTTATGAACGTATTTTTAGGAATCAGAGAAGATACTACAGAGCGTAAGTTATCTACTCTAGCGGCATTCCTGACACAAACCCTGTAGTTTTTACATGGAAGCTTACTTCTACTATGTATCCAATTTTGGGAGAAATGAGATTTCATTTTGCGTGATCTCTCTCTACTTTCCTGAAGATAATCAAGCATTACATCGGGATCAGACCATCCAAATCTTGAACCTCTGTCCATCACCCATAACTCTGTTCCTGGATAATTGGTTGAAGAACCATCAAATACAGGCCAGTAATCATCCTCTGGTGGTTCTTCTGTAAGATGGATTAGTCGGCCATAGTCATCATCTGTTTTGTCGGTACTCTCATCTAGTTCCCTATAAGGCAAAGCTCGCCATTCGCCTTCTTCATCATAATCAAGTTTGGGAACACTATTCAAAATCTCAAATGCTTCCTCCACCGTTTCCTTGTTATCCAAAAGGACAGGAAGATTGGGGAATGAGTAAACATTTGTCCACTTTTTGGCATCGCTTACCGGAAAACGGTACGGTTCTTTTCTGTTCTCGTATTCCTCTTTACTAGTGTAGGGGCCTCTTATAGGGATCTCCGTATTCTCATCAGGTTCTCTCTTCGTGAATGAGGAAAGTGCTGCTGTATAGACAGGGGTGATGTCAAAGATCCATCTATCCTTGTTTTTCAATATTGTCAGGTCCTCGATTTCTGCTTTTTCCAGTATTTTTTCTCTAAAGTTCTTTGATCCCTTAGCGAAGAATGCATTTCTTGGTAGAACAACGCCTATTGATGCTTCGGAAGTCGATAAGCTCCAGAATCGCCAATAGAATGCTTTATACATGTCGGGATCTCCGGTCCCCATTCCTGGGAATGGACCTCCTTTCAATATTTCCCTTCTACGTTCTTGCTCTTCCTTTTCCTCTTCAAATTTTTCTGCTAAGTCAGGTCTTTCCTTTTTCAGGTTCTCTATTACCTCTCTTTTCTGACCCTCGGGCATGTCAGTAAGGCCTGGCCGATACCTCGTGAAGAACGCATCTTCTTCTGCTATAGTCTCCTCCCAAGGAGGGTTTCCTAGGATAACATCGAAGCCTTCGCTTTCTCCTCCGAAGATTTCAGGGAATTTTATAGGGAAGTGAAGTTGGTTTGTGGCTTCTAATGTTTCCTGAGCTAAACTATACTCTTGAGTGTCTTTCAGATCCTCTATATTCTTATTTCGTATATCATCTGCATTTATTTCGTTATTTACTCTTGAAGCAGCTAAGATGTCTAAGAGAGCTTTGAAGTCATCAAGCTGTTTTTCTATCTCAGCTTGGGTTTCTCTTGCTTCTACTACTTCCTCTGCATGAGCCTCAGTGATACTTCCCAGTTGCTCGACTTTCTCTTTTGCATCCTTTATGTGGTCTTTCTCCTGCCCATAATAAGCTGCTAGTGTATCATCCTTTATCTTGAGGATTTCTTGAGCCTCTTCCATTGTCCCTATACCCGACAATGAGTCTCCTGTAACTAGATTGTGATTAAGAAATGTTAGAGGAAGACCAGGGACAAAGGTATGAATCCACATTGAAAGCCTTGCTAGCTCTGTAGAAAGAGGATTTAGATCTACGCCGTAGACGCATCTACGAGCTATCTGTCTTCTCAGGAGTTGTGATCTTTCTATGTCCGGTATGCTTTCTTCGTTTTCGAAGGGTTCCTTTGCTGCTTGTTGTAGGTTGTCTAGTTCTTCTTCTACTTCTGGAAGAGGTCTTTCAGCAAGATAAGCTGAGAATTTAGATTCTATTCTGTCTACTGCACCTACTAGGAAGTGGCCTGATCCCATTGCGATGTCTGCTACTCGAAAGTCAAAGAAGTTTTCTGCTGCTTCTGCGTCACTCATTTCGTCGAGTTCATCTAAGTGTTGTTCGATTGCAGGATCAAGTGAGTGGTCTAGCAGATGTTCGACGAAAATTGATTTCGTATAGTAGGTTCCCGTTGCTTTTCTTTCTCCCGACGTACCGTGGAGATATATCTCTCCCTTTTTAATTTCTGCATTCTCTTCGTCTTCTACAGGGACATATTGCTCTTCTCCATCACTTTCCTGTATCCCGAGATGCTGGTCGGCAACTGATAACTCAGATTCTAGTAGTCCTTGATAAATTGTTCCGAAATCTCTGACTCCAATATTTCTGAAGTCTACCGGTCCTTGATATCCTTCACTTGTCTTATCAATCAAGAGATTCGCAAGTATAGGTCCAAATATATCGTTACTCAGCTCTAGCTCAGCGAGTTTTGCGCCAGCTTCAGAAACATCTGGATCGGAAGACAACAGCTGGCCATCATATTCCGGAACTCCCCATTCACTCTGACCGTCATGAATTGCATTGGCAAGCCTTGTAATGTCTTCCCAATGGCTTGTTGAACCAGGATCAAACCCAGAGCCTTCAGTTCTTATCTGGTTCAGCTCCTTAGCCTTCTCCTTTAGTGAACGTCTGTCATATCTCTCATTTCTTTTCCTAGGCAAGTATCCTTCGTCCTCCGCATAAGCGATGAATAATAATCTGTAAAGAAGGATAATTGACATCTCATAAGTCTCATCTAACTCTTCCCTTGACGGATCCTCTAAGTCTCTTGCATCAGCTATTGCCTCTGCGAGATCTGGAACCACATCATCGTAAATTCGTTCTCGGAGTCTTCCTCCCAGATCTGTTGCGTAGTCCTCTGAGTTCTGTATTATTTGCTCTAGACTTCCTTCGTCTCGTAATGCTTCTGGAGAGAACATTAGTGATAGATAGCCGGCGTCTTCTTCTGGAAGTAGAGCCGAATTAACTTCGACATATGTATCTGTTCTACCTCTCGAACCTAGACCCTTGTCAGGATCGGTTGTGTAGAGGCGTAAAGTTTTTCCTGAACTGGCGATTACCCAATCGACATCTACGGCATCTTCAGCTTTGTTCAGAGCGTAGTTTACGGGAGTATTGTTACTGAATCTTTCCTGGCTAATTTCAAAATCTTCATCTTCTTCTAGAAAAATTGCGACAGCAGAGTTCCTATGACCGTCCTTCAGGACAAAACCTTTTCCGTTCTCAAGTCTCTCTACGTCGTAACCTAATTCTTCGATTAGTTCTCTTCCCTCTATTCCTAGTAGTTCTTTAGATTCTTCTGTCGCTGAACTCCAATCGCTTCGGTTTTTCACACCGGTCTTCAGTTCGTGTGTCGCTACTAATCCTTGATTTCTTATACCAATGAGTTCGTCATCAATTTGTTCTATAACATCCCAGAGAAAATCCCTAGCAGCATGTCTATTTGGTTTTTCTAGGGCTTCAGTACATATTCTTGTAATTTGATCTGAATCCACAGATTTCCTTATTGGAGGTTCATCCCCGCTGGCACCGCCTGTAGGACCACAAATAGCTGCCCGATCACCATAAAGAACTACTAATAGAACTGGTGCAGCTCTTCTACCCTTTCTCTCTTTCCAAACCTTGGTAAGTTCTTCTTTACGTGGCTCTTCCTCAGATCTTCCGACAGCAACTTCAAGGGCGCTTGAACCCTCTCCTATATAGAAACCTGTCGTATCAATATTTCCTTTGCTTACTTCCCATTCTCTCCACGAATCTTGGAATTCAGATAGAAATTCACTCACGTTGATAGACCCTTTATTTTTACGATCTCGGAGTGATTTTTATTTTAGTTTCTATTAGTAGAAAGCCAAAAGTTATAGAGTTTTTTCTTAGAATAGAGTATACAAGAAGCATAATGTCTGTAAAACACCAAGAATCACGTAAGGAAGCTGAGAAATTGAGTAGTAACGAGAAATATAGTAAAGCAGCTGATAAGTTCCGAGAAGCTGCAGACCATGCAGAGAGTGATGAAGATAAAATATATTATTTCTCCAAAGCTCTTTACGAGGAAGGAGTTCTAGCTAAAAATGAGGGCAGAGCTAAACTTGCTAGACGGAAACTTCAGAACGCTTTAGATAATTTCACGTATCTAGAAGTTACAGAAGAGATAAATAAAGCAGAAAAAGCCCTTGAAGAGATTCAATAAAGCGAACTTCATTTTTTGTAGTAAAGAGTCAGGAAAATTCCTGCCAGAGTTCTTTACCTTTCTCAGCAATCCTGTAATACCGATTTCGGTTGTCTTCCGGATTCATAATCTCCACTAATTCCTCCTCTTTTAGGTCAGTAATTCGTCTAGAAACTGTTTCACGTTGAACCTTAATCTCTGATGCTATATCCGTAGGCCTCAAAGCCTCTCCCTCCTTATAGAGTAGTTCTATAATCTTCCTTCTAGTCGGTGAGCGATCGATGAATGCCTTTAGCCGATAGAGTTCCTCCTCTTCCATGCAACATTTGCGTGCCGAGTTGGATAAGGGAGAGAATGTAGGGTTGCGTGATTGCTTTAATAATACTTTGAAAGCAAATATTGCTCAAGGATGGATGGAGAAGGCAAAATATTCCTGATACGAGACGGCGAACTCCGAGAAATGAACGAAGATACGTACGAGGAAGAGTCTCTACTTCAAGAGCAAATTGCGGAGTACAGAAGCCTGCTCGCTGGCGAACAAGTAGACCCTGAAAATCCTCGTAGATGGCTACTTATCGAACGTGAAATCAGCGTACCCGACAGCGAAGAAAGCGAGGGTAGATGGTCTCTGGACCACTTATTCATCGATCAAGAGGGAGTTCCAACACTGGTGGAAGTCAAACGTAGCCAGGACACCAGGAGCAGGAGAAGGGTTGTGGCCCAGATGCTTGACTATGCGGCAAACTCGGCAGAATACTGGACTCCTGACGGTATAAGAGAACGATTCAAAGTTCAATGCGAGTCGCAGGGAGAAGATCCAGAAGACCAGCTTGCCGAATTCTTACCCGATGATAAAACTCCGGAAGAGTTCTGGGAAGAAGTCAAGACCAATCTTGCAGCCGATAAGATACGAATGCTTTTCGTTGCCGACGAAATACCTTCTGAACTCCGCAGCATAGTAGAGTTCCTGAACCGTGAAATGGAGACAGCGGAAGTACTGGCTGTGGAAATCAAGCACTATACGGGAGAAGGAGAACAGGCGCTAGTACCGAGAGTTATCGGCCAGACTGAACAGGCCAGGCAAAAGAAGCAGTCAAGCTCACGTCGTAAATGGGATGAAGAATCCTTCTTTGAAGACGCCAGAAAAAAGCTATCAGAAGAGGAGTTGACGAAGATTAAGAAGTTATACCAGTTCAGCAGGGAAAATGCCGACACAATTGACTGGGGAACAGGCTCTCAGAACGGCTCTTTCAACCCAAAATGGGAAGAACTCTCCGATCGCTCAATTTTCACCGTCTACAGCAATGGGAATATTACACTTAACTTCGGGTGGCTTGTGGAGGATAAGGCTGTCGAGTTCAAGCAGGAATTTGCTGAAGAGCTAGGTAATGCAGAAATCGATATTGAGGTTCCTGACAGCCTCGACGATTCAATGTCATATCCTATTGACGAAGATATTGACGGGCTTATCCAATGTCTGGAAAACACACTAAATAGACATTGTTAGAGCCCTCGCTCCTCTCTCATCCGCTCTCTAAACCTCTTCTTGAACGGGTTTTCAGGTTCTTTGTTCCGCCCTATATCGCTCGTCAGGTCGTTATCAGATTTCTGAGAGGCAAACAGTTCTCCCATTTCGATGTCCAGGACTGCTGGTTTTCCTGCTCTCATTTCCTCGGCTCCGTGTAGTGCGAAGCAGAGCGAGTCAGCATGGTCAGGGCTCTTGGATGGATCGACTATCCGCATCTTACCTCTAGAGGTATACTCATGCTTCATAGAAAGTAGCTGGTGCTCCAGTTCATCTGAGTCCGGAATACTTATCCTGCCATTCTCGAATAGTTCTCGAATCCTCCAGTAGTACTGGGTCTTCCTGTTCAGGAATCTCTCCTTCTCACGGGTCGGCTGCTTATGCACTTTCAGAAGTTCAACGTTGTGTCCTCGCTCCTTCAGGGCGTCTCCCACACCTTTTCCTATACCTATAGCATCTATCATTATACGTTCATCCTTCTCCTTCAAGGATTCAACATTGGAAACCGTCTGCATCGTGTCCTCCTCCCTCCAAGACTCCTGCCATACCACGCGGTGACGAACAGAATCATCGGTGGAAATCCTTTCCACCTTTGTAAGCACATTCATGTCCTCCCCGCCCTCAGCAACATCCAGACCATACACAGTACTACTTGATGCATCCTGTTCTGGATTGAACTTCCGTTTTATGGCGTCTTCGACCCAGTCCGCTCGAAGTAGCCCGCCATCTATTTCATCAGGGTAACGTGCTTCATACCAGATCTCGAATTCCGCCTTCGACATCTCCTCACGCTGCTCCTCAATAAAATCCCTTTCCAGCCGTCCTTCCTGGACAGCATCTTCCCAGCCAATCCTGCGGTTATACCATCTATCCACGTCTTTCTTCTCATACATGAATCCGCGTTCATCAGGAAAGGTAGGGTTGGATACTAGCAGTAGCTGGGCGTTCGAACGCTCGCCCACCATACGCAGAATCTTGTTTCTAATCAGCTCCGAAGGTATCCTTTCAGCCTCGTCAACGATGACTATGCTTCCGCCTTTACCCAGTAGTGACCGTCCTCCCGAGTCTACAGATGCGGTAAGCACCGAGATTTCCGACCCGTTCTCAAAGGTTATCTTCTCCTTGCTAAGCTCTTTCCTCAGGTCCTTCACGGATCTACCTCCTGTAGCGGACAGCGATTCCACTATTGTCTCGTGGTCAGAGAGATGGTCTAGTATGTAGTCCATGATTATCTTGGCGTGGTCCTTTGTCGGGCCGATAAGCCTTATCTTCTCTCCTGGACGCATCACTGCAGACAGTATCGCACCTATCGCAAGGGCAAACGACTTTCCGGACCGTGTGGCAGCCCAGATAAGCTGGCGTTTCGGATGCTTCTTCAACAGGGAAAGCACTATCTCCGCCTGATAATCGGTAAGTTCCAGAGGATTACCCTCCTCGTCCACGAACAGGGTCTTACAAAAATGCTGGACGCCTTTTTCTGTACCCAGAACCTCTTTCAACTCCTCTTTACTCAAATCCTCTAAGTCCTTCATCATTGTTCTTCCTCCTCGGCCTCTTCCTCCAGTTCGTTTAACGCCTCCACTATAGGCGTCGAGGTAAGCTCTATCTCCTTCTTCTCAGGCTCTTTCTCCTGAATACCTCGATCTTCAGCCCATGAATTAAGCTTTGAAATAGCCTTTATAGCACCTCTGTAGTCCCCCTCCTCCATCATATTGTTCAGAGCGGCGCGGAAACCCAGCTCGGAGATGATATTCAGTTCCTTGCCCTGGTTCTCTCCGATGTATTCTTTGAGTCTGTCAATGTCTTGGGAGATCTGTCCCTGGCTGCAGTCGTATCTCTGGGCGAGTTTAGTCTGGTTAATATTCTGGAAGGTTCCAGCCTTTAACGCCATCTGGAGTATTTCGGCTCTGCGTTCCGTCCAGTGGTAGTTTAACGGTTTCTTGTCTCCTGGTACAACGACGTTATAGTAGTCCACATCATTAGCCATTATTACCAGCCTCCAAGACCTCTTCCTTCAGGGTTTCAGCTATAGCCTCCATCTGCTTCGGCATAACAGCATTCCCCAGCTGATTCCACCTCTCCGTGAAGCTTCCCGACAGCTCAAAATCGTCAGGGAACGAACATATCCGCTTCAGCTCAGGAATAGTAAGGTATCGATCCTCCTCAGGATGTAGCAGTCCAGCACATCCAGGACTGAACGTCTTGGTAACGGTCCGACAGGGCGCGGACCACTTGACTCGGGCGAGGTTGAAGTAGCTGCCATTCGGATGATAATCTCTACCTCGCTCACATTGTCCCATACGACGGGCAAGCTTCCTGGCACGGGCTTTAGGACGCCTTATCTCACTGGCTTTAGGCACGCCCTTCAAGGCAGCTTTAACCGTTGGAACAGTGCCATCGGGCTCGGGAAACACGGGTTCAGCATCAATATCTTCTCTTACTCCTATCCAGAACAGGCGTTCACGTGACTGCGGGACACCGTAGTACTTGGCATTCAGCTTCTTGCACCGCACCTGGTAGCCGAGACCTTTCAGCTCCGTCATTATCTCCTTGAACCTCCCCTTCATCTCGCCCTGGACCAGACCAGTAACATTCTCCATTACCAAGACTTTCGGCTGGAGTTCATCCGCTATCCTGACATACTCCTTGAAAAGATCGTTTCTATCATCGTCAACCTCCCGCTTGCCTGAAAGCGAGAAGCCCTGGCATGGCGGGCTGCCATCCAGAACATCCAGCTCGCCTTCCTCCAATCCCGTGGCCTCCTTAATTTCTTCTCCCGTAACCGTGGAAATGTCTCTGTTCCATACCTCAGTGTCGAAGTTCTCGGACAGGGTGTCGGTGGCGGTATCGTTCCAGTCGATGGCCAGAAGTTCTTCGAAGCCAGCATGTTCGTACCCGAGACTGCTTCCTCCGCATCCCGCGAACGTCGAGATTACCGTTGGAGCTGTCATGGTCACCACTCGTACCCGCAATTAGGGCATTCATTCTCGTACTCCATCTCTTCCTCGTCGAATTCCTCCTCGTCAATATCGTCGGATTTTAACTCCTCAGCGATGTCTATATAGTCGTCTATCTCCTCCTGACCGAAGCCTGTCGGAAGTTCCTGGTCCTTGCTGGTGAGTTCCTCCAGTTCCTGTGCCAGTAGCTCGTCGTTCCAAGAGCTCTCCGAGGTTCTGTTGTCGGCAATACGAGCACCCTTGACTTCCGCCTCGGTGAGGTCGTCCCTCTGTATGACGGGGACTTTCTCCAGCCCTAGTTTCTTGGCTGCCTGTAACCTGCCGTGACCTTTGATAACTTCGTAGTCCTCGGTAACGACTAATGGAACGTCCCAGCCGTAGTTCTTGATGCTGCTGGCAATCCTGTCAATCTGTTCCTCAGGGTGTTCCTTCGGGTTATTCACGTAGGGCAACAGTTCATCGACGGATACGAGCTGAACTTCCTCCTCAAGTACCACGTCCGGACTCATTTCTCGCCTCCAGAGCTTACCGTTTTAACTTTCAGCTCCAGTTTTGCCCCACAGTTGCCGCAATCTCCGTATGCTGCCTCGGGTAAGGTGAGTCCGAATCCACACTCAGGGCAAGGTATACCGGGGATTTCATGGTGGTCGTCTAACCATATATCTTTGAGATCCTTAGTTTCCAGTTTCATTTTTAGCACCTCCTAGTATCTCATCTCCATACTATCTATAATCTTATCTACAGCTTCTAGTCTGAGGAAGCGTTCCAGTCTAACAATCTCGGAGCTGTGGCATATTGGACATTTGGAAACTACATTCCCTACAGAGTCCTTCTTCCACCGGACTCTTTTCCGAGGAATAGCAGTTCCACATCCCAGGCAAATCTTAGGGAAAGTCTCCGTATCTATCATTCTTTCACCTCAACAACGTGGTAGGCTAGGCCATCTTCAATTACCGCTTCCGTCCTGAGATGTTCCATCTGCTGACAGATTTTGACGATTTTGATCCTTTCAAGACACACTTCATCTATAAGACGGGGAAGTGGCGTCTGACCGTTTTCTTCAACGTAATTATATACAGGGTTCAAAGCCGCTTCACCTTACCGGGCTTAGTATGAAAGATTTCTCCCTCTTGTTTCAACATATCCAGGTAATCTTGGGTCTTCTCAGGGTCTAAATCGTGCTCCTCCTGTATCTCTTCTATAATATACTGTTCTTCTTCCCCTTCTCCTTCCTCAGGGACGAGTTCCTTAACTTTCTGGAGCACTCCTGTAGGAACTGATGTACTTGATGTACCTGATGTACTTTCTGCACTGTCAGGTACATTAGGTACACTAAGTACATCGGCTTTCACATACTGATCGAACTTCTGGAGATCCGAAACCCGAAACATAGTCTCTCCTTCAACATCAGATATTTCTATCCCTAGCAAACTCCGTAGCATTTCTCTTTTGCTTCCCGCAGACCCCTCTATATGGGTTCTAATCCGTGCAAATTTCCTGTACTGCTTCGCCATATCGTCTGTAACTATATCATCCTTTATTGCCAAGAAGCTCTCTCGCACGTGGTTTAACGGATAGAACTCGCCCTCATCTAGAGGATTTTTCTGATGTTTAGATATAACACCGTACGCGAACAATCTCATGTAGACGGGTTCCAAACCCGCCAAATCCTTCCTTGCCACCGATTCGAGCTTGGACTGGTCTATCATGCTACTGATGTTTCGGAAGCTTTCACGATTTTCGTCTGTCAGACGAGAGAAATAATCGTCTGCAGTCTCCAGTATTTCCTCAACATCATACTCTTCTGCCACCAAACTGGACAGGTGGTCGATACAGGCGTTACGAAGTGCATGACCTCGTGCGTGTTTCCCTGCCTTCAGGTGTTCAAGCCAAAACTTTCGAACCTCGGTCAAGGCTATGTCTTCATCAGCTCGTTTCTTGATCTCTTCTTCGTAACGCTCTGGAAAGCCCTGGTTCAACCACTTCTGTACTTCTTCCTCTTTTACAAGCCTGCTGAACGGTTCGGCTGCTAGCTGGAATATTGTCTTAACGACCTTCCCTGCATTCTGGTGCCTCTCACGGTCTCCTGCCTTATCTTGAACAGGTTCAAAATCCTCACCGTACTGTATCAGACCGATTCTACTTCCTAGAGCTCCATAGTTGTCGGAGAGCTTTGAGAGGTTATCTCGGAAGCGTGTAACGAGATCGTCGCTGGTTTCTGACTCTTTAGGGTTCGACATGAAGACCAGAGGCGCCCAGGTCCTCGTAGCGACTCCTTGTCCCTGTGCTGCTTTGTAATTTCCGTCTCTCATCAGAGGTAGGAAGCCTCGTGATAGAAGGTTTCCATCGCTATTTCCCTCATTCAGTTCGTCTATTCCGAGTGCTTCCGTCATATCGTGTAGCGTTCCTGTCTCGTTTTTCTCGGCACCGGACCAGCCTAATACTTTTGCTGGTGTAGCGTAGTCCACCTTGACGCCGATACGTCCGAAGGTTGTTGACTTCCCGACGTAAGGGTTTGTATAGATTATCGCATGAGGGTTAGAGGGCATAGCCTGCTCGGGAACTATGGTATCTTGGTCATATCTGAAGAGGTAAGGCCTCAGGGAGAACAGAAGCCTGTCGTCTAGCTCTACCGCTCCGGCCCCTTTCAGATAAATGTCAATGAGTTCCCGTATTTCCTCCCCATCCAGTTCCGACAAGAAATCTCGCACATCTGACGGGTTTGCCGGGTAGCCCAGTGTGAAGCATTCAGGAGCTATCGGAGAATCCTCACCTTCCAGAATTTTCTTAGCCACAAATTCTCCTCTTTCATCCAACTCCCAGTCATCATAGTCAGCCTTTTCAAGGAAAAGTTTCTGTTCTCCCGTTCTCACAGGCCTGTTGGAATCCACGAAGAGTAACTGCGGTGGATGACCGCGTCCTTTTTCCCATTGATAAACATCGAACAGCTCCTCGTAGTCTGTGTACCCGTCCCGCTCCTTCATCTGTTCATACACCTTGCCCTTCACATTAACAGGGACTTCAGTGTTCAACTCCACTTCCTGCTCCTTGAAAACAAATTCAGTCACCGTTATCTCCCCCATGCGATTCATCCTGTTTCAGGTCTACATCATCGCGAACTCGTGAAAACTGGTACCGATACGCCGGAGGTAGCTGTCGTATTAACTCTATATCGACCTCCTTCGCCTCTAGAACCAGCTGGGCGACCTCCGACTGTTCTCGGAAAATCCCTGCAGATATCCCTGCGTCAGTCATTAACTCCTCCCTCTTCGAGTCTTTGAACAGCTTGAACGCAGCCTTGGCGGGCTACTTCCGCAATGCTGAGGCCGTTCCTGTCGGCCACTCGTCGCAGCCTCGATTTGAACTCGTTGTCGGTTTTGAATTTGACGGTGGCCGTTCTTCGTCCTGACATGTGCCCAGCTTGGGTTGTAATTTATAAAGATTACAACTGTAATCAGTACTATTACATGGTTCTAGACTCTCATCTGGCATACGATATCTGCCGGATACTACATGAAGAGGAAGATTATCCTGCAAATATAGCGAAGAGATTAGGTTATGGTAAAGATGATTCTGGCAGAAGAAAGACGCACAGCGTAAGAAACGCTATAAGCGATCTTGTGGAGAACTCCCTATTAGAAACGACTAGAAAAGGAAAATACAATCGACAGTACTATCAACTTGACATCGAGGGATTGATGTCTAGATGGGCCGAACTCTGGTTTGAACGGTATCAGGCCGCTCAAGAAGTATATGATTCAGATCTTGAGGAATATGAGAACCCTGAAGAGTTACTATCCGGCCTCGGGGACGACTTCGAGTCCTTTCTACGTAACAGATATATCCCGGTTTACCTGGGCAGAGTAGAAGACTCTAACCTCGGAAATATGCTCGGAGAGGATTTCATTGATAACATGACTGCCTGCACCAGCTACATCTCTATGTACAAAGGGGCTCCCGATGCGGATGAGGAACCACGCAACTGGATGGAAGAAGCGCAGAGAAAGCTGATGGAGTGGCACTCAGCAGGAAGAGAACCACGAAAATCTGTTGCATTACAGGTAATACCTACTTGGCGAGAACTAGGATTTTCGAGAGATTAAGAGAACTATTATTCTTTAGCCATCTGCCGCTGTATCTCTTCCTGGATGAATTCCTGCGGGTTCTCCAGTATGTCAATGTTCTGCTCTATCTTCTCCAGCTTCTGCTCATCAACCTGCGAGAGGCGATCTGCTATACTTTTCACTTTCTTCATCTTCTCGGATTTCGCCACGTTAAGCGGTCGGTGGCATTTTTTACACTCAATTCTTTCGGGATCGTTCCTAGCGTTGCAGTTCTCGCATACGATCCATTTCTGGCTTTCCTCTGACTCGCCTTTGAAGCGTTCCTTTACCATGTTCCGCAGCTTCTCGTTGTTGATGGAGATATAGGACTGCGCCTGAGAACTTCCTGGTTGCCATCGTGCGAAGTTGTTCAGCTGTTCATATCCTACCTCGGGAGCTAAGCGTGTCAGCATCGACTTACGTAGATATTTGGCCTTTACATCCCGTTCGATGTCGGAGTTCTGAACTGCCTTCTTGAACGCCTTGTTCATGGTCCTGTACCCTACAGCTGCCGCCTCATCGGCCTCGAAGCTGTCACAGGACTCCATGTTTCCGTTGATGTGGGCGGTCTGGCTTTCACCGCAGTTTTTGCAGTCTATTCCTCCGCTCTTGACCCAGAGAGGTTCCTCGCTCGTAGTGGAGAACGGATCATCTACTGCAGGATGCATCTTCAGGTATTCTCGCAGGTAGTTGACGCCCTCGCTGTGTAGCTCCATGGTCTGTGATCTGTGGTTCTTGTTTCCTCGGACGTAGATTGTCTCCTCTGTGAGGTCAACATCCTTCAACTTGCCTTGCAGTAGCTCTCCTGGAGTGGCTGCAACTTCGTACATTACCCGTATATACGCCTTTGTCCTGATAGTCTGGGCACTGTTTACTATGGACTGCACTTCTGGAGGGCTCAGTATCATGTCGGGTTCGACTGTGGTTCCGCTTGCTCCTCCTGCTGAAACTGTGAAGGAGTCGGTGAGTTCGTAATATTCTCCTCCTTTATAGACTCCATAGAATTTCTTCACGGATTTGAGCCAGGATTTCATCGTGGAAGGGTTATCTTTCTCCTTCTGGATGTTGTTGGCAAGGTCTAGAATTTCATCCTTGGACGGTTCTGAAAGCTGGAAACCGTCGGGAGCACATGTCTGTAGAATGTTGTTGAGTCGGGAGAGGTAGTCGTATGTGGTTGAATTTGCTATGTCGGCTTCTCTCCTGAACTGCTTCAGCGCCTCCCAGTTCTCCTCGGATATGTCGTCCTGGATGTTTTCCAGGTATTGGTCGGGGTCGTCGCCCATATAAGGTATATGTGCATCTAGGCTTTTTATTTATCCCCATTAGGGTGAACTGAAATGGGGCCGCCCCCTCAGGGATTTGAACCCTGGATCTGCACCTATCTGCACCCAACTTCTGCAAGCCGCTGGAGGGCGGAACGCGGTTTCTGGTGATCGGACTTCCAGAAGTTCGGTCCGCAAGGTGCCGTCTTTCCACTAGACCAAAGGGGCCTGTAGAAAGGCAGGTGGTGCGAGTTTTAAAAAATACTCAGAGAGCTGTATGGGTTTTTAACTCTTGTTTTCCCGGAGATAGTTATGGAAAACGAAGAGTGTACGAGCTGCGGCCGCAACCTGAAGGCGGCGGAGACGTTCGTGGAGTTCGGCTGCCCGGAGTGCGGCGAGACGATCTCCCGGTGCGGCAAGTGCAAGAAACTGGCAAGAGAATACGAGTGCCCGGAATGCGGGTTCACGGGGCCTTGATAAGATGGGAAAGATAGCAGTCGTTCTACGCATCATGCCTGAAAACGCCGAGACAGACCTCGACGATCTTGAGGAACGTGTAAGAGATAGGATAGATGTGGATGAGGCGCAGCGCGAGGAGGTGGCGTTCGGCCTCCAGGCCCTGATGGTGTCGACCCAGACCACGGATGAGGAAGGCGGCACCGACTACCTTGAGAACCAGCTGGAGGACCTTGAAGGCGTCCAGAGCATCGAGGTAGAGAAGTTCAACAAGATGTAAGTAGGAGCGCGCCCCAGAAATTCATCATGAAGAAGCCGTCGCCCTCGTGATATACAGGAGCGGTGAAAAGAAGCAGATTTTGAGCGTTCTCAGGCCTGAAGACGATGAGGACCACCCCGGTATGTGGGGTATGCCGGCGACTTCTCTCGAGGAAGACGAGTCATGGGGGGAAGCGGTTATCCGGGCCGGCAGAGAAAAGCTCGGCGTCGAGGTCGAGATAAAAGACCTGCTGAGCGAGGGCCGCCAGGAAAGGGAAGATTACGATATCGTTCTCAGGAACTACGAGGTCGATGTAGCCGCAGGGGAACCTGACGTTGACCAAGACACGGAAGGGACGACCTACGTGGACTGGGGCTGGAGGCCTGTGGAGGAGGTCATGGAGACTGCGTCAGAGGGAGACAGTCTCTGCACCAGCCTGCTGCTCAACCTGCATGGCCTGAAGTTCGACGTACCGGACAATATTATTTCTATGGAGCACTTTGACTGATCACTCCATCCTCCTGCCGCCCTTGCAGACGTCGCAGCCGTAGTCACGGTCGTGCTCCTCGCACACTTTGGCGCCGCAGAGCTCGCAGGTCGTGACCGCGGGCCTCCGGCTGCAGTACTCGCACGGGGCTGTCGTCTCCATGACACTGTTTTAATCTCGCCCCTGTAAAACGTGTGTCGTTCCTGTCCACCACAGCTGTCACCCGGGGACGGTTGTTTAAGCCTGGGCTCGCAAAAGGCGATTCATGGGAGTCGACCTCGGCGAGCTGGTGGAGCCGGAACGCATCGAATGGGAGGACCTTCACGATAAAGAGCTCGCCATAGACGCGATGAACACGCTGTACCAGTTCCTCTCCATCATACGGCAGCGTGACGGCACGCCGCTGAAGGACTCCTCCGGGAACGTGACCTCCCACCTCTCCGGGCTTTTCTACCGGAACATCAACCTGCTGGAGAAAGAGATACGGCCGGTCTACGTCTTCGACGGGGAGACGCCTGACCTCAAGGAGAAGGAGAGCTCCCGCAGGAAGAAGAAGCGGGAGGAGGCCCGCGAGGAGTGGAAGCGCCTGAAGGAAGAGGGCAAGGTCGAGGAGGCTTACTCCAAGGCGACCCAGTCATCGCGGATGACCGGCGACATGATAAAGGAGGCCAAGAAGCTGCTCGACGCGATGGGTATCCCCTACGTCCAGGCGCCGAGCGAGGGCGAGGCCCAGGCGGCCTACATGACACATAATCAGGTGTATGCAGTCGGCTCACAGGACTGGGACTGCCTGCTGTTCGGCGCGGAGCGCATGGTGCGGAACCTTACGACGCGTAAAAAGAGGAAGACATCCAGCGGCGGCGAGAAAAAGGTCTCCGTGGAGAGTATAGAGCTTGAAGACGTCCTTGAAGAACTGGATATTCCCCGGGAAAAGCTTGTCTGGATGGGTGTAATGATGGGGACTGATTTCAACCCGGACGGGATCAAGGGTATCGGCCCGAAGACCGCCCTCAAGCTCGTAAGGGAGTACGACAGCTTCGACGGGCTGATGGAAGACGAGAAAGTGGACTGGCAGTCCGACAACGACCCGGAAACTATACGGGACTTCTTCCTCGACCCGCCTGTCGAGGACATAGACTACAGCTTCGGTGAACCGGACGGGGAGCGGATAAAGGAGATACTGGTAGACCGGCACGATTTCTCGGAAAAGCGAGTGGACTCGGGCCTGGAGAAGCTGGAGAAAGCGCTCGAATCCCGGCAGTCAGGTCTCGGGAGCTTCACCTGACAGCCTCGGGAGGAAAGCTGGCAGAGAAAATCCCCTGTATCGACCCTTGATATCCGTTACCGGGTCTCGCGCAGTTCTTTCAGCACCAGCTTTGTTATCTCTCCTATCTCCTGGTAACCTTCTCGCAGCTCCTCTATCTCGTCCTGCTGTCGCTCTATCTCCTCCACAAGGACTTCGACGCTATCATCTCCACGGGTTTCCAGCTCCTCGACACGGGACTCAAGCCTCTCGATGCGTTCTTCGCCGCCCGAACTGCCCACGAGCTCAGATAGGTTCCTGTTTATCTCCTCCAGTACCTCCGCTGTAGAGCTTTCTTCCTGCTCCTGCAGTTCCTCGTACTCGTCCCGTGACAGCAGTTTCAGCTGGGCGAGGTCGTCGAAGTCGTTGAAAAGCCACTTGAAGTCCGCGACGATGGCCTTGAGCTTTTCTACATCCTCCCTGAGCTCCGCGGGCTGACTGTCGTCGATCTCGGCCTGGAGCTGTTCTATCCTCTTGTTTAGGTTGGCGACATCCGTGCGGAGCTGCTCTACGTCGTCGCCACCCATCTCTTCTATCTTCTCTTCGTGGGCTTCAAGACGTTCGTCGTGCTCGTCCAGTCGTTCCTCGAGCGGTTCGCCTTCCTGTATCCTTTCTTCGAGCTGCTCCAGCCGGGATTCGATATCATCTGCCTGCTCTGTGAGGCTGTCCCGGACCTCTGTGATGAGGTCTGATTTCTCCGCGAGCCTGTCCTTGACCTCCTGGAGCTCCGTCTCGAGCTCTCCTATCTCTTCGCGTTCTTCGAGCTCCTTTACGGTGGACTGGAGCTGCTCGAGGCGGGCATCGAGCCTTTCCTCGATGTCCTGCACCTTCTGTTCGAGGCCCTCATCCGGCTGTTCGGGCATGGCTTCCTCGAGCTCCTCCACTTTTTCGACCTGGTCCGCGAGAGAGTTTACCTCGTCCCGCAGCGACTCCATATCGAGCTCCTCGAGTTCCGCGACCCGGTCCTCTACTTCTCCCGATTCAGCGGTTTCAAGCCGTTCCTCCAGCTCCTCGATCCGTTGCTCTATATCTTCGATATCCTCTTCACTTATCGCCGGTTCACCGGTCGTAGAAACGTGGCCTGTATCGCTCCCTTCTTCGTCTTCCTCGCTATCTCCGTCATCTTCTGTGGTCTCTTCGACCTGCTCTTCATCCTGTCCATCTTCGTCCCCGAAAAGAGCCGTCTCGCCGGCATCATCCGCTTCTTCCCCGTCTACCGGTTCTTCCTCAGTGAAGGATGTGCCGCCTTCCGGGTCTTCATCTTCCCCGAACAGCGCCTCTTCCTCATCGGCACCGTCTTCAGCGCCTGAGTCTCCGGCCTCGCCAGCCTGTTCTTCATCTTCTTCGCCGAAAAGCACGTCCTGCTTTGACTCTTCTTCCTCTTCCTCATCTTCGCCGAATATAACGTCGTCAGCCATCTTGCTCGCCTTTAACACCGAGAAGTACTCAAAACATTAAAACTCTACTGGTCCATCGCCTGCTTCACGAGCTCCGACAGCTCCAGTACCGTGGCGAGCAGGTCCTCTACCTCTGCCTCGTTCTCGTGCACCCCGTTCTCCATCGTCGCGAGTTCGTTGTCGACCGCCTCCCAGAGCTGCTCGACCTTCCCGTCGACCTCTTCTATTTCTTCCCCTATGCTCTCGTCCCGTTCACGGGTTTCCTCGTCAAGGCTCTGCAGGTCGGCCCGGAGCCCTTCCACTGCATCCCGCAGCTCGTCCACCGAGCTCCTGAGCTCCTCTTCTATATCTTGCTGGTCCTCGCCCAGCCGCTCTATCTCGGCCTCTATCTTCTCGTTATGGTTCTCGAACTCCTGCCGCGTATCCTTCAGCTCTTTCTTCAGGCCCTGGCCTATCATGTCGTCTATATGCCGCTCCGGGTTCATGACCACGTCCTCAAGTTCCGTGAGGCGGTCGTCGATTTCCTGCGGTGTCTTGATGGCCTCAAGCCTGTCCTCCAGCTCTGCGATACGCCGCCTCATGTCGCTCCTGTCCTGCATCTCCAGCTGTTCGACCCTCTGCTCCAGCTCCTGTATCCTGGCGAGCTCCCGCGACTCCTCGTCCACTATCTTGGCCTCAAGATCTTTCAGCTCATTTTCTATCCGGCCTCCCTCCGGCCCCGGAATCGGGTCCTGCTCTGTTTCCACGTCTTCTGCACTACTCCCGGCAGTTTCCCCGGAAGGCTCCTCTACAGGCGGTTCGGGTGATGCCGGCTCCGCAACATGTTCCTCTACCGCATCTTCCCGGTCTCCATCGGGCTCCCCGTCTTCCGCCAAGGGGCCTGGAGCAGGTGCTCTCTCATCGTTTTCTGCCGCATCTTCATCTTTTCCAGGGCTTACGGACAGCTGCTCTTCTTCTAAGTCCTCCTGCTGGTCCCCGGAACTCTCTCCTGTATCGATATCTGGAACATCGTTTTCATCTCCGGGGCTGCTATCCCCGGTCCCCGGAACCTCGAGTTCGTCTTCTGGTTCGCCCGCCGGTTCTGCCGGTCCCTCGAGAGGCATGCCGGGCCCGTCCTGTTCCATATCACCAGGTTCTTCCTCAATGCCGGACCTGAGGCTGTCGAGCGTCTCGTGGCTTCCTATGTCCTCCGGTGCGTCCACGGTGCGGTCGTCCTCTTCTACGGGAGCATCGTAATCAGGCGCAGGGACTTCCTCTGCTGCGACAGGAGCCGCGGTCGTTTCTTCATCGCTGCTGCCGGAGCGCGTGAAGAACGATTTTATTCTTGAGACTAGGCCTTCCCTGGTGTCCTCCGAGTCGATCTCTGCCATCCGGTCCTCCAGCTCGCCTATATCGTGTTCGTCCTCGGTTTCCTCTTCGTCGCCGGGCACGTCAACTACTTCGACTCCTTCCGAGGCCTTCTTGGCGTGTAGTTCCTCGGTGGCCTCCTTTACGCTTTTCTCGATGGCAGAAGCCATACAACTGGAGATTTGGTCGCACCGGTTAATAAAATCGCCCTCCGGGACACCTGGAAAAAACGTATATCGGCAGCATCTTGGCTCTTCAGGCAGGGTTAAATACAGCGAGGAGAAATGATTGATATATGCAGCCGACCGTACTTGTAGTAATGGACGGAGTAGGTCTCCGCGAAGAAGAAAAAGGGAACGCGTTCAGGCAGGCCGAAACAACGAACATAGACTCTCTGATGGAGGACGGGTTCGAGGAGCTACAGGCTTACGGGCCCGCGGTCGGGCTGCCGGAGGGCTACCAGGGCAACAGCGAGGTCGGCCACCTGCACCTTGGCGCGGGCAGAAGGATACCCCAGCGACTGAAACGTATCAACGACGCCGCGAAGAGCGGAGAGCTCGGGGAGAAAAAAGCACTCGTGGAGGCACTGGAGCGCGCCGAGGAGAACGGGACAGCGGTCCACTTCGCCGGCATAATCAGCGACGGAGGCATCCACGGCCATATGAACCACCTCGCGGCCCTGCTCGAGATAACGTCTCGATATGGTATCGAGGATGTCTACGTCCACTGCTTCACCGACGGCCGGGACGCGGCCCCTAAGAGCGCTGGAAAGTTCCTGTCACAGGTCGAGGACTGGTGCGACGAGTACGGCGCGGAGATAGCGACCGTGGAAGGAAGGTACTACGCTATGGACCGGGACCACAACTGGGATAGAACCGAGAAGGCGTACCGGGCGATGGCTCTCGGCGACGGCTTCGAGTTCTCGGAGCCCGCGGAAGCTGTGGAAAAAACATATCGTGAAGGCGACTACGACTACTTCGTCCAGCCGTCTGTGAACGAGCGCTACGAAGGGATGGAAAACGGCGATGAACTCATTTTCTACAACTACCGGGCCGACAGGGAGGTCCAGATAGCCAGCGCATTCCTGGAAGAAGGTTTCCAGGAATTCGAGAACCCGGTCAGGCCGAACTTCACCTCGATGTTCCTTTACGAGCACGACTTCGATAACCCTGTGATGTTCGAGAAGCAGGTGGTGGAGGACACGCTCGGCGAGAAGATAGAGCGCGCGGGTATGAGCCAGCTACGTATCACTGAGTCGCAGAAGATACCGCACGTCACCTACTTCTTCAACGGCCAGCGCGAGCTGGAGTTCGAGAACGAGCAGCGGGATTTCGTGGAGTCCGACAAGATAAAGGCCTACGACCAGAAACCAGAGATGCACGCCGACGACATAACACATATACTGGTCGAGTCCATACAGAACGGCGAGCACGAGTTCATAATGCTGAACTTCCCGAACTGCGACCTTGTCGGCCACACAGGCGACCTGGACGCCGCGGTAACCGCGGTCGAGACCGTTGACCGGAACATCGGCCGTATAGTCGAGGCCGTCGGTGGAACTGATTACGCGCTCGTCGTGACCGCGGACCACGGCAACTGCGAGGACGTCGGCTCAGAGGAGGACCCGAACACCTCCCACACCCTGAACGATGTCCCGCTGATGGTCTACAACGCCTCGCCAGGTTTCAGCTTCGAGAAGAACGAGCTCTGGGAGACCGAGAAACTGGTCGAGGATCTGCTGGATCTGGACTAAGAACAGGCTATATTGACGTTACATCCGTTGCTGGAAGCCTTCGCCTTCTTGCTCTGGCACTGGGCCACGTCGCCTCTTTCAGCAGCAGACCTGGCCTGACTCTTGAGAAGGTTGCACTGGGCGCTGTCGGTCTGGCTGCCGAGGAAGTCACCGATATCGCTAGACTGGCCCTGCACCATGAAGACCACTATCGTCCCTGTTATGATGGCGACGGTGGCGACAAGTATCAGCTGGACTGAAAGCTCCATGCTTTAGTCTTCACCGGCCTTGTTTAAACGATTGGCGCTTACCGCTGCTTGCTGCAGGTCACCTGACCGCTGGGCCCTATCTGGTGACCGTTCACAGTCTGGCCGAGGAGTCCGGCTCTCTCGCAGCTTGCAGGGGCCTGAAAACTGGTCTGGCCTGATGCCACGCTACACTTCGAGGTTATGGTGGAAACACAGCTCTGGCGGTTGGATCCCGAGAAAACGTCCTGAAGGCTTCCCTGTGTCATGAATATCACGGTCAGCGCGGTCATCATCAGTACGCTGGCGGCGACGATGAGTGCCAGCGTCTGGGACATCCCCTTGTTCATAGTGAAAAGTTTCTTCTGGTGGTATAAAAATATGCGGAGGTTCTCCCGGTGAAAAGAAAAAGAGCAATGGGACGGGAGAGCGCCCGTCACTGCGAGAGGTCTATCTGGATGGAGGATACATCCAGTTCCTCGCCTTCATCGGTGTCTATCTGGTCGGTGTCGATGGTGATGTCGTCGACTTCTGCGTCCTCCACGAACTTCCTCTTCACCATCTCTGCGACGTCCACTGCCCGTGAAATCGCTTTCCCGCGTGCCTTTACGTGTACTGTGTCCTGTCCCTCGTTGAACTGGGTCACTACTGCAAGTACGTAGCTCATAGCGGGTTTAGAGCCTACGTATACCGTGTTGTCGTCTTCTTCTACCACTGTCAGTTCACCTGAGCAACCCTTGAGAACCCACTGATTTATACGTTGCGGCTTCTACCGCGTGAATTCGTGGACGTAGACCGAGGTCAGGTTCAGGTGCTTCCATCCCGATTCCACAGGTATCGTGTACCGGTCGTCCTCGTAGAAATCGGAGACAACAAGCTTCTCGTAGAAGTAGCTGTAGGAGGCGTCGCCCCTGTAACATGTGGAGCGTGTCCCCGGGCAACATTCGTCGGCGTCGGATGAAAGCGGAGACTTGTGTCTTATGCTCCGGGATGCGATGAGCTGTATGGTGCGAGTCATCTCGTCGAGGTTTGGTACGTCGCGGCCTGCGTTCACCACGTTGTTCTCTATCGCGTCGAGCCTGTTCACCGCCTTCCTGCGGGCGTCGTCAAGTGCTGCCTGTTCCGCCGCGCTTGCTGACGAGTAGCCGCAGGTGGCGTCACCGTCCGTGGTACCAGGGTTGATCTGTCTCTCCGCTTCCTGCTTCATGGCCCTGAAGACGTTCTCCGTGTTCTCCGCGATGTTCAGTATCCTGTTGCCGTAGACCGTCCCCGTGGTCTCCTCGCGAGGTGTGACGTACCGGACCTCCGTACCTGAGCTTTTACATGTGGTCGAGGCGAGAGGTGAGCCGGAGGATACCGTTACCGAGGCGTTTTCACCGTTGTCCTCAACCGACAGCGCGACTTCCGGTATGGAGACCTGGCAGGTAATTGAGCCTGGTTTCCCGAGATAGCTGGATTCGAGGTAGCTCTCCGCGGAACCGTTCAGCCTCGCCGTTATGTTTTCCTTCACTTCGTCCGCCTGGTTCTTGTAGTAATCCTTCTTCTCCAGCTCTACCGAGGCCTGGTCCGTCGAGTAGGCCGCAGCCATGGGGATGTAATCGTAGACGACGAAGTCCGTTCTCGTCTCCGCGTCCGATACTACCTGGAGGTCGTTGACGTTGTTCTGGAGGACCCTCGGAAGACTCGAGGTCGACTGCAGCGCCAGGACTCCGGCGAACATCGTCAGGGTGATTATCGAGAACATCACTATGATCGTTCCCTGTCCTTTCATCCGAGCACCTCGTAGTCAGCTATCAGCCTCACAGTTTCGCCTCCCCTGGCGGGTAGTTCGACGCCGTAGGTGCCTCCCTTCCTCCTTCCGGTCTTCGTACCTCTCTCGAATATGTTCTCCACATCCTGGCCATCCCGGGTCTTCACCGCAAAATAGGGGAAGTTGGCAGCGATAAGTTCGACCTGCCGGCTGTCGATGGGTTTCTGCCGGCCCGAGGCAGTGTAAGATATCCTGTCGTAGTTGTTCATGACTCCATTCTCCGCCTTCATGGCTGCCGAGAGGGCTGCCTGGGCCTCTGTCGCGGATGTCTCGGCCCTGGTCACCTGCGTGGCGTCGACCGTCATCTGAGGGACGAAGAAGACTATTATTATCGCGAGGAAGGCCACTATCAGCGCGGTTATCGGCCAGAAAAGCACCTCGGACGGGTTCATCCTGCCTTCACCTCCCTGCTGAATATCTCGCGCATGCCCGAGTTCTCGACCCATATCGGCAGCGCCGTGCCGAGCGTCGTGCGGACGCAGTCGTTCCCTCCGCCGTTAACCTCGCTGTTCAGGAAGAACTTCCTGCTCTCTACTCCCTCTATCATGCAGTCGTTCCTCTCCAGTTTTCGCAGCATCTCCCGTGACGCCACCGAGTTCTCGCCCGTGGAGACAGCCCTGTAGCTGTAGACCGTGGACTCGTATTCATCGTAGTTGCCCTCTATGTTGTGGACGCTCACTCTTACGGTGTAGTCGAGTACGAACACCGGTATCAGCGAGAGCATTATGCCGAGCGTGAGTCCGGCTACCGGTACTATGAGCTGCGACTGGCCCTTAGCAGTCACCGCTTCCACCTCCTGTCACCTTCGCGCCGCCCGGTACGCGCGAGAGACAGAACTCTTTCGACGTGAATGACTGCCCCTGGATGTTCACGGGTGAGTCCTTCGCCACGGTCCTCTGCTCATAGGAAAGGTTGAAGCCCCGGTCCGTCGGCTGAAACTCGTAGCTGCCGCCGAGGCCGGTCTTCACGTAGCCGTCGCTGAAGTTGGATACAAGCAGGATATCTTCCTGCAGCTGCTCGGCGCGGAGCGACAGCGATTCCTCCCGGAGCTCGTCCTGGATGTTGACCGTGCTGTGGAAACCGAGTATCAGTGTCGCGATGACGGAGGCCAGGAGGAACGTGACGGTGTGGTCGCTGAGAGTCACTTTTCATCCACCCTTACGGTGACCTCTCCGCTGTCCTTGACCATCGAGAACCTGTAAAGGCCTGACTGGAACTCGCCGTCCATCGAGTAACTGCAGGTATCCCCGAAGAACACCTTTCTCGTGGTCTTGCCGTAGTCGAGGCACACCGCCTTTTTGCCCTGTACCTCGCATATGTAGCCTCTTTCAAGCCCCCTGAACTCGCGTTCGTAAAAGTTTCCCTGTTCTGGCGGCAGCCGGTCAAGGGTGGAATCCGTGCAGAGTCTTTCGGCCTTCGTGACGACGTTCTCCCTGATCCAGTTCGCGTCGCTTTCCGCCCTTGAAGTACTGGAAAACGGTTTCATGAACATGCCGGAGGCGACACCTGTCGCCACGACCACGAGTGCTGTTGTCGAGATGAAGAAGATGACGACGTTTATCGTGTCTCCTTTCAACCCTCTCCACACCTTGACCTGCAGGACTGCAGCCTCGAGCTGCCGACCGGGTACTCGGAAAGGCAGTCGGCCCGGCACGCAGCAGCGCTTATGTTGTCCTGTGTGTTTCCACGGGAGTCACTGTTCACGTCTTGGGCCTTTGCCAGGAACTGCTGGGCGGCCTGGAACACGAGGAACACCGACACCATCACCACTACGGCAGCGACCAGTACGTTCCTGCTCATTTCACCTTTCACTGGATGAACACCTCCATCATGCCTGTGAAACCCAGGCTCCTGCTTACCTGGCCGTTAAGCACTGATATCACCACGACTACGGCCACGAGTGCCACGAGCATACCGACCAGGTACGACAGCGTCAGGTTGAATCCCTTCAAGCTTTCACCCTATGTTGGCCAGCTGCATGGCCATGTCGGCGCCCGCTTGTAGTTCCCCCTCGATTATCGTGTACACGAGGGCGACCCCGAGGGCGGCGAGCACGAGACCCGCCACGATATAAAGTGGCCTTGACTGGCCTTTTTTCCGCATAGGAAGACATGGGCCTTCGCTCTTTAAACAAATTGGCGACTTCTCTATGAAACCTCTACCCAGTTGGCCTCCCCGTCGTCCTTGAAGTTGTCCGAGACCTCGCACCTGTACTGCGTCCCGTCGACGGTTATACGGCCGTCCTCGTCGTTGGAGTTGAAGTTGGTCCCGCATTTCACCCACTGGACGACGCTTTCGTCCTGGCCGGGAGCGCTGTAGTCGGCGCAAACCAGCTCTCCTTCGGGCCGGGCCATGAACCTGTTGCTCTGCAGTTCACCGTCGCTGGAGGCGAAGTACCTCTCCGTTGCCACGCTGGAATCTCCCTTGCTGTTCCTCCGGATACCGGACTGCAGGGTGTCGAAGGACGAGAAAATCAGGGATGATTCGCCGGTGGCTCCGCCGCTGCCGCTCCAGGAGCCTTTCTGCAGCACCACTGTACCCACTTTTATCCTGTCCTGCATGAGCTCCACCTCCTGCTCGGAGATCGGTCCTTCCTGGGTTATCATGTGGCCTTTCTCGAATATGACGTCGTGACCGCCCGCGTCGCCGTCGTTCGTATGGACTATGCAGGAGCCATCCGGACCCCCGGCTGCAAGGTTCATGCTGAGGAGGGGATGCGAGCTTCCGCCGAGGTTGCCGTCAGCGAAACCGGTCTGGTCTCCGCCCCACTGGTCGGTCACACTGCCCTTGTCCTCTATGCCGAAGTTGAAGGTCTTCCCGTGCCACGGAGACGATTGGCCGTTGAAGACGTCGCCGTCGTCGAGCCCTATGGCAGATTCCTGACAGGGGTTCTTGGTTATGACTATGAACGGGTGTACCCAGTTGTCCTTCTCTCCGCGCTCCCTGTTCTCGCCCGGCGGGTTGCTCTCGGTGTAGTCATGATCTCCCGGCCTCCCGGTGTTGGTCTGTATGTATCCCTGGGCGCCGTCGCAGAGCCTGAAGGTGTACGTTTCCATCCCCTGGCCACCTGTGTACATCGAGTAGCTTCCCTGGTAGTCCGCCGGTACGGTATACGTGACGCGTTCAGTGGTTTTCCCGTAGTTGACCCTGCTCTTCATCAGGACCGTCAGAGACACCAAGTTGCCGGGGCTTGGTACCTGTCCGTTACCGCTGTACCCTATACTGACTGCATTCGGCACAAACGTGCTAGTCGGCTCGCCGGACTGGGGAACTATCACGAGCGGCTTTGGGTTCCCGAGGCTGAAAGGTGCTCCTGAAAGAGTGATATCGCTTCCGCCGGTATCGATGACGAATTCTTTCCTTGAGTGCTCGCCCTCTTGATCGTTCCGCCACACCTTCTTTACGCCCGGCACGAAGTTCTCCACGGGTGAACCTGTGAGCGGGGTTGTTATCCCGGTGCCCTTGCATTCCAGCTTCGAGCCGGCCTCCTGCAGCTTGCTGAAGTCGTTGACGCGCTTGTACTCGGCCCATGAAGGCATGACGGTTCCCCCTCCGCCTTCTGTATCACAGTTGTAAGCTATCAGGGTGTCGTAGTAGACGAGCTGCTGCAGCGTTTCCTTGTCGCCTATCTTCAGCCTTCCTATATCCTCCGGCTTTGATTGCCCGAGCAGCGTGGAAGCGACGCCGTAAAGTATCCCTGCGACCAGGAATGCGAGCACGATGTACATCATGGCCTTGGCAAGATCCATTACTGCACCTTCCTCCCTATCAGGTCGGAGACGAGGCTGCCGAAGCCAGGGTCTCCCTGGCCCAGTCTTGTGAGCACTATCGAGACTATCGCGGCCGCTATGAATATGCCGACGACCATCTTGACGACCATATCGATCTCCCTGTCCACGGAACCCTTTCGCCTCTCGAGCATCAGACGAACTGTGTCAGCTATCATGTGAACTGCTTGACACCTACCGCGACCATGACTGCGCCGACCCCGAGGGCGGCGGCTATCGCCAGTATCTCGTCGAGGGCTATACCCTTTCTCCGGTTTTTAAGAACATCCATGTTCACACACCTGTGGATATACCGCTCACGATACCGCCGAACAGCAGGCCTACTATCACGAGCGTTATAGTGTAGAAGAACATGCCCGAAATAAGTACTTTTCCGACGAACATGTTCCGGTACGTCTTGTTTTCGCCCTCCGTTATCTTCATGTAGAACGTGGCGAGGATGTAGAGCAGCTGGATAAGGTAGATGCCGACCACGAACTGCAGCAGCTCGGGCGGTATCGCGGAGTCCAGGTTGCCGAGTATGCCGGCGAACTGTGTTCCCTGTGCACCATTCCTCGGCAGCGAGGACTGACTCTCCTGGAAGGACTGGCCGAGCTTGAACATCGCAGTTATGATGGTCTGCGACATGCCGACCGCGACCCCGGACACGACGGGTGCGAGCAGGTAGGCCAGCATCTCTATAGTCGTCGTGGTTTCCTCCATGAGGTCGTTGAGCTTTTCCTGTGTCTCGTGGATGTTCTCCAGGTAACGGGAGATGGTGGTCATCGCCATCGCCGCCATGTTGGTGCCTTTCTCGGATGATTCGAGGATGGCCTGCATCACGGTCTGTATCATCTGGCTGGGGAACTGGTACAGCGCCCCGTACTTCTCGTTGAAGACGGCCTCCTCGAACGTCATGCCCATGTCGCGGATGTTGCGGGAGGCGGTCCTGAACAGGTCGGATATCTCGAGGTCGCTTGTGGCATCTGCAGCGTCCTCCAGTGCCAGCTCTATGGGCGTTCCACCGGATATCTTGTTGCCGAGCTGGAAAAGCGCGGTCGGGAACTGCCGCTCGATGTTCCTCAGGTGTTCCTCCGCGTCCCTGCGCTCGATGTTGCCGAGTAGCTTGGTGACGCCTATACCCCATCCGAGGCCGAGGGTTATGGATACGCTTCTCATCAGCATCGGCAGGGGTGCGAGCGAGTCGCCGCTGCGGAAGATGGAAGGCACCATGTTCAGGTTGACCTCCTGGACCGGGTAGAAGAACGGTGCCGCCACGTATCCAGCGAGCCCGAACAGCCCGACCACGAAGAAGACCAGGATGCCGAAAGGCCAGGCCGGGACGTCGTAGCTGTTTCCGAACAGTTCCAGCGTGTAGCGGCCGCGGCTTGGCAGCGCATCCGTGCTGACAGGGTCTGACGAAACAGTCGGCGGCCTTGAGCTGAGTATGCGCTGCATGAACCAGTAGAGGAAGCCCGGAAGCATGAAGTTGAACAGCAGGATGAGATGCATCGGCCTTATCACACCTCCCATGAATACGGAAATCAGCGGCAGCATTATCATGCCGAGCACGGGCAGCATCGCCCCCATCGCGTTGAGTATCATGACAGGGGTCTTCAGCGACTGCGCGTAATGTTTCATCTTCTCCCGCGTCCCGTCGAGTATGCGGTCGATGGAGTCCTGCAGTAGTTTTTCCCTCCTGTCGCTGTTGGGGTCGTTCATCGCGGCCTGCAGGAGCTGGAGTGACTCGAGGTAGTCGTCGTTGTAGCCCTTCCACCGTCTTGTGTACTCCTCTAGGGCCTCTTCGATACGGTTGTAGTTGCCGACCTCGAGATCCCATAGCACTCCCTTGAGGTCGTCGGATATAGGGCCGTCGAGGTTCAGTGCCGCGAAACGGACCGCGCCCTCTAGGTTCGGGGATGAACGCATGTAGACCACCATGTAAAGTATCGACAGTATCATCTCGCCCGAGCTGCGTATGACCTTGTTCTTGGCCTCGTACACCGGGTGGTAGTAAGTGTAGACGCCCGCGGCCAGCGGTATCACCAGCGAGAGCAGCATGATGGATACGGGGATGAAAGAGCCGAGGGCGAAGTTCAGGATGAAAAGCAGGAACCAGCCCACGAACGACAGGAAGCCGACACCTACCGCGGCTGATAGGACCATCCCGGGCGTCACGTCCCAGTCCAGCAGCCTCAGGGGTCGCGTAAGCGTCTCCTGCGTCCTCTCGCCCGCCTTCATGTTGAGAGCAGACCCCATCTTGATGCAGAGCTGCTCGAACCGGTTGTTCTCCTGCTCCCGGATCTCCTCCTCCCTGTACTCCTTGTATTCACGGGAGTAGCCCTCACGGGAGTCGTTGTCGTAGGGTGGCTGCTGGACGTCCCTGTTGAGGTCGTCGACTATGTCTCTCAGCCTGTCCTTCTCGTCATCGTCCAGCCCGTCGTGTTCATCGCCTGGCATGGGCCCTCCCTCTTATACCTGCTGGTCGAACCACTCCTTCCACCTCGCGAATATCCTTTCCGGGTCCTGCTCACCGTATTCCTCGCCGACGCGTTCCGCGAGTATGTGGTACCTCTGGTTCGCCCTCACGATGAAGTCGGATTCGAGAAGCTCGGGCCTGTTCTCCTCGTTCGCCGTCTCCACTATCTCCTCGCGTATGTCCTTCCTGAGCTGCACGTTGTTCCAGACAGCCTCCCAGTCGTTCTTCCATTCACGTACGTTCTCCGCTATACGGTTCAGGACCAGGGATTCACCGTTGAGAAGCGTGTCGGTGGGTACCAGCTCGTCTTTGTTGGAGTCATAACGCATCAAATCGACGAACGCGTTCTCGTCCATAGGGTCTTCGCTCCACTCCTTCCTGACCTCCGTGATGCCTGTCACCCGCCTGTAAGTCGAAAGGCCGTCCGGGCTCTTTATCTTGTTGACGCTGACCACGATATCCGTGGCCTTGAAGGAGGTCTTCGGCACGCCGAGATCGTTCACGACGCGGTCGTAGACAGCGTAGGGCGATTCGCCGTGGATAGTACCTCCTACAAAGTTGGCGACGGCGCCGACACGCATCGCCTCGTACAGCGTCTTGGCCTCATCCGAACGCACCTCTCCTATGACGAGCGCGGAGTCACCGAGACGCAGGGAGGTGCGGATGGCCTCGTCGGCACCCATCTCGTTCTCGACCTGTGTTATGACCGAGCGGGATTTCATCCTTTCAACGTTGTAGCCGAGGTCCTTCATCTCGTCCACCGGGAGTTCGAGGGTGTCCTCGATGGTGACGATACGGGTCTTCTTCAGCAGCTCCAGCATCGATGCGCCGAGCAGCGAGGTCTTACCTGCGCCACGGGTACCGGCGAACAGCACCGAACGGTTGCCATCTACTATGAATGATAGCAGGGCGGCGCCAAGCGGATTGATGAAGCCCTCATCGATGAACAGCGGGAGTGTCCACGCCCGTGAACGGTGCCGCCGGAACGCGAACGCGAGGCCCTCCGGCGACAGGTTCTCCTGTATTATCGCGACACGGGCCCGGCCTCCCGGCACCTGCGTATCGGTGTCGAGCACCGGGTTGGCCTCGTCGAGCGGGCGACCGGACTGGATGCGGAAACGGGTTGCCCATGACTCTGCCTCCTCCTTCGTAGGTATCAGGTTGGTCTTGCATTCCTCGTACTCCTCATGGGATATGAATATCGGCGCACTGCCGACGGGCGAGTTGATGAACACGTCCTGTATCTTCGGGTCGCTCAGCAAGAGCTCCAGCACACCAAGCCCCGAGGTGTACCGGTTCAGTATCGATGTAAGGTTGTCGAGCTCGTCGCCCGAGAGGGAAACGTTCATCTGCTGGGCTATATCCCGCAGCATGTCCCGGCCTATATTTTCGAACACCTGCCGCATCCTCTCCGGCCTCGCGAACTCCCCGGAGTCCGGCTGGTGGGAGGCCATGAACCTCCTTGCGGCGTCAAGCAGCTGGTATTTTTCCTCGCTGAGGTTGAATTCCGGCGGGTTGACGTGGTAGACAGGCTGCACCTGGTCCGGCACGTCGTAGATCGACACCTCGATGTCGTTCCTGACCGTGTACCTGTCGATCTCCTCTCCGCGCTCCGGCGGCAGCGACATGAACTTGGTAAGCATGAAGTTCGGGCGGACGAGAGGGTGGAAGAACTCCCGGTAAACTTCACGGTCGCCGACGTGATGCCCCGTTATGAAGTCCTGCTCCCTCGCCCTGTCTATCAGCTGCGTCTCCTCCAGCCTCTCCTTTATCGGCTTCACGACGTCGTTGATGAAGTACTTCAGGCACCGCTTCCGCTGCGGGTAGTCATCGCTCATCTCCTGTCTCAGGTGCCTCTCCTTCCGTATAAGCTCTACGTAGGCCCCGATAGGGTCTCTTCGCAAACGGTCTATGACGAGCTGCTGTACCTCCGGCAGTTCATCGCTGTACAGGGACTGGCATTTCTCGTTGCCCTGCTGGGACAGGTATCCCTGCGACGAGATGTCCTGTATGGCGTCCGCCACCTCTTTCAGCAGCACCACCTGCTCATCGTCGTACTCGTAGTCCCGTGACTCTGAAAGCACGACCGAGGAGGCGTCCGGCACCTCCTGGAGTATGTTTATGACCCGGGACATGACCTCGGGGTAGTCCTCTATCGACGCGCCGTAGATGGATCCGAGCGTATTGACCTCTACCGTCCCGGTCTCGTCGTCGTACTCGTAGTCGAAAACATCCAGATCTCTTACAGACATACCCAGCATTATTATTCCCGCGACTGTTCAATAAAAGATGGGATGCCTCGACAGGACACGCTGAACCAGGTGGTCAACCGGGTCAACGATTTCAACCGCCGGGTGCGGGACCTGGAGGAGAAGATAAGGAATATCAACGCCCGGGTCAACACCCTGGACGACACCCTGCTGAACAAGACGAAGAGCCTCTCGCAGGACATACAGGACCTCGAGGACGATATCTCCGAGATAAGAGACCGGCTGGCGAATATGGAGGTCGACATCAAGGAGATAAACCGCGAGAAACGGAACTTCGTGTCATCACAGGAGCTGGACGAGATAGAGAACTACATGGAGCTGATGAACCCCATCAACTCCTCGTTCGCGACCAAGAAGGAGGTCCACGAGATAGTGAAAAAGGAGTCCTCCGGGCTTTCGAAGCAGGAAATCGAGCAGATCATCGACAGAAAGATAAAAAGCATGGAAAACCAATCTTCTGACGAGGAAGATAAAAAGTGACCCGAAACCCTGAGATTTTCTGCGCCATGCAGGAAACGCAGGTAGTCTACGGATGAAATTCCAGCTCTTCGGCCGGCTCAGGGATGACGAAGACAGCGATGGAGGCACCCCGGGTCAGCCGCAACAACAGCAACAGGGCCCGGGACTCGGGAACGACGCTGCACTGGGTGGAGGACTTGAGAACACCGTAGAAAACATGTTTTCACAGGGTTACTCGGAGGAAGAGATAAAGCAGGAGCTGCAGGGCCAGTACCCGCCCGAACAGGTAGAGCAGGCCCTGAACAACGCGGTCGCGAACACCGCTACCGGGGGTACAGGAGCCGATGGACCAGAGCCTATGACGCCATACCAGGGCGAGAGGGACGCGGTCAGTCCTGTGGACGAAGGTTTCTCGAATGAAGGAAACGATACTATGAACAAACAACCACAGCAAGACATGACAGAACCAGGGAACCCGCAGGCAACCCAGCAACCCCAACAGCAGCCTCAGCAATCCGGGCAGAGCCGGGCATCTGGCGATGTCGAGGAGCTCGTGGAGACCATAGTCGCGGAGAACCTGGACCGCGTGGAGACGGAGTTCGAGAACGTGTACGAGGAAATCGACGAGCTGCGGGACCACGCAGAAGACCTAGAACGGCGTGTGCATGACCTTGAAGTGCGTGAGGAAGAGGACAACCAGGAGTTCATACAGAAGGTCGACGAGATGGAGGAGCATATCGACTCATACCAGTCCCGCATAGGAGGTCTGGAGAAGGCCTTCCAGCAGGTACTGCCGTCGCTGGTCGACAACGTCCGTGACCTGACCGAGCTGGTGCAGGAGATCAAGACAGAACGTGGTATCGAGACGGACAAGAACGTTTCCAGCGACGACATCGACGATATCGACATGGAGGACTGGGATTAATCTCCGCCCGAGTCAGCCACCGCACCTATCACTATGATCAGGAACACCAGGACGAGTATCGGCATCACTATGTCGTCGAAGACGTTTCCGACTCCACTCGTTAACGCGGAGATGTCAGCTGTGAAGGCGAATGCGCCGAGGAAGGAGAGCAGTACTAGAACTATGGCAGCTACCGCCGGTAGCTCGTTCTTTCCCATCTCCTCGGACACGTCGACTCCGGCTACTGCCATCAGTATCAGGAATCCCAGAAGTCCGAATATCGAGAAGGTCAGGCCAGCAGCAAAGCTTGTCAGTATGCCCTGGGGCAGGAAGTAGTAGGCTCCACCGATGGAGAAAAAGGCCACCGAGAGAGCTATCACGCCGTTTACCTGCGAGTCCTCGCTGAATACACTGTACTTCTCCATCACGCCGTAGGTTATCGATAAAACCAGCAGCCATGGGAAGAACAGCCGGAACACATCCATCCCGGCCATCGCCTCGACTATCTTCGCAAATGCGCCCATAGGACCACCTATCTATTGTCCCTCCCCATGGCGCGCTCCATCGCGCCGAGCAGGGTGCTATCGTATTCATCCTCATCGACGCCGGATACTGTCCAGTACATGAACCCGCCTATCAGGAGTATGTATATCAGACCGGAGTCGAACAGTACGGCGTAAATTTCGGCCGCGCTGAGCCCCAGTATAAGTGACCTGCTCGGCAGGAAGGCGTAGATACCTCCTGAAAGGGTGAAGGCTCCGATTATCCCGGCCACAATCAGGAATATTATCACCGGCACGGCGCTCTCCAGTATATCCGTGAACCCGAACATTCCGAGCAGGAACAGGAAGCCGAGGATTCCCACCGCCCCTATAGCTATACGGCCTATGTAGCCCGCGAAGAAGCCCTGGTAAACCGGGTTCTGTACCAGGAACCATGCCACGAAGAAGGACATTATAAGCGCCAGGATATTCTGGGTGCGCTCGCTGTCCAGAAGGTCAAGCCTGCTTGCTGCAGCCTGGAAAACCACGAATGATAGCAGGAAGGGAAGCAGGACAGTGAACCCATCAACCGCCGCAAAACCCTCTAGGAAACTGCTGAAAGAGAAGGCGGTGTGTTGCACCACTCAGCTATTCACCTTCTTC
>JBDGRE010000005.1:0-89427 GCA_042218325.1 Candidatus Nanohaloarchaea archaeon
CGGAGCCCGGGATTTGAACCCGGGTCATCACCGTGACAGGGTGATATGATGGGCCGGACTACACCAGCTCCGCGTACGTATGATATCTGAACTGTAGAATACCGTTGGAGTGGAATTCTTTTAAACACTTTAAGCCCGCTGTTGGTACCAGGATGGTAGAGAGATTCGTTATAATAGGCGACGGCGTCGCGGGCGCGACCGCCGCGGAGACTTTGAGAGAAGAAAGCGACGACGCGGAGATAACAGTCCTTACAGATGAATCCGAGCCACTGTACAACCGTATAATGCTGAAGTCGTACATGAAGGGCCAGCTGCCGCTGCAGTACGTGCGCATGCACGACGAGAACTGGTACGAGAAGAGAGATATCGAACTGGAGCTGGAAACAGAGGTCGTGGACGTCGACACGGGGGACAGGATGGTCGAGACCGGAGCCGGGGAGAGATACGGATACGACCGTCTTTTGGTCGCGACAGGCGGCTCCCCGAGGAAGTTTCCTGAGGATGAGGGATATGAGAACGTTCACTACATTTGGACGATGCACGACGCCGAACGCATAAAGGAAGGGGCGGAGCAGAGCGAGCGCGCAGTAGTGATCGGTGGAGGCCTCCTGGGTATCGACCTTGCGGTCGCGTTCGCCGAGAACGGTGCCGAGGTCGACTACCTGATCCGGGAGGAGAACTGGTGGAGCCGCGGCCTCGACATGAAGGGGGCGGAGCTTATCCACTCGCGCCTGGAGGAGAAAGGTGTCAATGTGGTGACCGGGACCGAGGTCGAGAAGTTCGAAACATCAGGTAACGAGGTAACAGCCGCTGTTTCAGGAGAGGAGAGGTTCGAGTGCGACACGGTCGCGGTGGCCATCGGCCAGGAGCCGAACTCGGAGTTCATCGACGTGGAAAAAAACAGTGCGGGCATGATAAAGACCGGCGAGTACCTGGAGACCTCCGCGGAAGGTGTGTTCGCGGCAGGCAACATGGTGGAGTACCGTTCTCCCGTTTTCGAGCGCCGGATAGTCAACGGAAGCTGGGACCACAGCGAGGCCATGGGCGAGACCGCCGCCCTCAATATGCTAGACGGCAAGCAAGAGTTCGACTACGTCAACACGTACGGCGTCGGCCACTTCGATGTCCAGTTCCTGGCGATCGGCGACTGGAGCGGCGAACCTGTTTCGAAGAGGTACTCGGACAGCGAATACCGGCGCCTCTTCATCCGCAACGACCGGCTTGTAGGCGCGGTGCTGATTGGCTTCACGAAGGGACAGGAGGAGATACGCCGGATGGTGAAGGAGAAAGAGAGCATCGGTGAGAGAAAAGAGATGCTCGAGAAAGACTACTGGAGTTAGGCCTTGCCCACAAAGCTGGAGTCTGGCATCACTTCGGACCAAGCATCCGGTAGCTGCTCTGATAGGACCTTGTCCCAGTCCTTTTTCGAGTTCTTCGCCCTGCCTTCTACATCTTCTGCTACCTCTTCAACACCCTCCCGCGATTTTCGATCGTCCATACTTACCATCTGCTGTAGGAAAAGGCTTCTGTCCTCCTCCAGTTTTTCCTGACTCCTGGTGTGTATGCCGCCTTCCGGGTCTATGTTCGCGAGGTATCTTCCATGCTGCGGGTGGTATCCTCCTATCAGTTCGTGTGCTTCCCGTTCGTTACGGAAACTGAGTCCAAGTGCATTGCACGTCCCTATGTGCTCTCCTGCCTTCCGGTGCTCTTCAGGCGACAGGCCGGCGTCGCTGAAGTCATCGGTCAGGAAATCTGCCACGTAAGGAACGGTTTCCTCCACACCCTCCACATCTCGTACAGCCCCGTAGTCATCCTCAAGTATCCCTGCTTCTGGCCGTATAACTGGTGAAAAATCTATGGAGCTCCTGTCCAGTTGCTCGTGCACCCCACCATCCCGGTAGAAAGCTGTCAGGAGGTCTATCTCGTGTACCAAGTCGCGGGGGAGCCCTCTACCCTCGAACGCGGTGTCAAGGAATTCATCAATGTACCTCATGGCGTACCTCAGCGCCAGCCTCTTCACGTCCGGGTCTTCCTCTGCCGTCGTCCGGTGCTGCTCCGGCGAATGACGGAGTTCCATGAAGGAGGGTGGTTTGCGTTCACGGGAGGGATCTATGTCGGTCCGGGGTATGGCCGAGAACTCGTATTTTTCGCCATCTGAAAGAGTCATGAACACGGATATGTCTCCCTCTTCTACGTTCTGCCAGTAACTTTCCTCTCTTTCCTGGATCTCGGGCCTTACCTGTTTGTCGCCGGAATCATATGCATGCCCGCTTTTCTCGAATCTCTCCTCGTACGGTATCTGGACGATGTCCAGCACGGGCCGGTACATATGGGAGTAGGCCTCATTGGGGGTGACATCCTCGCTTACGAAACTCTCTCCGTTGATATCCCCGTCAAGCTGCACCTTGTCAAGGCTCTCGATTTCTGACGGACGCATAGAGGAATGTAATTACTCAAAAGTAAAAAACTTTGTTGTTTACTCGACCTCGTCCAGAACATCGAGGGCCTTGGGTGAGACGAATGCGAGGTCCTGCCAGTCCTTGGTCATCCTCGGGCAGGCGCAGTTGACGTAGATGTCGATACCGTAGCCCTTGTAGTCCGCCTCGAAGATACGGTCCTCCACGAAGACGTACACGTCCTTGCCGTGTTTCTCCAGCTTCTCCTTCGCTATCTCCACGGCGCGCATGTAGTTCTGGCCTTTCTTCGAGGAGGTGACGATACCCCATTTCTGCTTGTCCTTATGCTTCATGACCCGGGCGACCTCCGCCTGCATCTCATCCTCCAGCGTGTTCGGCGGCTGCACCCAAATCCGCCTCTCGTAAGGGTCGACAACGTACACCTTCTTGCCGGTCTCCGAGACCTGCGAGGGATGGAAAGAGCCCGAGCCGAGGAAGACGAACGCGTCGACCTTCTCCGCTATGTTGTGCGCCGCGCCCGCATCGCAACCCAGGACCTGGCCCGGCTCCGTCGTCCTCAGACCTGTCTTGCCGTCGACGACCTCGTAGCCCTTTTCCTCCAGGAACTCGCGGGCCTTATCGGCCCGGTCCATATACTGCGTCACGCCGACCAGACCGATGGTGTCTTCCTCTATCTCCTCGTAATGCTCTTCGAGGACCCCCATCAGGTCGCGGTCCTCCCGGTACGGCAGGTAGTAAACGTTCAGGTCGTCCATATTTTGCCCTTCTGGGTGGAGGAACCGTGTGTGGCCGACGTGGATGAGTGCTTCCGCGCCCATCCGCCCGGCTTTTTCGTCCGCGATTCCGCATGCGCCGAAAGATGAGGAACCTATCATCACGGGCTCGATATCGTATTCCTTGAGCTGCTGAGCGAACTCTATGAGCTGGGGCTTGATACCGTCAGGTCCCTGGATCCCCACTGTTTCGTAGCCCTGCTCCTTGATGTCCTCGAGTATCTCGTCGAAGCTCTCGTAGTTGAACTGGCGCTCTTCCTCCATTTGAGACTGCATAGAACTTGCATGGGCCGCAATCTTTTTAGGTCGACAGCTCTCTCAGCCTTTCCAGCATGAATCGGCGCTCCTCTCGCTCAACCATCTTTTCAAGCCGTTCCAGGTCACGGGAAGCCCCGATGGCGTCGAAGCCGTTCTCCACGGCCTCCCGGACGACGTCCGCGGTAGACCTGTCGACAAGAAGGATTTTTACGTCAGCCTCTATGTACCGCATGGCGCCCTCCAGGCCGTCGCGTTCCAGTCTTCTCGCATCGAGCACAGCTTTATCCCCTTCAAAACTGAACACCTCTGAGTAGCTGTCGAGGTATCCTGACCTCGGTATCGTTTTCCGCCCACCGCTTCCAGAGACGGCGTAGCGGCCGGTGTATGGTGGCGAGAGGTATATCCCGTTACCCGAGTTTATGGGGAGGACTTCGGTCGCCGTGGTGGGCAAAGGCTCTTCCCGGGTCTTTTCGCCGGTGTCCCGGCTTTCGTCGGGTTCTACCTCACGGGCCCCGAGCGATACACGCAGGCCGTCCTCCAGTCGCCTCCTGAAGCTGAAGACCGCCGGCCTGTCGTTCTGCCGCGCGAGCTGTGCGTCGCTGGACGTGTAACCGCCTTTCCGGGCTACTATGGCGTCCCTGTACCTGTCCGGTGGAAGGGTTTCCTCCGAGAAAGCTACCTCCTTGCCTACCTCTCCATCTATCTTGCCCTGTGAAACCCTGATTCCCTCCGTTCCTGGCTTCCCGGCCTCGAACGGGTTGCTGTTGCCCTGCGGGAAGGCGTCGACGGCGTAGAAACTACCGCGGTTGTACACGAACTTGACGTCAAGGCCTTCCTCCTCGACCTTCCGGGAGAACTCCTGCAGCTCTTCATGGCTGAAAGGAGGATCAGGCCGCACCTGTTCTTTCTCGTGGTTGCCGCTCAGGTTGTTTCTTGAGACCTTCAACTGCCTTTCCGGCACCCGTTCCCTTTCCACGCCGTTCTTTACGAGGTAGAACGCCGGGGTGGTTATCCCCTTCTCGAGGGATACACCGAGGCCCTCGACCGTCTCCACCAGCCTGTAACCATCTATGTAGTTGGAGATGGCTGCCCCCGAGTAGCCAGGATCCACCATCTGATGTACTATTATAGCGGGGTCGTCGTGCTCGGTGTTCGCCCTGTAATGCGAGGCTGCGACCTCCTTTATGGCTTTCTCCAGGCTGGAGGCGCCGACGTTAAGCCGGTAGTCGAACACCCCCTGCCGGTCGCCTGAAACCCTTACAGAAACGCGCTGGCCGTTCCTCTGTCCGCCTACAAGGTTCCGGGCCTTGCCTGATGCCTCCCGGACTTCGGAGCTCATACCTATCTCGCCGTACGCCTCCTCGATCCGTGAACCGAGGTCTTCCGGGAACTCTTTCTGCTCCAGCTCTCCCGCGGTCTTCGCGCCGCCCGCCAGCTCGGCCATCTCGCTCCTCTCTATGACGAAGAAGTTAGGTACGTTAAGGCCTTCTATAGAGTCGAGCCTTGCGGCCTTGCCGCCTGCTTCATCTCTGGAAACATCTCCTTTCCACTGGACCATGATAACACAGTCGCGCGGCCGGGTTAAAATTCTATCGGCTTACCTGTCCAGTTTGACCCTGAAGCCGACCGGTAGCTTCTTTCCGGCCCTGTCGAGAGCTTTCCGGGCTTCCTGCACGTCTCCCTCGTCGACGCGGACACGGAAGATGACCTGTTCCTCGTCGACCAAGGCTGCTCTGCCTGTCGGGCGGCCGAACGGCTTTCTCATGCCCTCGTAGTACCTGTCAGCTCCCGCGACTCCCGCGAGAGGGTGGTACCTGAGAACGTGGTGCGGGTAAGGCAGCAGCTTGAAATGGTACTCCTCCTCTGGGTCGAGGACCTTGCTGAGGTAGGAGTTCGCCGCGATGCGTCCAGCCTCCAGAGCCTCCGACCTGATGGCGCAGTCCTCCTCGATTTCAAGGATAACTGCGGTGTCGAATTCGCCCTTCCGGTTGCCCTGCTCGTACTGTGTGATACGTGGAGCAGGCGCTCCCTTGACGTAATTATCCTTGTCGCTGGTCTGGGACTGCCTGGTGTAAGGCTGCCCTGGCTTGTCTCTGTAGATGCGTGCTGGACGGTCTCCCATGATTATTACCTTTACAGAATCGGTCTGGCTTAAGTTTTAAATAGGGCGCGGCTGGCGGTACTATCGATACCGCTGCGCGAAGTTTTCCAGAACAGGCTCGTATCCGTGTGAATCCTCGAACGCGTCAACTATTTCATCGACCGCCGTAGTATCTCCTCTCTTCCCGTATCGGTCTACTTCGTTCACTGCCAGCCTGAAATCCTGCAGGTACTCTACCTCGTCAGAAATGACATCCTCTTCGCCCGCTATGTCCGAGACATCGATATCTCTGCCGGCCAGAAGCGATATCACAAAGTTGTAGGCCTCCGGGTTCCGGACGTACGCCGCGGCGCTGTCTCTTCCCCATGCCGACGCCGATATATCATCCTTATCAAGCTGGTCTGTGAAATCGTCGAAATCAGACTCCTCCATCCTGAAAGAGACTGTCTTGTTCTTGTCCGCCATCCTATTCCCCTGCTGGGTCCTCAAGCGCATCTGCAAGGTATCCTTCTTTGGTTTTGCCCCACTTCAGCTCCTCGTCTCCTTTTTCAAGGACATGGACGGCGTTCTCTTCGGGTACGAGGTCCTCGACCTCATATCCTTTTACCCATGACTCAAACCTCTCCTCTTTTGTAGCGGCTTCGCCAAAGTCGTTCTGGCCGAGCCCTTCATCCGCTGCTATGTAGTCTCTGTTGCTACCAGCAACCCTGTATACGTCGATCATGTTATCACGTTGGAACAACAACTTTATGAAAAACCGGGTTCGAATCCTGTTATATGGATGACGACTATCTCGACATACGCGACCTCGCTTGAGGATACAGGGCAGGCGGGGCTGCAGGCTCTATCATAGGTTACGCGACATCTGGAGGAGACTTCGGCTCCACTGTTGCAGGAGGTATGGCCGGGCCGGCTGCTGGAGGAGCCCTCAAGTTCGCGCTGGAAGGTTTCAGGCGCTCGGGGAACTCCACGTATCGGCACCTCGAGCTGCGAGTTCCCTGCAGCGAAAGCCTGGACTACATGGAGGAGTACATGGATATCGACGAGATCGTCCTGCAGAACTCTGAAGATGTGGAGCTCGCAGGGATGGAAGAGCTGAGAGAGCTGGACATGGCGTTGAGCGCCGAGGGATATACCGTGGAGGTTACCGGGAGGGATAGCGTAGTAGACCTGGAGTTCAGGACCGTTTACTCGAACAAAGGGCATCCGGAAAGCTTCGAGACACAGAATGTTTCCGTTGCTCCCGGCGAGGACCTGTGGCTGAAGGTCGATGGCAGCACCGGGGAGTCCTGGGAGAAGACCGTCGAGAGGCTTGAGAGCTCCCAGGACTCTGGATAGGCTACCGCGCAGCGTGTCTATGTTTCATGCAGTGCTGGTGGCAGTAGCCCTCTCCGGTCTCGTAGAAGTCCCCGCTGAAGAGGACTCTCGTGCCGCACAGAATACAGTCTCCGATAGGTAGGCCTGTTTCCATCCCCTCTCCCCCGTTGGCTGTTTTCCCCGCACCGAATATAAATGATGTGTGTACAGGGTAACATGGGGTTGTGCAGCCGTGTGTGTTTTAAAATCTGGAAAACGGTTGTTCAAACGTGACTGACCTCAAAATATACCAGATAGGGCTCGGCAGCTTCGGCCGGTACGGCTTCGAGAAACTGGTCGAGATGCACAACCATCTCGAAGAGGCCGATATCGAGCTCTGCGGCGTCGCGGACAGGGACTTCGACCGGCTCGAGGCCGCGGAGAAGTTCGCGTCGCGCAACGGCATCGAGCTGGAGACCTTCCACACCGCCCGCGAACTGTACGAGGCGGCGGAACAGGAAGAAGGCGATATCATGATCTACGGTGCCGGGCCCTCAGAAGTTCACGCTGAGCACATCCACCGCTCACTGGAGAACGGTTTCTACCACCTGACCGAGAAACCGCCATCGATGACTCGTGACGAGCACATCAGGGAGAAAGAACTCACCAGGAACTCTGATGTGTTCTACAAGGTCGACTTCATAGAGCGCGAGAGCCCGGTCGTACTGGAGGCGCTGGAACTGCTCGAGGGCGAGGAAATCGACTCTATAAAGGTGTTCAGGGAGAGTTCCGCGGGTGCACAGAAGGCGCTCCAGCCCGTGAAACGCGCCGGTGTCAAGGGAGGCGACGTGCTCGACAAGATGGTCCACGAGGTGTACGTACTCGACTTCCTCGAGGCCGCAGGGGGCGAGGCCGAACTGGAACTCAAGGATGCGCGGTCCGACTACTTCATGCCGAAGAGCCCGGGCTCGGAGAGGTTCATGTCACTTGACGGCGGAGTGTCGAAAGAGCTCGGGCCTGGTACTGCTACAGCACAGACGAAGGCAGTTTTCGACTCTTCCGGTACCCGCGTAGAGCTACACTCTGGCTGGCTCGGATTGAGCGGTGAGGCGAGGGACGCGGCCGAAAGGATACAGGAACAGGTAGGCGAGGACGTGACTGAAACAGGCTATAAGCAGGCAGGAGAAAGCGCGTTCCTCGATGAAGAGGCTCGTTTCTTCATCGTCGAAGGTTCAAGGACCCTGTCCGGCGACATGCTGCACAAGAGACTCTACGACCTTGAAACCGGCGAGGAACTGGAGACTGCGGAACTGCTGCACGACCAGCTGTACCGCGTCATCGAGAAGGCAGTGCTGGCGGCCACAGGAAAAGAGGGAGCGGAAGTAGACGAGAAAGAAACCGATGTCTTCATGAACGGTATATTCGATGTCCGTGACCGGGCGCTGGGGAACGCGGGTGGATACCTCGAGGAGCTGGAGAAAGCCAACAGCAGGCTGCACGAGATGACAGTAGACAATACGGAAGTGGGGGAAGAAGAGGAGGTGACGGCATGAAAGCGGTCATCCCTGTGGCGGTGAAGAAGGACTCGATGTTCCCGTTCTGCGAGTCGAAGCCCACCGGCCTGATGCCGGTGATGGGAAAGCCCCTGGTCAAGCACCTTATCAACGCGCTCCAGGAGGTAGGTGTCGACGATGTCTACCTTGTCACGAACCACCTCGAGCAGGAGTTCGAGGACGAGTTCGGAGAGTACACAAACGTCAATATAGTACACCAGGACGAGCTTTGCGGGACCGCGAGAGCCATCGATTGCTGTGACTTCATTGACGAGGAGTTCATAGCGGTCAACGGCGACGTACTCGTCTCGGAAAACGACCTACGGGCTCTTGAGCAGAAGTACCGCGCGTCCGATTGCGAGGCCGTGATGCTCGCGACCAACGAGGACCGTCCGGAGAAGTTCGGCGTTCTCAGCATCACCAACGATAGGGTATCCTCCATCGAGGAGAAACCCGAGGAGGCGCAGAACACTCTCGTCAACACCGGCATCTACGTGTTCTCGTCCTCTATCTTCGACTACATCGACCGGCTGGGCGAGGACCAGACCAGCATCACCGACGCGGTCAACCTCGTGGCTAAGGAGGCTTCCGCAAGGTTCGAGCTGGTAGAGGACTACTGGCTCGATATCGGCACACCCCGGAAGCTGTGGAAGGCCGACAGGCTGAAACGTGAGCACCACATCGACTCCCGGGAAGCCCACGATGATGCAGAGGTCTCCGGGAAGGCCGAGCTCCCGGAAGAAGTAAAAATAGAAGAAGGCGCCGAGATAAAGGCCGGTGCGGTCATCGAAGGTCGATGCTACATCGGGGAAGACGCGGTGATCGGCCCGAATACCACTGTCCGGGATTCCAGCATCACGGCCGGCTGCGAGCTGAGGAGCTGCGACATCGACTCCTGTCTGCTGTTTGAGGACACGTTCATCGATTCCTCGGTCTCGATGACCCGTTCAGTCGTCGGCGAGGAGGTCGAGATAAGGCCAGGAACGGTCATCAGGGAGTCCTACATCGGGCCGCGAAGCTTCGTAGAGATGAACAACTCGGTGCGCGGCACCCAGTTCGTACCCGACGCCCGGACCGACCTCGGCGAGATATTGAAGTGATAGGATGGAGATATGGTTCTTCACCGCGCTGGCCGCTGCAGCCTTCAGCGCGTCGAAGTACGGCGTCCAGAAGCACCTGCTGGAGGACTACTCGTCGGTTGAGATAGGGTACCTCGGCAGCGTGCTGAGCTTCGTCTTCGTCCTCCCTGTCGGTGCCTGGGCCTACCTGCAGCACGGCCTGCCTCTTGACCCGCTCGCCGTCGCAGGCGTGCTCATTTCCGGGGTCGGCAACGTGGTCGGCTTCTACATGTACCTTGAAGCTCTCAGGATAGAGGACCTCTCCGTGGTATCGCCCCTGCGCCGGGTGACACCGGTGCTCGTCGCGTTCGTCGAGCCGCTCGTCTTCGGCCTCACCTACTCCGTCAACGTGGTGCTCGGCGCCCTGATGGCTGCGGCAGGAGGTTACGTCGTGCTGTCGGGCAGGCAGCTGCTAAGGGCTGTCAGGCCGAGCCGGGGCGCCCTGATGGCCCTTTCGGTGTCGGTTATCTACGCGTTCAACGTGATCGCCGAGAGGTACGCGACGCAGGTCATCGACCCGCTGCTGTTCTCCGCTCTTGTCTGGGCAGTGATACTCGCAGGTTACGCGGTGCTGGCCCGGCACCACGGCGAGATCTCGCCCGCGAGCGAGTTCCTGAGGCCTGCGATAATCCTTGTGGGTCTTCTTACAGTGGCGGGTACGGTCTCGATGTTCTACAGCCTCTCCATCGCGGAGGCGTCCAGGGTCGCAACTGTCAAGCAGGCCGTTATCGTCTTCAACGTGCTGATAGGAGGTCTCTACTTCGGCGAAGAAAACGTGCTGCAGAAGATAATCGGCTCCCTGATGATAATCTCGGGTATCGCGCTGGTTATCTAGAGACGGAGCCGGCACGGTAACTGCTAAAAAGGTTGCTCAAGCTCTCTTTACCATGAAAGCAGTGATACTTGCCGCGGGGCAGTCCTCCCGCTTCAGGCCGCTCAGCGATAGAAGGCACAAGGGCCTCACCGAGGTTCTCGGAAAGCCGATAATACAGCACACCATAGAGGAGCTCCGGGAAGCGGGCGTCGACGAAATCATAGTAGTACAGGGCCCGGAGAGAAACATCGAGAACGAGCTAGGTGATCTGGCGGATACCTACGTGGTCCAGGAGGAGCCGAAGGGAATGGGCAACGCGCTTGAGCAGGCCCGCGAGCACCTATCAGGCAACTTCCTTGTCCTCACTCCGTACCGGGCGAACGCCTCCCAGTTCTTCGAATCGATGATACAGAGGGCGGAAGAGGAGGAAGATTCCGAGATTGTTTTCGTCTCGACACCGACCGACGAGCCTCAGAAGTACGGCATACTCGAATTCGATGATAGTGGTGAGAAAGCGGTCGACATGGTGGAGAAACCCTCGGGTGAACCTCCAAGCGACCAGAAGGTCGTCGGGATGTACCTGCTGCACGAGAACTTCTTCGACCATCTCGACGAGGTGGAGGAGTGGGAGTACCAGTACGAGGATGCGCTCTCCCTCCAGATGCAGCAGAAACCGGCTTCAGTCCTCAAAATCGATGAGGAGACCAACTCCATAAAGTACCCCTGGGACCTTTTCTCCGTGGTCGAGGAGCTGATGGAGGAGCGCGACCAGGAAGTTTCCGGTGAGGCGGATATCGCCGACTCGGCGGAGATAAAGGGTGATGTAATCGTCGAGCCCGGCGCCAGAGTATACGAGAACGCGGTCGTGAAGGGGCCGGCGTACATCGGCCAGGACGCTACCGTGGGCAACAACGCGGTCGTGCGCGACCACGTTGCGCTCGAGGAAGATGTCACCGTCGGCGCGAACTGCGAGGTCAAGAACACGGTGTTCCAGCCGGGCAGCTCGATTCACTCCCAGTACATAGGCGACTCGGTCGTCGGCAGGGATACAAAGATCGGGGCGGGAACCATAGTGGCGAACCGCCGGTTCCGGGAAGACGGGAAAAGACCGCCTGTGGAGAGCGACCTGATAGGCAAGGACTACTCGAAGGACACTGGGCGCGAGTTCCTCGGAACGTTCATAGGGGAGAACGTCGACATCGGTGTCAACGTCTCCATCATGCCTGGAGTGCAGGTAGGCAGCGACTCGAAGATAGGCCCGGGAACGGTGGTGCACGAAAAGGTGGAGCACGGAGAAACCGTTTACGTGGAGCAGGACGTGGAGAGAAAGTGATAGTAGGAATCGACTTCGACCGGGTGCTGTTCGACACCGACGCGTTCGACCGGGAGCTGAAGGAGAGCGTGGAAGGTATGCACCACACCGAGGAGGAACCCTACGACGAGAACGGCAACTACAGCCCGGAGATACACGCCGAGATACTCGGGATAGACGCGGACAGCATCTACGATGCGGCGGCGGAGATAGCCAGCAGTTTCCTGTACCCCGATGCAGCCAGGCTGGAGCAGGTGCCGTGCGAGGTCGTTATCGTGACGCGCGGCGAGGAAAAGTTCCAGCGTATCAAGGTCGAGAACTCGGGTGTGCTCGGTTACGTCGACAGCTACATAGTTATAGAGGACGGCGACAAGGAGCTGGAAGAACTCGACATGCTCGTGGATGACCGCGAGGAGGAGCTGGACGGCGCGGAGATCCCGACCTTCCTGTTCGACCGGAAGGAAAACGATATGGAAGATATAGTTGAATGGGTGGAGCAGCGTGAAGCCTGAGAAAGTATTCAAGCGTTACGACATCCGGGGTGACTACCCGGAAGAGCTCGACGAAGAGTTCGCGGAGCGGCTGGGAAAGGCGCTCGGAACGTTCACGAAAAGGAACCACGGCGACCAGGTCGTCGTCGGCCGCGACAACAAAGAGACCTCGGAGGGACTGAAGGGATCCTTCATCGAGGGACTTGTCTCGGTCGGCGTCAACGTGCTGGATGTCGGTGTCGGCCCCACGGATTACGTGGCTTTCACAGGTATGGAAAGCGACGCGGTGTCAGTCCAGGTCACCTCCTCGCATCTTCCTCTGGACACCAACGGCTTCAAGTTCATGTACCCGGAGGGCAACGGATTCCTGAACCCCGACCTCTACGAGGTCCAGGACATGTTCCGCGAGAAAGATTTCGATTTAAACGGTAGCGCTGCGGCAGGAACTGACTACATCGGCGAGGGCGCCCGGCAGGCCTACCTGGCGTCGATAAAGCAGTACTTCCGGAAGCACTTCGACACCATCGACAGGAAGGTCGTCGTCGATACGCTCGGCGGCGCATCCACAGGTTACCTTCCCCCGCTTCTGCAGGAGCTCGGCGCCGAAACCGTCAACATAGCGGAGGAGAAAGGTGAAGAAGGGCCTTACCTCGACCCGCCGAACCCGAGGCCGGAGCAGCTCGAGTACCTTGAGGAACGGGTGGAAAAGGAGGACGCGGATATAGCGGTCGCGAACGACATGGACGCCGATCGAGTTGCGGTGTACTTCGACAGTGGGTGGATATCCGGCGACCACCTCTTCGCTCTGCTCGCAGACCTGCTCAAGCCGGAAAAGGTCGTGGCGTCTATAGACACCTCGAAGTCTGTGGAAGAACTTGTGGAGGCAGGAGGCGGCAAGACGCACTACATCCGAGTGGGTGACCCCTTCGTCATCGACCGCGCCATAGAGGTAGAGGCGGAGCTGGCAGGGGAGCCCAACGGTCATTACTGCTTCCCCGGGTTCGTCCCATACAACTCGGGAACTCTCGCCGCGCTACTGTTCGCCGCGATGGACATCGAGACCGGGCTCGAAAACGTGCCCGACTACTACACGGGGCGCACCAACATCGAGGTCGCGGACAGCGACGAGAAGGATGAACGGATGGAGAGAATCGAGCAGAGAGTAAGGAGCGATTACCGGCTGATGTCCGACCTCGACGGCGTCAAGTTCGAGATCGGAGAGGGAAACGTCCTGGTACGTCCATCCGGATCCTCGCCGATTATCCGTGTCATCGCCGAGGCCCGCAGCGAGGAGGAGGCTGAACGCATCTGCGAGGAAGCGGAGCAGCTGGTCCGCAACCCATAAAACTCCGCCCCGCCAATTTTGAGGCATGAGCGAGACACTTTTCCATTTCGAGGAAGGACCGTACGAGATACTTGACTACGAGATAAAGACCCACGACGGCAAGGTCGTTATCGAGGTTAACGGCGGCGACCTCGGGAGGCTGCCCATCGAGAACATGGAGACCGTCCGCCAGTTGAGAGAGGCGCTGCTCGAGGTCGAGGCCCACTTCAAGGAAGTGCAGAGAAGGAGTGAAGAGCTGTAGAAGTTGTTCTGGACTCACAGGTTTGAGATATATGTAACTTGAGAATGACAACCGAGATCTGGAAGTGGAAAGGGGAACTACTCGGTTGTTCATGAAGTCCTGTCAGGTGAGGACGAATACAGTCCGGAGGAGGTACTGGGGGGAGGTAGGAGAGCTCCTGGACAGCCGTATCAAGGATATGCTGGAGTCGTCAGATGCAACTGTGACAGGATATCTTGATGCCGTTTTCCCTGGAGCAGGTGAACCGCGTTATGATCCTGCTCTTTCCTATCAACCTCCAGGGTTCATCGATGAGGTTGAAGTGGACGATGTTAACGGTTTCTTCAGGGTCCGCGAGAATGAAAGTGTGCATCGTTACTGGATTCCATATGTCGAGGATGAGACCGTTTGCGTATTCACTGACTACTTCGTATCCGGTTCAGATCCCCTGGAGGGAGTCAGATTCCCGTTTGATGGAGATATGGAACATGTGCCGGAGGTATCCGGGAACCCCCAGTTGAAACATCATGTTGCAAGGATGTACGAGGCTATCGAAGATTATGTAGCGGAGGAGTGGGGATTATCTTTTTTCGGGCAGGAGGTTACACCTCCCGGACACGAGTTCAGCGTTGATATCTCTTCTGTGGAGGATGAGTTCTTTGAGATGCGAGAATCCGACCCTGAGCTTTTCGAGCAAACAGCTGACAAGATATAGAGGATAGCAGTTGACCCGATAGAGCAGAGTGAGAAGATCATAGCCGGTGAGAGAGTCTACAGGATTAACAGGGAGTACCATATAACTGGCAATATAGTCAGCGGTCAGAAGAAAAAGGTGAAGTTGAGGCGGCTGGGCCACAGGAAAGACGTTTACTCGGAAGAGGTTGACCACTGAAACCGGTGATGAATTTAAAGATTTGCAGGTATTAGATCCTATTAGCGACGATACTCTAGAACTGGCCCAGCACCCCGACACCGTCTACACTGCGGAGATGAGAGGTGAAGGGGCTGGAGCGTGGCACAGAATCGTCGTTTCACCTCCTGATGAGCGAGATTACCTCCTGCCTCCGCGCACAGACGTAGAAAAGATATCAGAGTTCCACGATTACAATGCTTTTGACTGGGGATACAAGGGGTCAGGAGCCTGTCTGACTGCTGGCTCTCTCGTTGCCGATGCCTATCAGGACAGGGAAGCCGCACGTCAAAACATGGGCAGGTTAGTTGACCGGTACGTTTCTCGCGTTGAATCAGGTGAAGGGTGGACCGTCACCGCAGGAGAGATACATGAGCTGCTGACCGGGGAGTAATATATCCTTCTTGGTAAAAGAAAGAAGAGGGAAAATTGGAGGCTTCGAGACGGTTTAAACGTCTCTTGCCTTTACGGTTCTGCGTCCGTTAGCTTCTGCTCTGTCGACAGCTGCGTCGATAAGCCTCTTCACTTCGTCGTCGAGAGCGTCGTAGAAGTCGCTTCCGACGTTGACGCCGGATGCGGCGTCACGGACGCCTGATTTCTTCAGAACGTCTACCATGTTGAGTCACCAAGGAAACATTGTAAGGCCCCTTTTTTATAGGTAACGACCCTCCGGGCTTTAAACCGGACTATCGCGGTCTATACTCCCGGTTCTGTTATTTCGAGGCGATGAAAAACAAACCTTAAATACCCCTTAATCCTGCTTCTTGCGTTCTCTCCACAGGTTTCGGCCCTTATAAATCGTTCCTCCAAGGAGGAGGAACGGGAGCAGGTATCCGATGCCCACTATCATCAGGTCCAGGCTCTGGAAGATCCCGCGGTAGGCCTGCCTGAAGGACTCCCTGAGCTCGAACTCGTGTGTCAGCGGCTGCGGCTCCTCGTAGCTTATGCTTACCGTGGTGTACTCTACGCGCCTGTCGAGCTGCTCCAGCTGGTTCTCGAGGAACTGTATCCGTGACCTGACCTCCGACATCCTTTCCTGTATATTGATGGTGTTTTCCACTGAGTCGCTCCTGTTCATCAGTTCTTCGAGTCTTTTCAGCTCCTGGCGCTTGTTCTTGAGTTCAAGTTCCAGCTCGGTGTATCTTTCTGTGACGTCCTCGATGTCCTTCCGGCTGGATTCGACCGTGTAGAGGCCCTTGATGTCCTCCACGAAAGCTGTGGCGTTCTCCTCGGGTATCTTGAGTTCGAGGTTTCCGCTCAGGCCGTCGTCCCGGTCGAAAGAGCTGCTGGTTGAGTATCCCCCGTGATCTTCTGCGAGTCGCTCCGTCCTGTCCATGGCGTCTGCCACATCAGCGACCTCGAGGTCTATACTGTACCTAATGGCTCTTTTTCTTTCCGTGGACTTGGTTTCTCCGCTGCTTGCACCCAGTGCGAGAGAATCTGGCGCTGCTTGCTTCCTGACCTGTGGTTCAGCGCCGCTGCTCATGCCCTGCGAGAGTAGCTGGGCCATCCCGCCGGTGATCATCACCAGTCCGACGAACGCCACGGCCAAAAGGTACTTCCGGTTAAGACGTTTTAGCTGCTCCATAGGCCAGTGTTGGCCGGCCCCGGTTTTAAAGCAGTGGTTTCTGTTCGGTTTCGGTCGAACCACGCTGGCAAGGTAAATAAATGTGGCACGAGCGTTTTGAATATATGGACCTTGACTTCAAGACCGTCCGTGCACTTTCGTCCCCGACCCGGATAAAGATACTTAACGAGGTCCTGGAGAACGAGTCCACACCGACTTCCCTGAGCGATGAGCTCGACAGGAGCAAGTCGACGATTTCCTCTCACCTCGATACGCTTCTTGAGGCCGGACTGGTGGAGAAGGATTCCGAGGAGGGCAGGAGGCGCGTGGTTTACAACCCGACCAGGAAGGCCCGCACCATAGTCGAGGGCAAGGAGAGAAAGGTCAAGTTCAGCGTCACTTCCTCCATAGTGTCCGGTATCGCAGGCGTAGCGATGCTCGGTTACAGCCAGGTGGGTTTCGCGAAGAGCTCCGCTGCCGACGGGGCGCAGGCAGGGGCCATGATGCTTTCACAGGAGGCTAACAGCGCGTCGACCATGATATCTCAGAACGGTGCGCCGGTCGACCCTGCTACCGCGGTGCTTGCGGTAAGCCTGTTCTTCCTTGGCGTGTCTGTTTCAGGACTGGCCTACGGTTTCTTCCTGAACAGGCTCGGTTCCTAAGGTATTAAACATTAGGAGAAAAACCTTTCCCAAGAAACTTCACGCATCACAAGTATCCTGTGACACGAAATGCCATCATGTGAACTCTGTGGAACCGACGAAGATTCTCTGACAAAGGTCAAAATCGAGGGAGCGAGGATGAATGTCTGTGACTCCTGCACCGAGATGGGCGAGGAAGTGAAGACCGGGAAGAAAAAGAAACAGAGGAAGAGGAAATCGAGCCCGCGGACGCGCCAGGTCCTGGTCGACGACTACGGCGACCGCATAAAGGAAGCGCGCGAGTCAGAGGGCATATCCATCAAGGAGCTGGCGGACGAGCTGAACGAGAAATCTTCGCTCCTATCGAAGGTGGAGCGTGGTGACCTGAAGCCGGATAACTCCCTCGCGGGAAAGCTCGCGGACCGGCTCGAAGTAAAGCTTTACACCAACCCGGCTGTCAACGACTACAGCCAGGAAGGAGGCGTTGACTCCCGTAAGGCGACCGTAGGCGACGTGGCGGACATGGACTAGAGTTTCAGTTCCCGGTCAAGCAGCAGGTGGGAGAAGAGGCCGGTGCCCAGTGCAAGGCCTGGGATGGCTGAACCGGCCGCGTAGACCCCGGTCACAGCCATAGCGGCAGTGACTGCGAGACAGAAGCTGATCGAGTGGGTCACGCCACGGTGCCGGAGTTTCACCGCGGCTATCGCGGAGTAGATTAGGAGGACGGCTATTACCGCCAGGACGAACCTGTAGCGGTAATCGACCGGGGCAAACAACAGGACTGATATCCCGGCTGATATGCTCGTGAACGCCTTCGCGGACCTGTGGACGTATGATTTCCGGTGGTCGATGTCCGGGAGCACCGAACCCACGAAGACCGCGGCGACCGCCGCCACCATCATGGCTGGTGTCGTGAAAAACCAGCTGGAAAGGAAATAGTAGGACACGGCAGCGAAGAGGAACCCGAAGAGCACGTGTTCACTGAAATCACCCATATCTATTTCACGGCGTTAGCCTTGCTTAAGCTTTGCCGTTGCATACCGCCCTGAGCCCGTGTATAACCGCCTCTTCTCCAAGTGCGCAGGTTTCGATATCCGGGGCCGTGTTCACAGATCTCTCCTCCACGCCACGTTCCAGGGGCTCTACCACGACTCCTGGATGGTTCAGGGCGACGGCACCGCCGAAGACTATCTTGCCGGGGTTGTAAAGGTCTACTATGTCGGCCACGGCCTGCGCGTTCAGCTCCTGCATCCTTTCTATCGCTTCCTGCGCATTTCTCTCGCCGGAGCCGTTCTCCCTGAACAGTTCCCGTGCATCCTCGAACTTTTTGCCCGAGACCCTCTCCGCAAGTCCTGGAAGCGAGTTACCGGAGCAGTAGGCCTCCCAGTGGTCGGTCCCTCCACAACCGCACTCGACGCCCTCGTCCGCGATTTTCATGTGGCCGACCTCGCCGAAGTTGCCATCCGCGCCCTCCACGATTTCGCCGTCGACTATCATCCCGGCTCCTATACCGCTTGAGATGGTGATGTAGAGCAGGTTCTCGGAGTCATGCCCGCCGTAGTGGTACTCGCCGAGGACCGCGGAGGCGCAGTCGTTTATGATATCCACATCGCCGAACTCCTCCAGCGGCCGCTTTATCTGTACCTCGTCCATGTCATCGATATTCGGTGGCCTGAATACCCCCTTCTCGCGGTCGATGGGCCCGGCAGCCGCGACCGCGACCCGATCTATCTCCTTTATCTTCTCGCTCGAGAAAGTCTGCTCCAGGCAGTAACCTATGTCGTCGAGGAATTCCCTGCTCTTCACCTTCTTGACGACCTCGAAATCGCCGTTACCGACACCTATCAACGTGTTTGTACCCCCGATGTCGACGCACAGGAAGGCCATAATACGAGGTAATACCGGAAGTTTTTGAATCAATCGCTTTTCCCACGGCTCTCCCACGCGTCTTTAAAACTCTCTGGTGCTTACTCGATGGTAACGTGATGACAATGCAAGGTGACCGCGTTCACCAGGAAAGTTTCCAGAACTACTTCTAAAACCAGTAACAGTTCCAGCTCTACCGAAGGCATCCCGGAAAAGGGACGCCAGTGTTTTCACCTTCTCCGCGACCTTAGACAGCAAGGGGCGGATAACTATACCTGCCCGTCTAAGGAACCGGCTCGAACTGGAAGAAGGTGAAGATATTTCTCTTACGCTCGGCGATTATGAGGTGATCACTGAAGAGGTCGGGAGCTACCGGGAAGCTCTGGAATTTATTCGGTCGCTTGACTCAGTGGAGGGTTTCACCTACAGAGAAGGAGTGGTGGAGGTGGTTCTTGATGGCTGACATAGCTATCCCCAAGAACTCCTCGATGAACCGGGATGCCCTACAGTTCTACCGGGATGAGGGATACGCGATGGACGAACTTGAACCTGGTTCCCGGTGTTACAGGCAGGAGGTGGGGGAAGACAGTTTCTATCTGATGAAAGCTCAGGACATCCCTGAGGCGGTTTACAGCGGCAAGGTTGATGAAGGCGTGACCGGCTTCGATATCCTGCTGGACTACGCCTGCCGGGAAGATATCCCTCTATCTGCTTCAGGTTTCGAGAAGCTTGGTTTTGCCGAGGCGGATATAGTCTTGGCATCCCCTTCGGGAGGGTTCCCCGATTCAGGTCCGGTCACAGTGGCAACAAGCTACCCGGGACTTGCAGAGAACTATCTCAGTGGCCGTTACGAGCAGATAGACGTACGCGAAAAGATGGGCTCGGTCGAGCTTTTCCCCTGCTTCGAGGATATCGACGGGATACTGGAGGTCAAGGAGACCGGAAACACACTGGAGAAGAACGACCTGGAAGTGGTGGAGAAAGTTCTCGGGGATGGCACCGAGGCCGTCCGATTGAAAAATCCAGAGGGCCAAAGAAGGGACAGAGAGCTGGAAAAATGACTGAGATAAAGGGCCTGAAAGGTTTCTACGACCGGTACCCGGACGAGTGGGCTACCTGGAGAAAACTTATCGATACAGTCGAGGAGACCGCCAGGGAGTTCGGCTTCCGGGAGAACAAGACGCCCTCGGTGGAGAGAGCGGACCTGTACCGTGTCAAGTCGGGAGAGGAGATGATGGACCAGATGTACAGCTTCGAGGATAAAGGCGGAAGAGAGGTATCGCTGATACCCGAGCAGACGCCTACTCGTGCGAGGATGATACAGTCGCGGAAGGATCTCAAGACTCCGGTGAAGTGGTTCGATACCTCGAAGAGATGGAGGTACGAAGAAGTTCAGCGAGGCCGGGACCGGGAGTTCTTCCAGACCGATATCGACATCTTCGGCATAGAATCCGTGGGCGCGGAAGCAGAGGTAATCGCATGCGCCGCGACCATATACCAGAAACTCGGGCTCGAGAACCGAGTCGAGTTCCTGGTAAACAACCGCGAGCTGCTGGAGGCCATACTCGATGTCTACGGTATCGAGGAAAAAGAGGCCGCGATGGGCGTCATCGATGACAGGGAGAAGATGACCCGCGAAGAGTTCATAGAAGATCTGAAGGAGGAAGGCATCCCCAGCTCACAGGCGAAACAGGTCGAAGAGATAACCTCGATATCCGGGCCGATAGAGGATACGGTCGAGGAGCTGAGGGACAAGATACCGGCGGAGGCCGAGGACTCGGTGGACAGGATGGAGGAGCTGGGGGAGATGCTGAGGTCCTATGGTGTCGAGGACATGTGCAAACTGGACCTCTCCATAGTGAGAGGGTTCGCTTACTACACCGGCCTGGTCTTCGAGGCGTTTGATGCCGAAAGGGAGCTGAGGGCTCTGTTCGGCGGCGGCCGGTACGACACCCTGGTCGGCCTGTTCGGCGACCGGGAGGTCCCGGCGGTCGGCTTCGGCTTCGGATACTCCACTACGATGGAACTCCTCAGGAAAGAAGACAGGTACCCTCTAAGAGAAGTCGAGACCGATGTGTATGTCCTGAGTGCCTCCCGGTCGGTCTACAGTACGGCGCTCGACTACGCGAGGAAGTTAAGAGAGAAAGGCCTGTCTGTCGAGACCGATCTTGCGGGTAGGAGCTTCGGCAACCAGCTGGAGTACGCTGATTCCATGAACGCCCGCCGGGTACTGGTAGTCGGCGAACGCGACCTCGAGAACGGCGAGGTAACGATGAAGCACATGGACTCCGGCGAGGAGGAGAAAGTCGACCGCGACTCGGTGATCGACCACCTCGCGAAAGAGGGCCTAATCTAGATGGATAGTTCCTCTTCAAGGGCTTGAATTGCGGGACCCCAGTCGTTTTCCATCTTGGCCCGGAATTCCTTTAGAGGGCGTTCTATCCTTCCAGCAGCATCTGCTTCCCTGAAATCTTCCATGTCCTTCTCTATATGGTCAAGTTCTCCCTCTACTTCGTCCATCCTCCCGGGTGAAAGACCTGTCTTCTTGAGGTCTTCCGCAACTGCTGCATCGGAAGAGGCACTTTTTACGTCCTGCTTGAATTTCTTCACCTCGGCACGAACCTTCTCCACTCTCTCCTCCAGTTCCTCCATCTCTATCTCGACATCGGTAGCAGCTTTTTCCCCCGACATATCTTCCCCCTCGTTCCTGAGGAACCTTTTCCCACTCTCTATTATCTTTTGCAGGGCCGTGATTATAGTCCCGTCTTCCGCGGCGAGTTTCTGTTCCACCTTATCCTTCTTGCTACTCCTGAAAAGCCCCATAAATCAACATCTGGGAGCCTCTCGTTTTTCAAGCCTTCCCGAAATCTCCAAGATTGCTCTGCTGCTGTTCCCGTTCCTCCATGAAGAAGTTGTACTCCCGGGCCACCCAGCGCGACAGCAGTGACGAAATCGACTCGACCTGGTTGTCTGTCAGCTCCTTGTCATCCGGGATGCCGTGCGCGAGATGCATCTCCTCGCGGGAGGCCACGTTACAGGCGTGCATCGCCTTGTAAACCGGATTTCCTCCTATCGGGGTCTGCTCCCCGTCGTTCCCGGGTTTTTTCCGCAACTTCTTCTCCACCATGCTTCGGGCCTGCTCCCGGACACCATCGATACCTACCTGCTGTATCAGCTCGATATCCTGTTCGTCCAGCCTCGGCTTAGAGACGTCGCGTCCCGGGAGTTTTAACCTCCGCATATGACGGTGTTATAGGGTGCGAAGGTTTTAAGGATCGAGCTACCCGATGCCGAAACCCTCTGGAGGCCCGTGCGTGTCCCAGGGCTCTACAAGTTCTCCGGCGGAGGCCTTCTTCAATTCATGCAGCGCCCTTTGCGGGCCTATGTCATCTATACCGAGCTCCATCGCGGCCTTCAGTTCTGCCGCTATCTCGCCTATCCAGTCGACACCGCATTCACGGTAAAGCTCTGTGAAGTAGTCGTGGATCCATGAAGTCTCCGAATCCAGTTCCTTCAGATCTTCCCGTATTTCCCCCTCAAGCTCTTCGGCCTCACCTTCCGAACTCTTGACGAGTAGAGTGCCAGCAGCAGGAACTCTTTCTCCATCGCCAGGCTGTCGACCTCCTGCTCCAGCTCTTTCTTGTGCCTGGTGAACGCTCTCATCGCCGCGACCTTCTCCTCTTGCTGTACCTTGGTCGTCAGCTGCTGGAGCTGTTCCTGGATGACCCTGGCCCAGTTCTTCTGATCCACTGACTCCGCTATCTCCGCGGCCTTCTCCACCCTGTTCGACTGCTGCATAACCGGAGATTGGTGGAGCCGATTAAAAACTTTGGAGGGCCTTCAGGAACACATGCCATACAAAATCGGACTGGTAGGAAAGCCCAGTGTGGGCAAGTCGACGTTCTTCAACGCCGCGACGATGGATGATGTGGACGAGGGCGCGTACCCGTTCACCACCATCGACCCGTCGGTCGGTGAGGCGTACGTCCGCGTCCAGTGTGCGGCTCCGGAGTTCGACCAGGGCTGCGATCCCCGCGTCAGCTTCTGCATCGAAGGAACCCGCTTTGTTCCTGTCCAGCTCGTGGATGTGGCGGGGCTTATACCCGGTGCGCACGAGGGAAAAGGGCTCGGCAACAAGTTCCTGACCGACCTCAATGAGGCCGACGTGCTTGTCCACATAGTCGACTTTTCAGGCAAGACGGACGAGGAGGGGGAGCCGACCGAGGGCCACGACCCGCGGGAGGACATCGACTTCCTCGAAGAGGAGCTCGACATGTGGTACCTCGAGATACTGGAGAAAGGTATCGACCGTTACGAGTCGAAGAACAACCAGCCTGATACGAAACTGGAGGAGGAGCTGGCGGAGCAGATGAGCGCGTTCAAGATATCGAAGAACCGCATCAAGCAAATCATCCTGTCGCTCGACTTCAAGCTGGAGCCCGATAGCTGGGACGAAAGCGACCGTGAAAAACTGGCGCGGGAGATAAGGAAGGATACCAAGCCGATGGTCATCGCCGCCAACAAAATGGACACCGAGGCAGCGCGGGAGAACTACGAGGAGATAACCTCGGACCCGGATTACGAACACCTCACCATCGTGCCCTGCAGCGCGCACGCGGAGAAGGCGCTGAAGAACGCGGAGGAGAAAGACATAGTTGACTATGTCCCGGGGAGCAGCGAGTTCGAGGTACTTGAAGAGCTGCCGGAGGAGAAAAAGGAAGGGCTGGAGGAGATACGGGATTTCATCGACGAGTTCGGGAGCACCGGCGTCCAGGACGCGCTGGAGAAGGCCCTGTTCGACGAGCTCGGAGTCATCGCGGTGTTCCCTGGCGGCACCGACGGCCTCGAGGACGACCACGGCCGCGTACTTCCTGACTGCTTCCTTCTACCGGAAGGTTCGACTGCGGAGGACTTCGCCTACGAACTCCACTCCGATATCGGCGAGGGTTTCCTCCACGCGATAGATGTCAGGGAGAAACGGCAGATAGGGGCGGACCACGAACTCGGCCATCGTGATGTCGTCAAGGTGGAGTCCAGCAACCAGTGAAAAAAATAAAGAAAAGGAAAGAAGACTCAGAAGAGGCCTGAAAGCCAGTTGATGAACCCTGTCAGCATCCCTCTGTTCTGTGGCGGCTGTTCCTCCGACGGTTCCTGGCTGCTGTAGCCCGGATGCGTCAGTGTCTCGACTTTCTGTCCGTCGTGCCTGACCTCCAGCCTGAAGGGTGCGTCGGTCTGGAAGGTGGCGCTGTAATCGATTGCGGTAAGGACCTGTGCGCAACCCGTGCCGTTCCGGTCCATCTGGTCTTTCTCCGTCTTCACGTTGATGATGTAGCTGTTCTCGCCTGTCTCGTTCAGGCTGTGACCGATGACGTGGCACGGCGTCCCTGCGACTATCTCGCCGGTAAAGGCTACTTTCCGCTTCTCCCCGTCGCTGGAGAAGCTCGCGTTACCGGCGCTGCCTATCGGGTCCTCGGCTGTGTGCCGGCCCTGCATCGAGACCGTCGCGCGGTAAGCGGTGCCGTTCGGGCCTGCCGCGACCGTCCCTGAGGCGCTTGAGCTCCCTGAATCCATGATGTGCATGTCTCCTCCTGAGCCGTTGTAGCCGACCACTGCGGTCGCCCCGCTGGCTATGAGTAAAAGTGCTGCGGTAAGTGCTGTTCGTTTCATACCTCGAGCTTTGTGGCCAGCAGTTTAAAAGGGAGTCGAAGCTGTTCGGGCGGCGCCGAACATGTTTTGAAATTCGTTCATCCAACACCGTGGTATGGCGCCGGATACCGGGTTCATCGAGAGATACCTCCAGCTCTACGACGAGACGCAGGGCGTGCTGCCGGGGAAGTTGGAGGAGTTCGGCGAGGCCTACCGCAGCCAGGGTTACCTGACGCGGGACCAGCTGTATGAAATCGCGTACGAGTCGTCGACCCGGAGCGCCCACCACGTGAAGGACAACACGGAGGAACAGTGCAGGGAGATAACAGGTAATGTAATAGAGGTGGACGGCGATCTCTCGAAGATGGCGCTTTTGACTGCGTTGAAGGGTTTCAAGGCGCCGACCGCCTCATGTGTTCTAGCTGCGCTGGACTTTCGGCACGCTGTGGTCGACACCCGGGTGTGGGCGTCGCTGGAGAGGCTGGACTATCTTGAGGGCTGGAAAGAGTCTTTCGACGCCCGCGACTACGTTGAGATGATACAGCCGATAAGAGGCATCGCGGAGGAAACCGGTTTTTCACCTCGCGAAGTCGGCTATGCGCTGTTCGCCCACGACTACGATGTTCGGGAGGGCACGCTGCATTGAGAGGGAGCTATAAAGCTTCCGGTCGAATAACAGGTTACAGAGGAAAGTTTGAGGTATGAGTTTTACGAGTCTTGACATTTCGAAAGATATAGTTGATAACCTGGAGAAACACGGTATCACGGAGCCCACCGAGGTACAGGAAAAATCCATCCCCCACATACATATAGGGGAGGACGTCCTGGTCGAGTCGGAGACCGGCTCAGGGAAGACACTGGCGTTCTCCCTGCCCATCATGGAAAGGGTATCGGGCAGCGACACCCAGGCGCTCGTGCTTTCTCCCACGCGGGAGCTTGCGAAGCAGATAGCCGAGGAGATAGACAAGGCCGCCACGGAAGAGATCGAAACAGTTACCATCTACGGCGGCGTCTCCTACGGCCCGCAGGTGAAGGGCGCGAAGAACGCCAATATCGTCGTCGGAACACCCGGACGCGTTCTCGACCTTCTGAAGCAGGGCAAGCTCGACGTCTCCACGCTGGAGTACTTCGTGCTCGATGAGGCTGACCGGATGCTCGACATGGGATTCCAAAACGAGCTCGAGGCCATAATCGACTTCCTGCCGGACGACAGGCAGAACCTTCTGTTCGGGGCGACCATCCCTCCGGACCTGAAGAAGATGTGCGACCGCTACGATATCGACCCGGAGGTCATCCGGATAAAGAAGAAAACACATACAAGGAACCTCTCCGAGAAATACATCGACTGCAAGTCGAACAGGAAGCTCAGCACGCTTTACACGCTTCTGAAGAAGAGGGAAAGAGACCTGTCGCTGGTCTTCTGCCGCACCAAGAACACGACCCGTTGGCTGGCGGACAAGCTCCGGAAGAACGGTATCGACGCGCAGGAGCTGAACGGCGACATGTCCCAGCACCAGCGCGAGGACGTCGTGGAGGACTTCGAGGACGGCAAGATAAACGTTATCGTGGCGACGGACGTGGCGGCGAGAGGGCTCGACATCGACGATATCTCTCACGTCTTCAACTACGATGTCCCGGACACTTTCGACACATACACTCACAGGGTCGGCCGCGCAGGGAGACAGGGCCGCGAGGGCGAGGCGATAACGCTGCTGGAGAAGGACCAGCACCGCAAGTTCCGGAAGATCAAGCGCGGGAAGAAAGGCGTGAAGAACTCCACCAAGATAGAGAAGATGGACCGCGACGAGCTCGACCTGAAGCGAGTCAAGACCTGAAGTTTTAAGACGCGGCCCTGGTAAGGGTATTCCATGGCAGAAGAAGCCAGGCTGGAACCTGTCAGCATGGGCGCCGCTTTCGGCGTCATCTACGCCCTATTCATGCTCGCTCTCGGTCTTTCAGCCTATACTGTCGGCTGGGGTACTGAAATTGTGGGCATGATGTCGTCGCTCTATGTAGGCTTCGCAGCGACTGTAACCGGAAGCCTTGTCGGGGCGGTATGGGGCGCAGTCGACGGTTTTATCCTCGGCTACCTGCTGGCCTGGACCTACAACACAGTGCTTAAACGCCGCTGAACGCTCCAGCAGCAAGGATTTCATAAGCATGTGAACTAAAGGTTCTTCTATGCCGCGAAGATTCATAGTAGAGGGTGCAAGCCTGCTGGAAAGTGAGGGCAAGTTCTTGCTTGTGAACAGGGACGGTCTCTGGGGTTTCCCGTCGGCTGTCATGGAGAAAGACGAGGACATGCCGGTCGAATGCGCACGTTGGGAGACCATGCAGGAGACCTCGGCCCGGGTGGAGCCCGAGCAGCTGGTGGGTGTCTACCTGACACCTGTCGAGAACCGCGCCCACGACATGATGAGTTTTGTCTACAGGTGCAGCATCGCCTCCGGAGAACCCGGTGAACGGAAGGGCGTCGAGACCGGCTGGTTCACGCCGGACGAGATAAAGGAGCTCGAGCTCGAGGCGCCTTACGTAGTCAAGGCCGTGCAGGACACCAGGAACGGCGACACGGGTCCGCCTGACCTCGTGCAGGCCTGGAGAAAGACCGAAGAGATACGCTACGGCGAATAGATGTTTGCCCGTTGAGTAATTAAATGTGTGCTTCGATACAGTTGTCCTGTGTCACTCGTCGATCCCAAGTACGGTGAAGAAGAGCTGATGGACAGGGTAGATGCTGTCTCCGGCTACGCCGGCCTCCTTGAGGAACAGGTAACGGTGTACGCGGCCGCCCTCGACGGATACCAAGAAGGGTCTATGGAGGAATCAGGGCTCGAGTCCGCGGTACAGGATGTCGTGGTGAGCTTGGGCAATGTTTTCGACGTGGTCGAGGAACTTGATGAGCTGGCCGCAGACGAAAACTGGGTGGCGGCGGTCAAACGGGACGGCGAGGCAGGTTTCCTGGATCTCTAGAGGTGGTGCTCGCAGCTGGCCATGTTCAATGGTGTCTCGGATTTTGGCGATCTTGTGCATCTCTGCTACCAGGTCCAGCACAACGATATAGAGGCAGTGACAGAGTTACGGGAGGAAGGAACTCCTGACGCGCCGACCGCCCTCGTCGCGAACTCGGACTATATAGTCGATACATGGGAAAGGCTTGACAGCCAGTATGACCAGGTCATAGAGGAGGAGGACCGGGCAAGGGAATTGTTGGACGAAAAAGGCATCCAAGGCCCGGAGCCGCCGATACTCAGGCTACTGGGTAAAAAGAGGGAGAATGCCCGCAAGCTCAACTCGGAGGTCTGAAGTTCAACCTGTCCTGTTCTCCCAGCTCATCTCTCGCTGCCGTGCCAGCATCTCGCAGTAACTGTCCCCGGGGTTCTCCATGCAGTAAGGCTGAAGTCTTTCACGCGGCAGCTCCTTGATGTACCACGGATACCGCTGCTTGTCGCACGGGTTCACCCGGAAAGGCTCGTAACCGCCAGCGTGAACCTCCCCGGTCAGGAGATTCCTGGCGGGAGGATGTATGACCTGCTCTGTCGTGCACTGTGCCGGCAGGAAACCTGTGAAGAACAGCACTGGCAACAGGAGCAGGGCTGTTAACCCGACGCTGTAGAAATTCCGCCGGTCGAACACGTGGCCCGCGGATGCGGATAACAGTACCAGCAGCGTCGTGTTCACCACCACGCCCCGCAGAGAGGGCAGGTTCACGAACATCAAAAGGCCCGCTACCAGCCCGAGTAAGGCGCCGGCCTGGTAAAACTTGATAGCCATCCGGTCGGGGTCCATGAACTTCTAGACTTCCTGCGGCGTAAAACCGTTTTCCCCTGCCGGCGTGAGCGTTAAATCTTTTCTTCTTTGACTGGTTTGCTGATGGAGCTGGCGCCTGCACCGGAAGAACCGTACATCGAGAAGTACTCGAAGCCGGGAGAGGTCTACGTCAAGTGGAACTTCGAGAGGAACCCGACGAAGGCCGCGGGCAGGCACGCGTTCATGCGGCACGAGCTGGAGGCCCTGCGGGAACAGCACAGCCTTTTACCCAGTTACTTCCCCGAACCGTACTACGCCGTCCGGGACCAGAAGGAAAGAGTCGTCGCCATCGGCATGGAAGCCCTGGATCTCTGGAAACCGGTCCGCGAGGCTGCCTCTGTCACCGGACCCCGGCATACGGAGCAGCTCTACTTCGATATCGAGGATGCTGTCCAGACGCTCCACGGGCACGGCAACCCTCATGGCGACCTCCTGAACAACACCTGGGTGGATAGAGAGGGCGAACTCGCGATCGTGGACCCTCTCGGATACCGCGAGGACGAGGTCTGGGAGGAGGAGCTGATGGAACGGGACATGGAAGACCTTGAAGTCCTGGAAGACTATCTTCTTTGAGGATCCTGGACCGCTGGCAAATACAGGCCTGTGATTTTAAACGAAATTTCTAAATAAATCGAGGAATCTTTCCAGCAGACCAGGAAGCCTCGAGTAGCCTCGGGTTTCGACTACTCTCAGTTCTCGGCCGTTCTGCTGAATCCGGAGTTTGAAAGGGCTATCAGATGCAAGGGATATCCTGTACCTCTTCGTAGCGTTCAGCCGGATGCATCCGGAGTTCTCCTCGGGAAGCACTGGTTTTATCCTGACTATCATGCCTTTATCTATCTCCGTATAATCTCTCTTCAGCCGGTGACAGGGTGAGGGCATCTTGATATAACCCTCGAAGTCCACTGACTTGCCGCCGCGAGAGACGTTTCTTACTCTCTGCCCCCGGCCGACCGTGAACGTTTCAAGAACCCTGAAATCCTCCCTGTAGCTGTCACCGGTGCGGGAGTCAAAGCTGGAGTGCGTACTTTTTGCGGTGATAATTGCTGTCTTTCGTAGGGAATCCTGGTCGGTCTTCACGATTTTTACAGGAATCGAGGCCTGGAACTCCTGGCTCTCCATCGCAACTTCACCGTTCACTCTCGCGGGTACAGTGGCTACCAGTTCCTGGAACCTCGAGCCATCAGCTGTGGCAGGCGTGTATCTTACCTTTATTCCTTCTTGGGAGAGCCCGTATGATAATTCGCCGGCGATATCTTCTTGGAAACTACTTTCCAGTAATGCCTTGATCCTGTCTATACCAGACTCCCTGACGCGCCAAGATGTGAAATCCTCTACCGTAACGTTCCTGTAGCCAACTATCTGTTCTCCTTCTGTGGCAGAAGGGAACTGTACGTACCCCGGGAAAAGCCTGTAGGAATCGTCCGTGACATCTACTCTTACGCTGATAGGATTACCTTCCCCGGGTACGGAGGATGCTGCTGGCAATATCAGCCCAAGTACAACCAACAAAAGGATAAGTCGCAGCATACATACAAGATTTCTCTGCTCTATTTTTAAACCACCCTCAAGCGATTCAGCGCAGCGTTCAATAAGCTTGGGTTCGAAAAATAGTTCATGAGACTTGTAATACCTCCGGAAGACCCGGACCTCGACGGCGTCGCGACAGCGTTCGCCTACGCCGAGTACCTCAAGAAAAACGACCACAAGGCAGTAGCAGCAGTATTCGGCTCCCCAGACGAGGAGACGGAGGAGCTCTTCGACGAGATAGGAGAGGAAGTATCCGACGCATCCTACTACCTGTACTCGGCGGACGAGATAACTCTTGTCAGTGCCAGTAGCATGGAGAATGTTTCGCAGAGGATACATCAGGAGAAGGTGACCGAGCTGATAGACCACGCCGCGGACGCTCTCTCCGACTTCACAGAGGCGGAGCAGGAGATTGACGAGAACTTCTCCACCGCAGCAGGCATCGTCGCCGAGAAATACCGGGACACGGACACCGAGATAAGCAGGGAGGCGGCCACCGTGCTCCACCACGCGATAACCTCGGCCGGGGAAGTAACGCAGCGCGACCAGGAGATAGCGGACTGGCTCCAGGATCAGTTGGAGTAAGATTTTTTAAGTCCGCAAAGACCAACCGAGGATTTGGAGTTCGAACTGGGCAACCTTGGTTTCCTCGGAATACTTGGCGTTCTCGGCGCCTTGACGGCCCAGCCGGAGCTTTACAGTCTATTTGCGCTTTTCGCACTTTTCGGCATCGATAAAACGGTAGAGCTTTGAGACGGCGTCCACCTTATAACGCTTCGCACCGGTAAGTCTTCCATAGGAGGTGTATAGATTTTGAAAGGAACAGTGAAGTTCTTCCACGACCGCAAGAACTACGGTTTCATCGAGACCGACGAGATGGACGACGATGTATTCTTCCACCAGGAAGAAGTGGCCGACGACCTGCACGTTGAAGAAGGAACCGAAGTCGAGTTCGAACAGGAAGAAGGCGACCGCGGCCCAAAAGCCGTCAACGTAACAGAGGCTTAAATCCGCCCCTGTCACACCACATTTCAACCCACTATTTTCCAGCTACATAACCAGTTTTTCGATACCTATCAACGATGCGGATCGTAACGCTCCGCAGCACCCTGCACAACTGCACCGTACTCTTTCTCGCCGAAGTACATGGCCAGAGGTACGCCGGACTGTGAGCTGTGACCGTAGTCGAGCAGCCGGGACAGGTCCTGTATGATCGCTGCACGTGAACTGACCGGTGAGTCCGTTCTCAACATCACGGGTAGAAAATCGTCCACGGGCTGCGAGGTCTCGCGGTCCATCGACAGACCGAAGTGATCGTAGCAGGATATCTTGAACCCGAAAGGAGTAGGATCGCCGTCCTTGCTGTTATGGCTGAAATCGGTCCACTCCAGGTCGAAGACCGGGTCGCGGTGATTCTGGTAGAACTGGAACGTGTGGATATCTTCGTCCATGCCTTCTCTTATCGACCAGGGTTCGAAGCTCTCGGAGTCCCCGACCCATATCTCGTCCTCTACCTGTGGAGGGTACTGCCTGTCTATGACATCGAAAACCGGCCTGTAATCGACGTTCGTCCGGTGCCAGACCTCTGCCCCTCCCCTGCCGAGGAACACCTCGACACCAACAGGGTCGTTCAGTCCGTCGGAAGGCGCCTCGAGCCGGACGTACTCGTATGGCTCGCTTTCCGGGTCGCCGGGAACTCTCTCGTACTCTGCCACTGTTTCAAAGAACTCGTCTACGTCCTCCGACAGGTGCCAGTCACCCTCCATCGTTTCAATACGGGCCGGAGAAAAGTTAAATATAACCGTTGAGTGGCACGCCGATATACTGACGTACGAGGATTTCTGGGAGATAGAGATGCAGTACATATTCGACGACCCGGACCAGGAGCTGTACGACTCGGTGGTCGGCAGGGAATCCGTCTACCGCTGCGATTACACGGGCGACGAGATATGTCCGCTGGTCGACGCACTCGCCGGTGAAACACGTGTCATAGCCCACATACCCGTCAGCCAGGAGCTTGACGACGATATAGCGGAGTTCCCGGCCCAGTACCTTGACGAGCTGCGGGACAGCTTCTACCAGCAGGTCGTCTCCCCGGCAACAGGTTCCACCTGAAAGCCTGCCGGAGGGAAAAGAGGTTTAACTTCGTTCTATCACAGGAAAAAATATGCATATCAACGCCGTTATCAGCGCGACCTCACGGGAAGAAGCAGACGAGATAGCGGACATGCTGCTCGAAGATAACCTGGTAGCAGGCACCATGATATTCTCCGGCGACTCCCGGTACCACTAGGACGACGAGATACAGGAGAACAGGTACTGGCGCGTACAGGGCCACACGCTCGAGAAGCACAAAAAGGAGATAACTGAACGCGTCGAGCAGATGCACGAGGACGAAGTCCCGGTCATCGAGTACACGGAGATCGACGGCAACCGGAAATTCCTCGACTGGATAGAGAAGAACACAGGGTAAGAGTATGGTAGACTGGAAAGAGTTCGAAAGACTGGAATCGCTCGCTATACTGGCACTGGCATTTTTCTCCTACTTCCGATTACTGGACGGGAATAGCCCGCTTTTTCTCATCCTCGCACTCGCACCCGCACCCCACCTGTCGATGGCGGGCTACCTATTCCTCGACAGTGAAAAGGCCACGGCCTTGTACAACGCGTTCCACAACTATACCCTGCCCGCGGCGGTCATGGGCTACTACCTCCTTACCGGTGTCCCGCTGGTTGGGCAGGTAGCGCTTATCTGGACGGCCCACATAGCGGCGGACCGAACTCTCGGCTACGGTCTCAAGACAGACTATTTCAACCAGATTGAGGATTCTGACTTTAACGGTGCATTAGTTGAAGCTTCTGACGAAATAAATCAGGTTGGTCTGTGTACAAATACGACTTTTGAGAATATTGAATCAGCTTCAGAACTGGATTATGATTTAGTTATTTCACATCATGGAGGTTGGAAGAGATTCGATATGGATTTGTTTGAGGATAAAAAACGGGAAATAAGAGACAATAACCTAACTTGGTATATTGCCCATCAGACGCTTGACTGTGCAGATGAATATGGCGTATGTGTGGCTCTTGCCGACAAACTTGGAATAGAGGTCGATCGCAAATATTGTGAACTCCAAGGCGGCCCGCATGGAAGGTATGGACATTTGGAAGTGTCAAAAGAAGATTTCCTGGAGAGACTAAATGAAATAGAACCAAGTTAGGATGTAGTAGGAGAAATAGGAGATATAGAGAACCAGAAAATAGGCATAGTAGGTGGAAGTGGAGGAACATTAGGAGATATAGTTAAAGAAACTACAGAAATTGGCTGCGATGTATTTATAACAGGCAATTCTTCCTTTGCCTACGATATCTATGGATATGAGAAAGGGCTTACCATGATAATGCTCGAGGAAACATCAAGTGAAAAATGGGGCGTTTATGCGTTAGGAGAAAGATTGAAAGAAGAATTTCCAGGAATTGAGGTCAAGAGAATTCAGGAAAGAAACTGGTATATATGAATTTTTTTCTGATACTTATTAGTGTTTTTGGAGATTTAATGGCTGGCTTTGGGGCTCCAGGAGGTGTTTTGCTCGTAAGTTTCTTATTTTCAGTTACTTCTCTTTCAACAGCGGAGATTGCCGGTACTTCTTCTATCTTATTTGTATTCGCCTCGTTGTTTGTTAGCTCTATGTATTACTATTCCGGTGATGTTGAGTGGAGACTTATTATACCTCTAATTCCGGCAACTTTGGCGGGAACTTCGATTGGAGCCCAAATTAATTCTTTAATACCGAGAGAGATTTTTGGCTTCAGTTTAGCTATATTGGTAGTTATTTTGGGTTTAAGTATAGCTTACAGAGAAGTTAAAAGTCTTGAACCTTATTATCATTTGGAATATCGGAATAAACAGGGCATAGTGATACTTTCATTTTTAGGGCTTTTAGTAGGTGTTATAGGAGGTATTTTTGGTATAGGAGGCCCTGCGATAACTATACCGACTCTAATATTTTTAGGTATTCCGAATCTGAAGGCTATAGGAGCTGGAATGGTGCAGGGATTTTTCGTAACTTCATCAACGGCGACAAATTATGCTTTATCGGGCGATATTTCAATAGATATTTTAGTAATGATTGGACCTCCTTTCATAATTTCTCAGTTGGGAGGATGGTATTTTGCACAGAATATCGAACCAGAAAAATTGAAAGCCATATTAGGTATTATGCTGGCATTTTTAGGCCCATACATTATAACCGCTATCTAATCATAAGCCAACTCAATCAAAAACTTTCGTCCGGGTCCTGCCAATTCCATATCTCCAAATTTGATAGAGATGCCGAAACTGCCGAAGTTTTTATCGAATGTTTATTTGAGATTTAGATTCGTTAGTCCGGATTTGAATCAGCCAGAAGTGCAAGGACGAGAAAAGTTTAGTTTACAGAAATCTTTCTGCCTTTTATCTCTAGAAAGTTCTGAAGTTTTTTTAATTGTTTGTCCGTGATATAGAGTATCTGAGGCGGGTTAAAATCTAGCACATAGAACTTCTTATTACTTCTCTCCAGTTGATTAAATTTAGAAGCAAGATCGTGTGCAAACTCTTTCCATTTATCGGATTCAATCTCTACTTCATCCTTTCCAATAGTTATTCTTACTTTTATGCCTTTATTCGCTTCGAAAACTTCAATTTCTGATTGATTGAGGTCAAATGATTGAGACATTTTCACAAGACTAAGTATTTCGTCCTCTACTTTGGCTTCGCGAGGAAGATTATGTGAGAAAGTAGAGTTATATCCCAGCTCAAAATGGGTTAAGCTTTTTCCCTGCTTCAGGCAGTCAAAGAGAATCTGTCCTGCCCTCTGAGAACTTATCTCAACAAATCCCTTTTTACTTCTTTCAAAGGTATCAATTACAATCTTATAAGGGTTCTTAGCTTCTTTCCGATAAAAGAAGCGTAAGAATTTTGCTATCCCTACTTTAAGCTCAATTTCGGATATTTTTTCCAAATTATTGTCTTCTCCAAGGTAATAATTATTCAAAGCCTTTCCGAGCATTCTTCCAAAATTACCTCTTGCAGGATATATTCGAGTTAAAACTGCTAAGTATACTCTCTTCCTAAACTGAAAAAAATCTTTTAAGAATTTCATTACATGGTTGAGTTCTAAATTAGAAGATAAAAATTTTCCTTTCATTAGCTCAAATCCCGAGATTTCCAATTATGTTTGTGTTGGACTCGGTTCAAATCCGGGTCCTTCTTGAATAGAAAGAAAAGAAGAGAGAAATGGTGTTAGAGGCTCTAAACCTCTAACATTTGGAATAACCGCAGTCGGGGCACTTCTTGCAGCCTTCCTGGAGGACGAGCATGCCGCCGCAGTCGGGGCATTCGGGGTTGGCGCCGTCCTGAATGATGTCGGCGGCGTCAGCGCTTTTCTCGGCGGGTGTCTTGCCAGCGTTCTCGGTCTCGGTGCTCCCGTCCTCGTAGTCCTGGACGGTCTGCTGGGCCGTGTTGCCGCCGGAGAGGTGGCGTTTCATCGCCTCCGCTATCGCGTCCGGAACAGAGTGGATTTGTGTTCCCTGGTCCCAGGCTATCTGCGGTGAGCGGATGTCGTCGAGCTGGTTGACGACCTCCTCCGCCGTGGCGCCCGAGCGTAGTGCGAGCGAGATGGAGCGGCCGAGGGCCTGTGTGAACGACTCGGTGTAGCCGCCGCTCTTGCCGAGGTTGGCGAATACCTCGAAGACGCCCTGGTCGTCCTCGTTGACCGTGACGAACAGGTCGCCGTACGCGGTCTCTATCTCCTGCGTGGTGCCGGAGATCATCTTCGGTCGTTCACGCGCTGCGCCGTTCTCGTCCATCTTGGAGTGGTCGACCGTGCCGGAGGGCTCCGCGTCCGCCGTTTCAGGGCTCGAGGCCTCGACTCCTTCCTGCGAGATCTCCTGGTCGAGGTCTTCTTCCTGGACTGCGAGGTCGGTCTGTTCCGCGACCTCCTGGAACTCGTTGGACTTGAGCAGCTCTTCCGCACCTCCAAACTCGTCGACGAGGGCCGACAGCATGTCGACCTTGTCCATGTCCGTCTGGACGTTGTCGGCGTTCTGCTTCATGACCTCCGTCTCCCGCGTGCCGTCGCGGTAGACTGTCATGCCCTTGATGCCCTTGTCGTACGCCCGCATGTACGCCTCGCGGACGTCCTCCTTGGAAGCGTCGTTCGGGAAGTTGCAGGTCTTGGAGATGCCGGAGTGGTTGTGCTTCTGGAACGCGGCCTGGATGTCGACGTGCTCTTCAGGCTTGACCCTGTCCGCGGTCATGAACAGTTCCTTGACCGCGGGTGGGAGCACTTCGTCTTCGAGGGAGTCGACGCCGTCCCACTCGTTGTTGCGCATCTTCTCCTCGACCTCTTCACGCACCTTTTCTACGTCGATGTCGTTGGCCTCGAGGGCCTTGATGAAGTAGTCGTCGAACTCGACGAGCATGTCCTCGCCCTGGATGTCCTTCGCGACGTTCTTGAAGTAGGCGACCTGGAAGATCGGCTCGCAGCCTCCAGAGGTGTTGCCTATCATCGATGTGGTTCCAGTCGGCGCGATGGTGACCGTGTTGTGGTTGCGGAGCTTGAGGCCGTCCTCGAACTCCTCAGGGTCGTAGCCCCCGCTCATCTTGTTGAACCACTCAGGGTACTCCGTGGGTTCAGCCCACTTCGACTTCTCCCATTCGTCGAACTCGCCGCGTACGTCCGCGAGCCGGTGGCTTTCCTCGACCGAGAACTTGGTGATGAGTCGCTGTATCTCCTTTGCGGCTGCGACTGACTCGTCCGAGCCGTATCGGATGCCGAGCTGAATCAGCATCTGCGCGAAGCCCATGAGCCCGAGGCCTATCTTCCGCATCTCGCTGACCTTTTCCTCTATCTGCTCCAGCGGGAAGTCGGACATGGTGACGACGTTGTCGAGGAAACGGGTGCCTATCTTGGCGATGCGCTCCAGCTCCTCGGTGTCGAGAGCTTCCTGGATGTACTCCTGCATCGCGATGTCCAGCTCCTCCTCGTTCTCGTAGCTGATCTCGTGCTCCTCGCACCACTCGTGGAAGTTCAGGCCGAGGCCGTCGCCCTGGTCCTCCACCAGCAGCGACAGGTTGATGTGGCCGAGGTTGCAGGCCTCGTAGTTCTCGAGCGGCTGCTCGGCGCACGGGTTGGTGGCCTCCATCTTGTGCTCCGGGTGCTCCTCGACGTCGAACGAGTGCTGGTCGTTCGCCTCGTCGTAGACGTAGAAGCCTGGTTCTCCGTTCCTCCAGGCCCCGTCGACGAGTGTCTCCCAGATGAAACGGGCTGGAAGCGTCATGGTCTCTCCCGGTTCGAGGTCGATGTCGAACTCGTCCACCTCGTCGCCGAAGGTGTGGGCGAAGTCACGCCAGAAGTTGTCGTCCTTGCCCTGGTCGCTGCCCGCGGCCTCCGGGTACCAGTCCTCGTCGCGGTTGTAGAACTCCGCGGTCTTCCGGGTAACGGTGTGAGGTTCGTCGTTGCGCGGGTTGATGAGGGTGTAATCCTCGTCGTTCTTGACCGCCTTCATGAAGTCGTGGGTCAGTCCGACCGAGATGTTGAAGTTGCTCAGGTTTCCTTCCTTCCTCTTCGATACTATGAAGCGGAGGATGTCCGGGTGGTCGACGCGCATGATTCCCATCTGCGCTCCCCTGCGTTTTCCGCCCTGCTTTATCGTCCCGCACATGGTGTCGAACACCTGCTGGAACGTTAATGGGCCCGAGGCGATTCCGCCGGTGCTTGATACCGGGTCGCCCTTCGGCCGCATCAGGTGGAATGGGTAGCCGACGCCGCCTCCTGTCTGGAATATCTTCGCCGCGTCATGGACCTTGGAGAAAATCGAGTCCATGTCGTCCTCGGGATGGACAACAAAGCAGGCGCTCAGCTGCTGTAATTCCGCTCCTGCGTTCATCAGCGTGGGAGAGTTCGGCATGAACTTGAGGTTGGTCATAAGGTCGTAGAACTGCTTCCATGACTCCTCGAAGCTGTAGTCGTCGTACTTCTTGTCCGGCTGCGCGACGTTCTTCGCGACGCGCTCGAACATCTCCTCCGGTGTCTCCGTTACGTTGCCCTCCTCATCCTTGAGGAGGTACCGCGCCGGCAGTATCCTTTCGTACGCGTTCTCCGTCAGTCTTTCCTCTACCGTGTCTCCGGTCACCCGCTTGACAGGTAGCTGGTAGTCAGATTTTTCGTTTATCTCGCCTGTTTCGGTAACAGTGTCAGTCATTGTTGTTGGATCCCCCTTTGATGAGCATGAGTGAAGTGAAAGCTGTGTGAAGTGAACCTGTGAGTATGAGCTGTAAGCATCATTTCTTTTCGGCCTCCGAAGACCTCGGTCTTCTTTGTGTCCGAAAATCTACGATTTTCATCCATCCTGTAGGGCCTCGACTTCTTCCTGGAACGATTCCGCGTTTTCGAAGCTGTCGTACACCGATGCGAACCTGATGTAGGCGACCTCGTCCCGCTTCTTCAGCGCCTCCTTGACGAACTCTCCTATCTTTTCCGCCGGGATTTCCTTGCGGTCGACCACGTTCTGCCGGACCTCTTCGACCGCCTCGTCGATACCCTGTTCATCGAGCTGGGTGTTCTCCGCGGCCTTCTCGATGCCGGACCGTATCTTCTCCTCGCGGAAGTCCTCCCGGGCACCGTTTTGCTTCACGACCTTGACGTCGTACTTCTCCACGGTCTCGTAGGTCGTGAAACGCCGGTCGCATGAGGCGCACTCCCTGCGTCTCCTTACGCGTTCCTTCGATTCCCTGGTGTCGACCACGTTGGTCGAGCATGCTTCGCAGTACGGGCATTTCATCGCTTGGATACACCTGTATCTGTCTTTAACTCTTTGGTGCAGTGCACCACTACATATAGGGGAGAATCTTTCCCCTACCCCCGTATATGTCGTGCTTTCGCATTCTTCAATTGATGCCCTCCGCTTATTAACCCTTCCATGTTGAGCGAGATTGAACTTTTTGAATAACCGTCAAAATGCTCCAGGATTCCGGGCTGTTTTAATTTTTCTCCCCCCTCCGGTTTTTCATGGCGAACGGTCCACATTGCTCCGACGTCGCGCAGCGATACATACTGCAAGAGATGAGGGCTGTAGGGGCGGGAGCCGAGCTCAGGGAGGTGACAGATTTTTCATCGTCCCACGATGGAGAGTTCGAATGGAGCGTGGGCGAGGTTTTCCGGGACAGCGTATTGAGAGATTTCGATGCGAAAGGGCACCGGGATTATCCGCTGGAGGAGCCGGAGTACGGCTTGAGAGCGCTGGACGATATCTATAGTATTATAGAGACGACTTCCGACGGGAGCAAGAGGCTGGAAGGTCTCCGCGCGCTCGACATCGGCTGGGACTTTCCCGTGGACGGTAGAACCGCGAGAGAATGGAAAAAGAACTACCGGGACACGGGACTCCTTGACAGAGAAGGAGAAGTCACGCCGGAAGACCGAGTCTTCCTCGACACCGATCCCCGCAACTACCAGCTTGAGGGCGTCGGCGTGGAGGATGTGGGAGAGGTTTACCGTGACCTCACCACGAAGAAAGTCGGGGAGAACCGGGCGCCGACCGGCCAGAAGCTGGAGGCGCTGTTCCTCTACAGTACAGGAATGAGCCACAAGGACGTCAGCCGGGCCACCGGGCTGGCTTACAGGACTGTCAAGAGCTTCGCCTATACCATGCGGGATGAACACGGGATTTTAACGAACAGCTACAGGTTGACGCACGAGGGCTTCGAGTTCGCGAACATGGTGATGGACCAGCTCGACGGTCTGGAAGCCGCGACCGAGGAGAGGATAGACGAGGAGCATGGCGACGATTTGCGGGTCGCTGACTTGGAGGATTTCCGCGGGAACGGCTACATGGCGAGGGCGCTCGCCGGCAACTGATTTTTGAAGCTTTCACTTCATGGTTGTAATATGGCAGACGAAATCGTTCCCGACACATCGATACTTATCGACGGAAAGCTCTCGGAACTCGCTGAGAGAGGCGAGATAAAGTCTCCTGTGATGATACCCGAGTTCGTTGTCGATGAGCTGGAGAACCAGGCCAACCGCAGCCTCGAAACAGGCTACACGGGTATCGAGGAGATAGACACGATAAGAAAGATAGGGGAAAGGGAAGGTTTCGAGGTCAAGTTCACCGGAAGAAAGCCGACAGAGGAAGAGATAAAACTGGCCGACAACGGCCGCATCGACGCTCTCATCCGTGACCTCGCCGAGGAAAGAGGAGCGACGCTTTACACCGCGGACGTGGTCCAGGGCAAGATCGCCCGGGCGAAAGGTCTCGACGTGAAGCTGTTCGAACGGGAGCCGGAGACGAAGTTCCCGCTGGAGGAGTACTTCGACGATGAAACCATGAGCGTGCACCTGAAGCAAGGGGCCGTGCCGAAGGCCAAGCGCGGCATGCCCGGCGAGTTCGCGCTGGAGAACATAGGCGACAAGAAACTGTCCCGCGGCAAGATGGAGCAGCTTATACAGGATACTATAGAGGCCGCCGAGATGTCGGACAAGGGCCTCATCGAGCTCCAGAAAGAGGGCGCGACAGTGGTACAGCTCGGCCGTTACAGGATAGCTATCTCCCGGCCGCCGTTCTCGGAGGCTCCCGAGATAACAGCGGTGAGGCCGGTGGCGAAGGTCGGCCTCGAAGACTACGACCTCTCCGAGAAACTGATGGAGCGGCTTGACGAGACCGCGGAGGGTATCCTCATCGCGGGGGCGCCGGGCCACGGGAAGTCTACGTTCGCGCAGGCGCTGGTAGAGCACTACGAGGAGCAGGGCAACGTCATGAAGACGATGGAGAAGCCGCGCGACCTCGACGTCGGCCCGGACATCACGCAGTACGCCGAGCTCGAGGGAGAGATGGAGAACACCGGCGACTTCCTGCTGCTTGTAAGACCTGACTTCACGGTCTACGACGAGGTACGGAAGACGAAGGACTTCGAGGTCTACAGCGACATGAGGATGGCCGGCGTCGGCATGATCGGCGTAGTCCACGCCTCGGAGGCCGTCGACGCGGTGCAGCGCCTGATCGGCCGGGTGGAGCTCGGCATGATACCGCAGATCGTGGATACGGTCGTCCACATCGAGAACGCGGAGGTCGCGAAAGTCTACAAGCTGGAACTGACCGTCAAGGTTCCCGAGGGCATGACAGAGGAAGACCTCGCCCGGCCGGTCGTACTTATCAGCGACCTCGAGGGCGAGCCGCAGTACGAGATATACACTTACGGTGAGGAAACAGTCGTCATCCCCGTCGAGGCAGAGGGCCGTGAAACCGGTGCGCAGAGGCTGGCCCGGGACCAGCTCGAGCACGTGCTCGAGAAACGGGGTATAAAGGATGCGGAGATAGAATTCGTGTCCGACGACCAGATCCGGCTGCTCGTTGACGAGGACGACATCCCGCACATCATCGGCAAGGGCGGCGAGAACATCGACCGGCTGGAAGACGACCTCGGCCTGTCGATAACCGTCGAGCCACGGAAGTCGACGATGAAGAGCGAGACCGGCTTCGGTGTCGAGGAAAGAGGCAACTCGGTCATCATCTCGGTGGGTGAAGACCTCTCCGGCCAGGAAGTCGACGTCTACGACGGCGACGAGTTCCTGTTCACCGCGACCGTCGGGAAGAAAGGCGAGGTATCCGTCACCAAGAGCTCGGAGCTCGCATCCCGCATCCTCGGCGCGGAGGAAGCCGGCAGACTGGATGTAAGAGTGTAGCACCTCCTCTCGTCTTTTTATAGGAGCGGTAAAAACCAGTTCCTGTTGTATGAAGAAGAAGAAGCTGGAGCTGTTATCGGGATCGACGGTCTTCCTGCTCTCAGTGGCCCTATTACTGTTTTTCAGGGGCGGTTCTACCTTGCTTCTGGTAGCTGTTTTTGCGGCCCAGTGGACCTCGATACTCGTGTTGATAGGCGCCGTTGACAGGTACTTGCTTGAAGAATCTGTCTTTGATATAGGCCCGAGAAAGCTATCGGAGCTACTTCTTGGGTCGATAATATTTCATGTCGGACTCGTCTTCTATGGCGGCGCAGCGATCCGGACGATGTGGTACTATCCCGGTCTTGATTTCCTGGTGTACGCGGCTCTTGCGCCTGTAGGTTACTGCCTCTACGGCCTGGCTCTCTACGGTCTTTACGAGACCGTGGAACGCGAACTTGAGCCAGTACCACGTGAGAATCACCTCGGAGGATACTATTCTTCGCTGATGAAACTTGAGATAGCTGCCGGTGTAGCAGGGGCAACAGTATCTACCTATTACATTATCGACCTTGTGTTTACGCATCAGATAGCTCTCGGGGCGATACAGCAGGCTCCGGAACTGCAGCTGCCTCTCTGGTTCTTCTTCCTCCCCTGGTTATCCATGTTCCTGCTTTTCGACGGCCTGTGTTACCTCAGTGGTAAGACCACGCTGACGCTGAAGACCATCAACAGGGACTTCAGCCCGGTGTACGCTATACTGATAGCGAGTGCGATAGGGATTCTCATGATAGAGGTCGTGAACTCGCCTGTAGGCCTGTGGGAGTTCGTGAACTGGCCCTACCCGGATTTCAAGATATTCGGTTTGCCGGGGCTGGTTTACGCAGTCTGGCCGCTGCAGCTACCTGCTCTTCTCGCCGTGATACGGTTGATTATGCCCGAGGGAGAACGAATCTGGTAGATGAAAGCTTTTTACAGTAGCCCGACGGGAGTTCAACACAGTGAGACAGCTCCAGGTAACGGTACCGGAGAAGTTCAGGGACGAGGCCGGCGAGATACTTGACGAGTATTCAAGCGATGTCAGCTCCAGCGAGGTCGAGAAGGACGACCGAAAAGCGGTGGAGTTCACTGTCTCAGCGGAGTCGGAGGATATCGACGAGCTCAGCGAGGAACTGAAAGATATCGAGGACCTGGAAACAGGCGAGCTGTCGATACGTGTGCTTGAGCAGGAGTCGCTTATAGAGAAAGGCCAGCAGACACGGGGCTCGAGCAGCTCGCTTTCACAGGAAGAGCTCTACTCCAAGGCCCAGGAGTCCGCAGATTTCTCCGGCGCGCAGTGGGGGCTTATAGCGGTCTCGGCGGCGATAGCCGCCTACGGACTCGCTCTCGACAATGTCATAGTGGTGATAGGTGCGATGATGCTTGCGCCGCTGCTATCGCCTTTCGTCTCCGCTGCCATCTCGCTCGTTGTCGGCGATAGCAGCCTGATGAAGACCTCATTCGTGCACGGCGCCCTGAGCATACTTCTCGCCGTGGCGGTGTCCTTCCTGGCTGTTCTCCCGTTCCCCATAGGAGCGAACCCTACGCTGGAGCTGGTGGTTTCCTCCAACGTGCTTTCCGTTCTGCTGTCGCTTCTCGTCGGGGCTGCAGCTGCACTGTCGTTCGCTACCGGTTTGCGGGACCAGATAGCAGGCGTCGCTGTGGCCATAGCTCTCGTTCCACCTCTCGCGTCTATCGGTATAGGCCTGAGGATGGGAGATTTCCTGTTCGTGGGCCGGGCGGCCACGGTGGCTGCGATAAACGTGCTTGCAGTCGTCATATCCGGCTTCGTGACGTTCAACCTTCTCGGGCTGAAACCATCCACTTACTACAGGGAACGCGAGGCGGAGAAGATGAGGGCAGTGGTCCCCGCAGCATTCGTCCTGCTTGCGCTGCTGGCCGCACCCGTCGCCTATTCATCTTACCAGGGCTACCAGGACGTACTCGTGGAGCAGAAGGTCAGGAACTCTGCCAGCGACTACTTCGGCCAGGATCTTCTTGACGTGCGCTTCCAGGACGGGACCGCTACCGTCATAGTCATCGGCGACCACAACGCAACGGAGTTCAGCCGCCAGGTCCCGCAGGACATCGACGTCCGTTTACGCGAGCTCCGCACCGGGTAGTTATTTAAAAAAGCGCTGAAAAACCGGTGATATGGCTATTAGCCAGCTTATACTGGCCGTGAACACCGCAGGAACCCTTGCCATCGGCGCTATCTGCTTCTTCATCGTCTACACCACTTTCACGGGCATCGAGGACAGCGCGATACAGGAGTTCTCGAAACGGTTCATGATGGCGATAGCCGTGCTTATCCTGTACGTCTCTTACTTCACGATGTACAACGCCTTCCTGCAGGGCTCTACAGTCGCCCGCTACCCGCTCTACCTGATACTCGTCTTCGTGTTTATCTACATGATCTACGCGGCCGTTGGATTCGAGAAAGTGGCAGAGTCTTACGGTATCTCGCAGTCATCCAAGTTGGAGAAGATGGAAGACCAGGAGATGGGATAGATGGTAGGGTAGAACGCGAAGGAAGGGAAAAAATAGAAGATATATGCTGGAGCTACCTGTGCTCCGTCCTCCTGTCGTGCTCGTCACGGATTATCCGGTTGAGCTCGTTGAGGGCCTCGTCGAGAGCGTCCATCAGTTCCCAGCCCTCCTCGTTTACCGCGGTTACGCCATACTCGCTGACTAGTTTCAGGTCGAGTTGCCAGCGGTGCTTCTTGCCGTCCTTCTCCGCCTTTTTTACACGGAGAGTTAGGTCCTGAGGCTTCTCAAGCTTGCGGCCGAGCGAGCCCTGCAGCTGGTTGCGGAGCTTGTTGTGGATGACTGCCTTCTCCTCTGGCAGGTCGACTCCTGTCAGCTGCACCAGTATGGTCTGCTGCTGTGCAAGGTCCGCTAGGTGGCCTATCAAGTCTTTCGACGTGATGATGGCCCCCGGGTAGCCGCTTTCCACGAAGATGATGTCGTCTTCACCGGACTCCTTCATCCTGTCAACGGCTTCCGAGGCCGGCATGTGGTCCTCGCTTGTCTGAGGGTTCTCGTGCATCAGCTGGTCCGCGGTTATGTCGGACATCCTGTCCTTTTCCTTCCCGCCAGCGATGTTGACCTCTTTCCTACCGGAACGGTCTCCTGACGTCCCTCCGGCTGACTGCTTCTCCCTCTTTATCATCATCCGGAGGATATCTATGCTGTCGATGATGCCTGCAAGTTCGCCCTCGCTGTCAAGGACAGGCACCCGGGAGATGTTGTTGTCAAGCATGGCGTGCCGGACACGGTCGAGCGAGTCGTCCTCGCTGACCGTCACAAGTTCCCGGGTAGCAAGCCTGCCGGTTTGAACGTCCTCAAGCTCGTCGACGCCGTCGAGCGCCTCTATGAACTCGCTGTCACCGATGACTCCCTCGAGCTTCCCGTCGTCGAGCAGTACAAGCATCTTCCGGCCCGAGTTGATGCGCAGGTCCGCTATGTCGACCAGGTTATCGCCTGCCTCGAACTCCGGCGGCTGGTGCATGACCTTGCCTGGCGCGGTTATCTCCGGGTTGAACTGGACGAAACGCACCAGTTCCCTGTAACTGATGGCTCCCTCGAAATCGCCGTCCTCGTCTACTACGGGGATGGCTCGGAGGTCGTTCTCCTCCATCCTGTTCTTTATCTGCGATATAGATTCCTCGGTCGTCGCGGTTACGTGCGACGTGTTCATGACCTGTTCCGCCGATATCTCGAAAGCGGAAGTCATTTTTAATCCACCAGGAATTTCTCGGGCTTGTCGTCCATGTCGAGGAAGTTGTCCGCAGCCTCTCGGATCTCTTTCGCGGATGACTTTCCGAACGCCATAACCTCGACCCGGCATCCTTCTGCCTTGAGGTGGTCGACGATGGCCGTGAAGTCACCGTCTCCCGTTACGAGGACGACCGTGTCGAGCTTCTTGGCCTGCTGCATCATGTCGACAGTCATGCCGAGGTCCCAGTCTCCCTTCTTCTGTCCGCCGTAGAACTCCTTCAGCTCCTTTATCTTGACCTCGTAGCCGATGCGGCGGAGTGCCTCGAAGAAGTCTTCCTCGTCAGGCGTGTCTGCCTTGATGACGTACGCGCTCGCTCTCACGAGGGCGCGGTTCATCACCGCCGCGTCGAGCAGTTTCTGGAAGTCTACCTTTGCATCGTATAGATTTTTAGCGCTGTAGTACATGTTTTGTACGTCGACGAAAACGCCGACTCTCTGGTCCTTGTGTATATCTGACATCCTATTTTACCTCACAATGAGAAAAGCCGAAATTATATCGACTTGCAGGAATAGAGGCGAGGCACACACTTAAAAGCATAACAGGGCTTTCATTGCCGTCCCGGCATCAAATCCAGGAGCCCCTCGAAGGATTTCTTAACCGTCTTGGGCTCGCCGTGCCGGAAATACTCCATTATACTGCCGGTAACAGCCTGTCGGACGAAGTAGTAAAGCCCGACGTAGGCGACTGCGCCGCCCGAGATCTGGGAGGCCACGAACAGCGACACCGCCAGCGACTTCGAAGAGGACACGAACCCGAGTGCGCGGGCCTGAGGCTCCATCGAACCCGCGTACCGTGACGCGTAGTAGGCAACGGTGAAACAGGCCGTTGTGAAGCCGGCCATGAGGACTATAGCGAAGCCGGCCGCCTGCAACATCGCCGCCCCGCGCCAAGCATACACTAAGCGGAACTGGACGGCCATGACCATGACGAGCAGCCACAGCCCAACCTTGGAGAAATGGTGTTTCATGTCCTCCATCAAAACGTTCTCGAACCTCTGCGAGAACAGCCCGGCCGCGAGCGGGAGGAAGAGGAACGCCAGGTTCTTGACAGCCACTGCCCTGAAAGGTAATGAGGCAGGGAAACCGAGCAGCAGGACCGGTATGACCACGAAGCCGGCCAGTAGGGATGTGCCCGAAACTATAAGCGCCAGGTCACCTTCTCCCTTCGAGAGATTTGAGAAAACGACGGGTGAGCCTATCGCGGCCGCCGAGACACCGATCGCTATGAACGCGTCACCGAGCGCCCCTCCGACAGCGGTGTAAACCAGGAATGCAAGCGCCGGGGCGAGCAGGTAGATAGCGGCGAGGCCGAGCAGGACTTCCCTGCGGTGCTGGCCGCATCTTTTCAGTTTGTCGATATCAAGGTGAAGCCCCATCAGGAAGAAAAGTATGGATAAAAGGCCTGTGAAGAGGGCGTTGGACACCAGGTCTCCCGAGACGAAGTAGGCGAGGACTCCCGCGCCTATCACTATCGCCAGGAACTCCAGGTCGAGCCTGATGCCGTGCTTCATAGCTGGAATTGGTCGCGACCTGTTTATTAAGTTGCCAGTAGCTCAATCCACCGACCGCCAGAGGTACAGGGATGCGAGGCTCCGGTAGGGTCGCCAGTCCTCCGCCCGTGAAACCATCTCCTCCCTGTCCTCGATGCCGTAAAGCTGCTGCATCGCGTTTCCTATGCCCAGGTCCTCGACGGGGAACACTTCTTCACGGCCGAGCACGAATATCAGGAACATCTTCGCCGTCCAGTCACCGATTCCGTGTATCTCCGTCAGCTCCTCGACGACCCCTTTATCGCTCATGTCTGAGAACTTTTCCGTGTTCAGGTCGTCTTCGATGAAATGCCTGGCCGTGCTTTTCAGGTAGTCGACCTTCTGCCGGGAGAGACCGATATCGTTTAGCTCTTCCTCGTCTGCGTCGAGCAGCGCCTCTGGCTCGATGGTGAAGTTCTCGAAGAGTCTCTCGCGTATCGCGGCGGCGCTCTGCGTCGACAGCTGCTGGTTGACTATGGAGACCACGAGGCGTTCGAACGGTTCCCCGGAGGCCTCGAGCTCAAGCTCGCCGTATTGTTCGATGAGTCCCGAGAGCTCCCTGTCTTTTTCCAGCGGCTCCATCTCTACTCCCGCAACTCCTTGATGCGCTCCAGGTTCTCCGCGTATCCGCAATCTTCGGTCACCGGCGTCTCGAGTATCATCGGTTTCTCCGCTAGTTGCGAGTTGACCACGTTACGGAAGCCTTCGTCGCCTATCTCTCCCCTGCCGATGTGCTGGTGGTTGTCTTTCTCGCTGCCTTTCGGGTCTTTCGAGTCGTTGAGGTGCACGACTTTTACCGTCTCGAGGCCGAGATCTTCCTTGATTTCCTGGAGCATGTCCTCGAATCCCTCGCCCGAACACAGGTCGTAGCCCGCGGCGTGGGCGTGGCAGGTGTCGATGCAGACCCCTATTTTCTCGTCAGGGGTATCAGCGAGCTCTATCATCTGCCGCAGCTCACCGAAGCTCTTGCCGAGCGTCGTGCCTTTCCCTGCGGTGTTCTCCAGCAGCAGGGTCACGTTCCCGGGTATATCCAGCGTGTCGATGCCCTCCGCGATCCGCTCGATACCGTTCTCCCTGCCCGAGCCGGTGTGCGCACCGGGGTGGAAAACGACGTACTCCACGCCGAGGGTTCCCGCCGCGTCAAGTTCGGCCTGGAGGCAGTCCAGCGACTTCTCGAACAGCTCGTCCTTCGGTGTCGCCAGGTTCACGAGGTAGGTGGAGTGGATGACGTAGGGCTCCTGGTCTTTCTCCTCTCTAAGTTCCTGGAAGCTCTCGCCATCTTCTTCACTGTATCCAGAGACAGACCAGGTCCTGGGGCTGCCCGCGAATATCTGGCCGCAGTTCCCTCCTATCTCCTCCTGTCTCTCCACTGCTTTTTCTACTCCGCCTGAGATGGATACATGGGCTCCTATCCTGAAAGTCATGATACCAGATTATCCGGTACCACTAAATTAGTTTTCACCACCCCTGCGCCGAAGAATTTATATTGTTAAGATAAAGTAGTAAACAACTATGGAGCGGCTATCACCGAGCTCAGCAGCGACCTACGTGGATGACGTCGAGAGCTTTCTGGATGACAGGTACGTCGAGGTCGATTCTTACCGGTTCGTTGCCGAACACAGGTTCACGATGTTGAAGGGCGAAGCAGAGAGCGCGGAAGACGCACTAAGAGAGCTGGAGGCCGAGTACGATGAGCGCCGATTCATGGATGCATCGGATGCGGACTGGTGGGCCGAGATATCCATCGAGGCCTCGATAGATCTTGATTATTCGGCGGTCCTTTTACATCCCGAGACACGTGAACTGGAGGCAAAAGCAGTCTGCCGGGAGAACCAGGCTGAGGCTGAAAGATGGATGACCAACATGAACACCGCACTCGACGAGAGAGGTTTTAGCGTCAGGCAGGAGCGAGACACCAGCCAGGTCGAGCCCCCGGGGCAGGATACCGGTAGAGCCCCGGAGGCGCCTGTCGAAGAGGATAAAACAGGTGCCAGGGTAACCGCTGAACCGGAAGAACCGAGAGAGGAACCACGGACGCCTCTATCTGCGGACCCCAGATACAAGTACAGGACAGACTAGTTGTGGGTTATGAGGGTCGTTTCTCTTGCACCTTCCAACACCGAGATACTTTTCGCGATAGGCGCAGGAGACCAGGTAGTAGCCACGACCTCCCTGTGCGACCACCCGGAGAAAGCCCGGGAGCTACCAGGCGTCGGTGGCTGGAGCCAGGGTCTCGACGTCGAGAAAGTGGTGGAGATGTCGCCGGACGTGGCTTTCGCTTCCGATGAGCTGCAGGACGAGATCGTGGATGAGCTGTCCGGCAGAGGTATCGATGTGGTCCAGGTAAGGCCTCACACCCTTGAAGAGGTTTACGGCTCTATAGAGACCATCGGCAGGACCGTGGGCAGGGAACAGGAGGCCCGAGAGCTCGTCAAGGGTATGAAGGCAGGGCTGAGAGAGCTTTCAGCTGAGGGCGCGAGGGTCTACTGTGAGGAGTGGATGAGGCCCCCGATGGCGTCCGGTAACTGGGTTCCCGACCTTGTGGAGACTATCGAAGGAGAGTACTTCCTCTCCAGCGGTGAGAGGAGCAGGGAGTTCGAGCTGGAGGAGCTCGCACGGTTCGACCCGGAGTACATTTTCCTGAACGTGTGCGGCGCCGGGGACAAGGTAAACTGTGCTGAGCTGCTGGGGAGGGAGGACTGGCAGGAGATAGAGGCTGTGAGGCGCGGAGAGGCATACATCATCGATGACGCGCTGCTGAACAGGCCCAGCCCGAGACTTGTGGAGGGAGCGGCCGAGATCTCCAGAAGGGTGAAATAATTCACGCGCCGGGTATACCGACTGCTTCAAGGCTGACTACGCTCGCGAGCGACAGCAGGTACAGCACGACCAGCGTCATAATCCATGCAAGCAGTCCCATTAGTGCGGCGTCGAGCCAGCCTCCCTCGTGCCTGTGGTTTATGACCGCGATCCAGGCCACGAGCGCGAGGAACGAACCGATGAAAGGCACGTACGAGAACACGGCCCAGGCTATCGACCCGAGAAGGGCGGTCAGGACTGAGCGGCGGTAGCTTCCGTTGCCGCTGACCACCATCGTGCCGGTGTATATGCCGAGCCCGCCGACCGCGAGGCCGGCGATGAACAGCACTGCCGTATCTGCGAATGTCATGTCTCTCCAGTACTGGCGGCACGTATTAATAGGGCATGTTGGGCTGCTGCACAGGATTTAGGTGTCGTGGTCCTGGTAAGGCTCGCCGTATTTGTCGCTGAGAAGGTTGACCGCGGCCTTCGCGCCGTCGCCTATCGCGAACGAGGTTTGGTACACCCAGTAATTTATGAGTCCCGCGGCGTAAAGACCCTCGAGCACGCAGTTGTCCCCGTCAGTGACTACATGCTGGTCCATCCAGTAAGGTCCCTCCTTTCCTTCCTCGAAATCGACTTCCTCGATATCGATGTAGTCCGTCATACCGGCGCTCGCCAGCACTACGTATTCTGCCTGGTAACTGTTCTCTCCGGTCTCGACCCTGAAGGTATCGCCGTCTTTCTCCAGCGATTCGACCTCTTCTTCCCTGTGCTCGCCGTCGAAATCGGAGAGCTTTTCCCGGGCCTTCTTCAGCAGTTCCTGTCCGCCGATGGAGTCGTGGCCGACAAGGTTCTGGATATTTGATGTGCTGTAGACCAGCGACTCGTCCGTGTCGAGCACGAGTGTTTCCTCTCCGGCTTTGGCGGTGAAGACCGCGGCCTGAAGGCCGGCGACGCCCCCGCCTATAACTATCACGTCTTTCATATCCTGGTCTTCGAAAGATAGAGTTAAGAAATCTCAGGAAAACTTCTTAGCTCCTTTTCCAGATCTTCCTGAGTGTCGAAGTATCTCACGGGCCAGTAACAGGAGATACCGCCGAAGCCCTCCAGCCGTGTATCAAGGTCCACAAGGACATACTCGGTATCGGGGAAATCATTGTCCCTTATGGCGTGCCTCCCATCAGTATCTTTCAGCAGCCTCACCCCTTCCTGGTCGCCGGCGAACCGGGATACCGCCAGGCTGTTCTCCCCCGTCTCGATGTATAGAACTTCGAGCTCCAGGTCTCCGTTCCCTTCCATTATCTCCTCTACCGACGCAGAACCGGTGCTCTCAACGGCGTTTCCCTTCTGGTTATCCGGGTTCTCCTGGCCTCGCGGCCACGTGAACCTGGTTTCCTCTTCCCCGGTACTATCTTCCCTCTCCTGGCTTCTATCCGGGATATCAGTTGCGTTGCCCGAGGCTATCTCTGCGAGTTGCTCTCTGTATCCATCTCTTATCTCGGAGCCGTTCCAGGTCGTTCTGCTGGAGTAACCCCAGCGGAATTCTTCGTCGTAGTCGGCACCGACCACCTCTGCTATGCCGGGCATGAGAGACCCGACCTGCTTGGTGCTTGTATCGATACCTCTCTCCTCCAGGTAGGCCACTATATGCCGGGACTTGGGATAGGGATTTCCCCCCCCTTAAGAAATTAGGAGGCGATACCCGCAACCAGCCGCTGCTTCTCTTCCATGCTTTCCAGTTCTGTTTCCAGTCTGATGCTGTTCTCTCGGCCGATCCTTAACCGGGAAACCTCGCCAGCGTTCTCCATCTCCGACAGCATCTTGCTGATCTTTCCAGCGCTCCAGTCGAGCTTTTCGCCGAGTTCTTTCTGCTTCATCACGCCGTCGTTTCTCTCCAGCAGCTTCTCTACGATCTGGATTCCTGTGTTCCCCGGGTCAAGAAGATGTAGTTGCGGCTCCCCGTATCTATCGGCCTCGACTGCCTCCGGCACTTCCAGAGTTTCACCTGGCCCATCCGGAAGTTCACCTATCTCCTGCTTCAGCAGTCTCGCGGCGTACTCTGCTCCGGCAAGTTCATGCTGCAAATCTTCCTGAAACGGTTCATCCTCCTCTTCAAGGAGCCTCCATTTAAAGTGGCGGCCGTCTTTAACCCTCTCTATAAGTCCTTCATCCTCGAATCTCTGGCCCAGGATGCTGGCGTAGCCATCTGTTATATCTAGGATTTCTCGAACGTCGCTCTGCTCTATCATGCCTTCACGTGATACCAGGTGCGCTGCATGCTCCACCGCCACCAACTCCTCACGGAGCTCTGAGTCGCGCCGGGCAACAAGTATATCCGAGGCTTCCGGGGTAAGGTGGTACGTGGTCGCCCGTGTCTGGCCGGTTTTTTCCAGGATACCCCTGTCTACAAGTTCACTTCTCTTATGGGAAACAGTTCCAGGAGTGAAACCGGTTTTTCCCGCTGTCTGTTCCGGAGAAATCGCCTTAACCGCGTCCCTGAGAACGGTCACAAGTCTCTCCTGTTCCAGTTCCTCCAGGGTCTCGTGTGCAGATTCCGATATCTCGGCATAATCACTGTTGTTGTTGTCCTCTACGGCCACGGATTTTTTTTATCCAAGAAGAGTAATAAACTTGCCGCAACCACCTTCGCTGACCCGTTTAAAAGCCTCTAAGAGGCTTAAAAAAGATAAAAAGTGTCTATGGTTTTCCTATCCCTCGAAGGTGGAGACGACTTCTTCGAACCGCTCCCCGACACTGCTCCAGTCAACCACGTCGAAGAAGCTGTCGATGAAGTCGCCACGGTCCGGGCCGTAGTCGTGGTAGTAGCTGTGCTCCCAGACGTCGACCGCGAGCACTGGATGCGCACCCCACACCGCGCCCCGGTCATGCTTGTCGACCGTGACGTTGTGTAGCTCTCCGGTCCTCGGGATGTAGACCAGTAAAGCCCAGCCACCGGCGCTTTTCGCGGCAGCCACGAACTCCTGCTTCCAGTCCTCGTACGAGCCGAAGTCCTCCTCTATCTTTTCCAGGAGTTCATCTTCCGGCCTACCGCCGCCGTTCGGCGACATCGATTTCCAGAAGACGTCGTGCAGGACGGTGCCGCAGAAGTTGTGCGTGAAGTTGCCGAGGATGTTTCCGGTCGAGGAAAAGTCGCCGCTTTCTCGCTGCTTCTCCAGTTTTTCCTCGGCGGAGTTCCAGCCGTCCACGTAGCCCTGGTGGTGGACATCGTGATGCCACTTCATCACCTGTTCGGATATAGCGGGTTCGAGAGCGTCGTAGTCGTACGGGAGCTTCATGAGGCCCTGTCCAGACATAGTATAATCACCGGTATATGATTGCCGGCGCGGGGTTAAATCAGTTTTGCCTGTGATGCAAGAAAGGAAAGAAAAATGAAAGGAAGGAAATGTGACCGGCGTTTTACCCGGTCGTGGAGCTGCTCGAGTCCTGTGAACCGGTCGCGTTGCTCGGCTGCTGCTCAAGCTGCTGGATGAGCTGGTCGATGGGCTGGACCATCGAGCGACCGAACGGGCCACGGGTCCTGATAAGCAGCTCACCATCGGGCGAAACGTAGAACTGCTGCGAGGTAGTCTGGTTGCCCTGCATACTCGTGACGTTCACGAGGAACATCCCGTTGGAACGAGTGACCTCTACGGACTCGGGCGTGGAGCCGGCAGCGCTGAAAAGATCGTTCATAGACTGCCTGACGTCCGCGGTACTTGCCTGAGCACCGCTGCCGCCGACAGGCCCGAAGGCGCCAGCTGCAAGACCCACCACGAGGCCTACCACGAGGCCGCCGACAAGGGCAGTGCTCGGCGCAAGTGAGCTGAGGAACATCTCTTCCCTGGCCTCTTCCTTTCCGGCCTCGCGTTCCTGCTCCTCAAGCCTGTTCTCGAGCCAGGTGCGGAGCGTCTTCCTGTTCTCTCCCTGCGTCTCGGCCTCGAGAAGCGCCTCGTAGTCCGGATTTTCCATATCCCTGATACTATCCTTCGCGTCATCCACCGTCTGGTCAACGATGTCTGAATAATCAGTATCTTCCGTCATATAACGCAGGATTATCAAAGAACCTTTTAAAGAATTTGCCGGACTGAACCTCTCAACGTGGAAAACTGTGGCAGGTATCAGCCTGCCGGCGTATTCAGTTCGCGCCGGTTTCCTCTAACGCCTGCGAGTATATATCCCCGGTGTCAGCCGGATGGAATAAGTGTTCGTGAAAAGATACAGTGACTTTCATGTCAGGCTCTCCACGCCATCGTAGTCCCAGATGCGGACATCATAGTGTACCTCGCCATCCTGTTTCTCGAACTCCGATACTTCGATTTTCTCGGGCACCATCCCCTCACTTAACAGGAGAGCCATGAGTTCCTCGTCCTCCAAGTCATCATAGTTCTCACCGAGATACCTGACCTCTCTCAGGTTGCCTGCCATGATGCCGTCCTGGAGCTGTTCGACACCTACAGGGTACGAATCCAGAAAAATCCAGGCAGTCATCTATGTCCCCCATGTTGTCGAATCTGCTGTTCCAGCCGTCCAAAAGGGTTGAAATCCTCGGTGGCGAACTCAACATCTCCCTCCGAGTCCAGCAGCATCTCCTCTATATCCAGTTCCTGGCCGGAGCCGTGGAAGACCGGTTCCGACAGCCACACCTTCTTGAGATTGCGGACAAGGTTCTCAAGGCTGTCCCTCCACGAGGCCGATCTACCCCGGTTTGCAGCGTTCTTTTTCATTGTTTGTTATCAAAACATCACAACTTTAAGTTTAACGAGGGTTCCTGCTCAGGCCGGAGAAAATGATGGGGTGGGAGGGATTTGAACCCGCAACCTTCCGCTGTCTCCGAAACTTTCGCCCGAAGTTTCATCACGCGGGGAGCATTCAGCTTGCCTGAATGCATATCAGGATTAATCATCGGGCCTCTCGGCCCTCATCCCTCCAAAGCGGGCACGCATCCTAGCGGGACGCAACCAGTCGCTGGAGGCGGACGCTCTCCCAAGTTGAGCTACCACCCCTTACAGCCTCAAAACCTGTGCGAGACTTTAAATGAGTAAGCGCTCGCTACAGCATCGACAGTCTTGCCGCGGTGTAGGCCGCGAACAGGACAACCATCAGCAGCGATGTGACCGATATCAGGTCGAGAAACCGTGTCCAGTCGTCGTCAAGCTCCTCGCCGAGCCCTGCCGCTACGAAGGCTATAGATGCGAGTACTGCCTGGCCCAGCAGCGTTCCCGAGAACGCGGGCGAGACCGCGAGAGATATACCGGCCATGAACGTTAGGCCGTAGAACAGCGGTTTCGAGACATCCATCAGTCTCTGCTGGCTAAGCCTGAGTTCCATATCCATGACTGTGAATTGCGGCTGCCGGTTTTTAAACGGTCCGGTGGGAACCGCCCGGTTTGTAACTCTTGGCAGCGCTATAGTGTGTGTGATAAGGGAGAAAGACGGCATCCATATCGACGCCCGGCAGAAGGTGGTCGCAGACAGCCGGAAGGCCACGGGCGACGTGAACTTCGTGAGCCACGCACATTTCGACCACCTGCACCAGGGCGGTAACAGGGTCCTCTGCTCACCGGAAACCGCTGAGCTTGTCGAGGCCCGGACAGGAGACGAAGTGGAGAGCAGTCATTCTCACAGGGATATCGAGCTCCTGCCCTCCGGCCACATCCTAGGTTCCCGGGCCGCCTTGATCAGGGGAGAGAAAGATGTCCTGTACACAGGGGATGTCTCGCTGCGCGACCGCTTTTACCTCGACGGTTTCGAGCCGGTAGAGGCCGACGTACTCGTGGTCGAGTCGACCTACGGCATACCGGCCTACAGCTTCCCCCTGCAGGAAGAGGTGGAAAGAAGTTTCACGGAGTGGCTAGAAAGTGTGGATAGGCCGGTGTTGCTGTTCGGCTACTCTCTCGGCAAGGCACAGAAGATACAGAAACTGGTCGAGAAGGCCACAGAAAGGCCTTTGCTGGCGCATGGAGCGGTCAAGAACATGAACGACGCTGTCGAGGAGGCATCCGGTATAGGTTTCGAAGCGGAGCCGTACAGCGGGAACCGGGAGAAGCTCGAAGACGGTGTACTCGTCGCGCCTTCCCGGCTGTCGAACAGCGACTGGGCGGATGAACTCGTGAAGGAGTTCGACGCCGTGAAAGCCGGTTTCTCGGGATGGGCCGTGCAGGATTCTTTCCGGTACCGCGGAGATTACGACCGGACGTTCCCGCTGAGCGACCACTGCGGCTTCGAGGACCTCGTGAAACTGGTGGAGGAAGTTGATCCGGACAAGGTCTACACTCACCACGGGTTCGACGAGGCGTTCGCGTCCTACCTGAGCCGGGAGAAAGGCATAAGCGCGCAGCCATTGAAGAGGAACCAGTCGACGCTCGCTGACTTTTAAGACCCTGCAGCCGCAACCTACAGCTATGTCAGAGCTATCGGAGAAGAGATGTGAGCCGTGCCAGGGTGGCGTCGAACCGCTTGAAGGCGATAAAATAAATCCGTACCTCGAACAGCTTGACAGCGACTGGGAGGTCGTCGACGAACACCACCTGAGACGGGAGTTCGACTTCGAGGACTTCAAGGAGGCGCTTGACTTCGTCAAAAAAGTAGGAGAAATCGCGGAGGAAGAGGGCCACCATCCCGACATCGAGTTCACCTGGGGCGAGGCCACGGTCAAGATATACACCCACAAAATCGACGGGCTGCACGAGAACGACTTCATACTGGCCAGCAAGATAGACGAGATAATCAGCGGGTGAAGAACAGCCTGTCAAGCGTGGCCTCGACAAACTTCTGGCTCCTGTCGTCGAACAGCGGGGCCACGTCTTCTATGCACTGCCGTCCTGTTGAGGTCAGCTGTGCGCCGAACTCCTTCCGCGAGGTCCTGATGACGTCTACTTCTTTCTCCAGCGCCCCGGATATCTCGCGGTTCTGCTTTTTGCCGTGGTCGTCGAAATCCGTGAGCACCGCCACTCTTTCCGCGCCCCGGGAAACATCTTCGACAAGGTCATCGAGTTTGCGCTCCGCGGACAGGAATATCCTGCCCGTGAACCCTAGCTGCTGCATCACTTCGCGGTCCGCGACCCCCTCCACGACTACAGAGTCGACATCCCGGTCTATCTTTTCCACGAGCCGCTCGAGGTTCTTCCTCTCCTCGAACCGCTTCTTCTCCATCGGTAACATGGGCTTCCCTGAAGTTTTACGGCCCAGTCTTAAATATCATTTCTGGACAGCGCTCGCCTTCTTCCCGAGCACCGGGTTGACAGAGGACTGGTAGATGCTGCGGACCATATCCCGGAAAGAGTCAAGCGGCTCCTGTCCCTCGCTGTGCTTCACCTCGAGATCCCCGGTCACCTCTATGTTCTCGCGGAACCGGTTACCCCTTATCTCGCCGAATCTGCGGGCGTTCAGGAACTGGTCGCTGAGGCTTGAGGCCGCCTCTTCTGGTAGCACCGCCTCTATACTGTGGTTGACGTCGTCGGTCGACCTGACCCGGGCCCTGAAATCCACAGCGTTGCTCCTCACCTCGATGAAGTCGTCGCCGTACTCCTTTTCGACAGGTATCTTCGGCGTGAACATCGACAGCACCTCTCCCGGTGACACGATGCCCGCGGTCTTCTTGACCTCTCGTTCGACATCTCCCGGCTGTACGAGGTACCCGTTTTGCCTCGGCTCGAAGGTGTTGATGGCCGCGTAGTACACGTCCTCCTTCTCGCCGATACGTTCACGGACCTCTTTGACCTTCTGCTCGACGTTCTCCACGGCCTCTCTTGAGTAAGGTATGTCGAACAGGAACTCCTGCTGTCTCTCCCGGTGCCTCGCCACCGCGTCCACCGGGATGTTGTGGTCGTACGACTCGATGGGGGGCCGCTCCAGCTCTAGGCCGACGAAGTCCTCCTCTATGTCCTCGAGCGTCTCGATCCCCTGCTGCAACCTTGACTCGAAAGGCTTGATGCTGCTGAATAGCAGCCGGGCCTGGCTCTGCGACAGCTGCTTCCGCTCCACCATCTTGGCGACATCCCTCACCACCCGGTCAGTATCAGTGTAGACGAGCTCACGCTGCAGGAACTGGTGGAAACACGAGAAAGGTACCTGCTCGTAGCCGTCCACAGGGTCGCTGCCCTGCGTGACGAATATACCCCTGACCTCGTGCTCCGCGAGCTCCGACAGCTCGAGGCCCACATCTACCGGGTTGTTGCGGACCATATCCACGTATTTCTCCATCCGGGATATGTCGTCCCCGTCGATCTCCTGCTTGCCTTTCGCGTCGACTATCCATATCTCCTTCTTGTTCTCCCGGGTCAAACGGGCGAAGCAGTCCGGCCGGGAGTCGCTCAGGCTGCCGACGCGCTCGAAGAAATCGAAGTAGCCCTCGTACTGCCGCAGGGCATCGAGCACGTCCCTCTGGAACACGCTCCAGTCGTCAGCCACCTTCAACCACCTCGTAGTCATCTACGCTGCCGTCACCGTCGAGGTCCAACCCCCTGACGACACGGTAGAACTCCCCGCTCCTGTACCCCTGGGCCAGTTCCTCGATATCCTTCAGGGCTCTTATGGCGCCCTGTGTGCCCCGGTTCCGGATTCCTGCGGCCATGTAGATCGCTTTTCCCGGTTCTTCCGGGTTCTCTGCCTTCTGTACGACGCCTATCGAGTCCTCTGTGTAGCTCTCGTGTGGCGTCTCCAGTTCGTGGTAGGGGAAGCTGTCGGTCGAGAAACTGGCGGGGAACGCATCGTTGAACTTCATAGTGACCGTGTTCGTGAGGACTCCGCCGACCATTAAGATGTCCTGGCCGAAGTTCCCGGATGACACGAGCTCGGTGTCTAGCTGGGTTACCAGTTCCGTTGTCTTCCCGTAGTTCCCCAGGGTCAGTCCCACCTCACCGGCGAGATGGCCGTCCTTCGCCCTCACCTGGTCGCGGCCATGCTCGTCAGGTGAACCGACGACTATGCATCCGGTTACCCGCCCCTCCTCCACCATGGGCTCAAGGAACTTTCTCGCACCTTCACGCGCTGGCGGCACCATCGCCTTCCGGCCGCCCGAACCGAGATCGAGAAGGTAACCGTCCGCTGACGGCCGGTAGAACGTGGCTACGCCACCTGACCTCTTCTCCTCGTGGTCCTCCTCTATGAGCCCCGCGTCCTCCAGCTTCCTGAAATGGTAGTAAGCCTGTTGCTTCCCGAGATCCATCCTTGACGCTATCTCTGCCGGGTAGGAAGGGCTGGAGGCAAGTATCTGTAACATCTCTCTTCGCGTATCATCGGTCAGGGCCTTGATGACGGGCCTGTCCAGCTCGGCAGCTTCCACGATCTCTCCAGTGTCACGCCTCAGGAACTCGGGCACTAAAGCAGGCTTGAAACCGGTAATATAAATGTTTAACTGGTTCGATGGCTATTAAAATGGTTTGCGGCCGCTGCAGCACGAAAACCGCTGAACCGGTTAAAAATCGGTTCTACCGCCCTTTTTATAACGTGAGCGCTTCATATAGAGAGTGTAAAAGATGTGCGGGATAGTAGGATACCACGGTGAGGAAGAGGCAGCGGACCACGTCTTCGAGGGCCTGAAGAAGCTTGAGTACCGGGGTTACGACTCCGCAGGGATAGCCACCGTCGGCAACCCGTCCATCAAGGTCGAGAAAGGGACCGGCACGGTCGACGAGGCGCTCTCCGAGACACCGGACGGCACAACAGGGATAGGCCACACGCGCTGGGCCACGCACGGCGGTATCAGCGAGACCAACGCCCACCCGCACGCAGACTGCGAGGGCAGGATAGCGATAGTTCACAACGGTGTTATCGACAACCACCGCGAGCTGCGAGAGGAGCTTTCAGGCCACCGTTTCCGCTCTGACACAGATACTGAAGTCATCCCGCACCTGCTTGAAGAGGCGCTCCAGCAGCACGGTTCAAAGAGAGAGGCGGTAGAACACGTCATGCAGCGTATAGAGGGTGCCTACGCCGTCGTGGCTGCGTTCGATACAGGTGAGATGGTTGCGTTCAGGCAGAACTCGCCGCTGGTACTCGGGATAGGTGAAGACGAGACCTTCGTAGCGTCAGACGTGACGCCGTTCCTCGAGCACACCGATCGGGCGGTTTTCCTTGAAGAGGGCGACCTCGCAGTTATCGACGGGAACGGTCACAGAGTCTACCAGGAAGGTGAGGAAGTGGAACGGGAGGTGGAGGATATCGACTGGGACGCGCAGCAGGCAACGAAGGCCGGCCACGACCACTTCATGGAGAAAGAGATTAAGGAGCAGCCAAAGACCATCAAGCGCGCAGTCTTCCAGGACCGTTCTGAGCTTGAGCAGGCGAAAGAGATGATAGAAAAGGCCGATAACGTCTACATGACGGCCTGCGGCACCGCGGGCATAGCGGCATCGCTCGGCGCGAAGTACCTCCGGGACGCCGGTCTCCACCCCGAGGTAGAGCTTTCCCACGAGATGGAGTACCGCAAGGACGAGATAGGAGAGGACGACCTTGTCATAGCGGTAAGCCAGAGCGGGGAAACAGCTGATCTTCTCTCCGTACTGCGCGACGTCGAGGCCGACGTTCTTGCGGTCGTCAATGTGGTCGGCTCGACCCTCGCGAGGAATGCCTCGCACACCCTCTTAGTGAATGCAGGCCCTGAACTCGGTGTCGCGTCGACGAAGGCGTTCACCGGACAGGTGGCGGTGCTGAAGATGCTGAAGTACGCACTTGAGGATAGTATCGAGGTAGGCCGCGAATCACTGCTCCAGACCGCGGACAGGGCGAAACAGGTCATGGAGGACAACGAGGAGACTGTGGAGAAGATAAGCGAGTACCTTGCGGAGAAGGAGGACGCTTACTTCATAGGCAGGAACCGCGGCCACGACCTGGCAAGAGAGGCGGCGCTGAAGCTCAAGGAGCTTTCCTACATACACGCCGAGGCGTTCCCTGGCGGCGAGTTCAAGCACGGGACCCTCGCACTGGTCGAAGACGGGACCCCGGTGATAAGCTTCCTCAAGGACGACGGCTATGAGGACATACTTACCAACACGGCAGAGGCCCAGGGCCGCGGCGCAGATGTCATCTCGGTCGGGACTGACGACCCCCTCGGCTCCGAGTTCTTTATCGAGGTGCCGGAGGACGAGAACCGGGAGCTGCTTGAGGTCATCCCGTTCCAGCTTATCGCCTACCTTACCTCGGTGGAGAAAGGCAACAACCCGGACAAGCCTCGAAACCTGGCGAAGAGCATCACCGTCAAGTAAGCTTTAAACCGGGCGCCGTCAAATCGAGGACATGAGAAAGACTCTCTCCGCGGTCCTGCTTATTTCTATGCTGGCAGGGGCTTCAGCGCACCTGAGTCTTCAGGAGCAGCACCTGCAGGAGATGAAGAGCTCTTTCAACTCTCGGACCGACGACGCGCCGGCTATCGCGGGGGCGCTCGTCGGCAACCAGACTGTAGTGGCCCACATAAAGGGTAATTCCACGACTGTTAACCTGACCGCAGAGTTCTCCGGCCTCGAGCTGGAGGAACTAAGACGCGGAAGCACGGGCAACTCCACGGTCGAGGTATGGGTGTCCCGCGAGGCGCTGGTAAGGATAGGGGAGGCGGAGGAACCCCGGGCCGTGATAAGGAAAGCTCTCGGGAGTGGGGCAGTAAGGGTAGAGGTAAGCGGCTTCTTCAACCAGCTAAGGTTCTCGCTGCTTAAAGCCCTGCTTTAGTCGAGAACGACCGGCTCTGCGACCGTCTTTTCCCTGACATCTTCCTCGAACCTTGAAGTATTTGCGGTGGTATGGTCGACGTAGCCGTAGTGTATGGGCACCACTTTATCCGGTTTCACCATGTTGATGGCGTCGATGGCCTCGTCCTGGTCCATGGTGTAGTGGCCGCCGACCGGCATGAAAGCCACGTCGATATCACCGGGAAGGTCTCCCATCTCGTCGACAGGATCCGTGTCGGATGCATGGTAGAATTTGAGCCCGTCGAGCTCGAATATCACGCCGACGCAGAAACCTTCCGGGTGGAACGGCTCACCGGGGCTCCGGAACTTGTCGACGTTGTAGGCCGGCACGCCGCGGATCTTGAGGCCGCGAGCCTTCACACTCCTGTTCGGCCTGATAACCTTGTAGCTTACATCATCTGGCACCTCATCCTCCGATTCCTCGGTGCAGACGAGAACTGTATCATCTTTTTTCAGGGCCTGGATAGCCTTCACATCGAAGTGGTCGAAATGGTCGTGGGTAGATATTATGACATCGGCCTTCTCCATCTCACGGAGCTCTTCACCGCTCACCGGTTCGCTCCACGGGTCGACGTAAACAGTGAAGCCGTCGGAGTCCCGGAGTTTGATCGATGCGTGTTCCAGCCAGTCTACCCGGACAGAGTCAAAGGAAGTGGCGCCTCTCATACTTGCCAAAAGCCGGACAGAAACGATAAAATACTTTTGCTGGGCTTCGATACATAGATGCCGGAAAAGGAAATCGCTGAGATACTGCTGAACGCAGACTCCCGTTTCCTCAGCATCCGCGAGATAAGGAAAGAGCTCTCATCGGATCCGACCCAGGACATGGTAGCCAGGGATGTAGAAAGGATAGCGCGGAAGGCGGGGACAGAATACAGGGAGTGGTTATGGAATAATGGGAAGTACGACCTGTCGGCTGTCCATGAGTATGAAGAGACAATCCGGAAAGGATACGGCCTCGAATATATTCCAGAACCAGTCCGCGAAGAGCTCGAAGACCTCGGCCTTTAGCTCTGGCGTTCCAGTACCACGCAGTCGATTTCTATGTCTTCAAGCGCTGACTCGAGCGGCCCGGTATCTGTGTCGGAGAAGAACGGAGGACCGTAATGGTAAGGCACAACGACCTTGGGCCTGAACCGCTTGGCCATCGCGGCCGCCTCCTCCGCATCCATCGTGAACTCTCCATCGATTGGCAGGAAGGCGACCTCGATGCGGTCCTCTATAAGCCTGATATCGTCTACTGGTCCTGTATCGCCGGCGACGTAGAAGCTGTTGCCGGCCATCACGAACCGGTATCCCAGTCCTTCACCCCTCTCATGGTGCTCGTTGTACATCGGAACCGATTCGATTTCCACGCCGTAGATATCTATCGTTTCGTCTTCTTCTATGAACTCTATATCCTTGCATGGTATCTCCCTGTCCTTCATCGACCCGGGTGCGACCACGACGGTTCTGTCGCCGCAGACCGTCTCCAGCTTCCCGGGGTCGAAATGGCCCTCATCGGCATGGGTCAGGAGCACCAGGTCGACGCTGGTGTCCGGCGATACCTCGGAGTAAGGGTCGACCGAGAGGGTGAATCCATGGTCTAGGAAACGGAGGGAGGCGTGACCGTCCCAGAGTATCTCTACGCCGTTGTATTCCATCGGGATGTAGAACCGGCCGGAGACCATTTTTAAAACCGTTCCGACCCTGCACCTCTCTGTAATAAAAAATTACGCTTCAACTGTCCAAAACAGGTCCTGTCTTGCAGAGACCGCTCTTTACGATCTGCGGGCACGAAGACCTTATAGGTCTTCTTATACCAGCAGATTTACGATCTGCGGGGGTAGCCAAGTGGCCAAAGGCGCAGCGTTCAGGACCGAACTGCTGTCAGTTCGATTAACAGTGAGCATTCAGCCCTGCGGCTGAACGCACAACGGCAGTCGGAGAGACGCGCTGTCCCTTAGGGGTTCGCAAGTTCAAATCTTGCCCCCCGCATACTTTCCAAGTATGCTCCAAGAAGTATCGCGCAGCGAATACTTCGCCCCGCACTACTTCGTATTGCTTTCGGCAAGATCTGTGCACAGAAATAACGGGTCGCTGGGGCCACTCGTTACATACTTTTTATGGCAGGATAAGAAATTCAGGCTGTGTCCCACGTCGAGAAGGAAATCCAGCTGAGCGATATCGAGAGGGAGATTCTCTGGGGTATTTCCTCGATCACACAGGAGCTGAGGAAAAACTACCGTATCGTGATAAAGTCGAATTTTGGCGTCGATACAGCGGAACTGGAGCTGGCCAAGTGGGGTGAAGACGAGTTCGAGCGGTCCGTGGCCCAGAACAACCCAGAGGACTCCGGCTGGAGCGACCAGGAGTTCAAACTGCTCCTGAATGAGAAGGTTCGCATCCAGAAACTGCATGACTATCTGGATTCTATCCTGAACGGTGGGAGAGGTATAGACCACGCGGGAGTGAGAGATATTATAGAGGAGGACCGTCGAACGGAGAAGGTAGAGAGCCTGCTTGAGGAGAAGGAGAAAAACGGCAGGCTGGAGATGGGAGGGAAAAACACCGTAAAGTTGAATAAGGCTCTCACGGAGTTTTCCAAGTGCCTGAAGGCGTTCGAGGAGGGGACAAGAATCCAGACAGAGTCTCTTCCGGAGCAGAGGATAGTCAGCCTGATAGAGAACAACGACTTCGCCAGCAGCGTCCAGGGGGAGAACGGGCGGTATATCTTGGGCGGTATACAGTTCCATGGCGAGGTAAGGTTCAACGAGGACAAATACCAGGAATCAGATTACATAGTCTTGGACAGCCTGAACTTTCCGTACCAGGAAAAGGGGTTCAGAGAGTTTATCAAGACCCAGCCCGAGTCAGGCAGGTTTGATTATGAGGAACTGATTTCTGAAAATGTTTTCAGAGACCAGTTACCTGTTGTTATCCCGGATGTTCTCCCTGTAGACTCATACAAGGGCTGGGATCTGACGAAAATCGACGACTGGAGCGGCAGGGTGCAGGGAGGAGCTGGTATAGTAGGTAACACCGCGCTACCGGCTGCCATGGGCCTGGCCGCCAAAGGCGCTCTTCCCTGGGAGCCTGTTTTTTACGGGGTGGTGGTCTGGAAGTTTGTCTTCATGATAGGGGTGCCTGCAGTAACCCTCCCAAGATTGCTTACTGCGGTGGCCGGAAGGATGGCTCTTTTCTGTGAGAAACTCGATGGTTGCTTCGCTTCAGGTGTTGAAAAATCTGAACCAGCTTTCTTCCTGTACACAAACAAGAAAGAAGCCGCCCTGATACACCTTTTTATGAGATACCCGGAAATCCGGAGAGCGATTCTCAAGTTCCATCAGTCAGCTGAATACGGAGGGTTAGAGGAAAAGTATCTGAATTATATAGAGGAAGTAGAGTTCTTCTCCGGTGGAGTCGACGAAATAAAAGAAAGCCCAAAGAAAGGAAGAAAGCTAAGGCTGGAGTACAGCGGTCAGGAGAGGATTGTTAGTTACAGTATCAGAAGCATCGACACTGAACTGACAGAAAGGATAGCTAGGTCCTCGGGAGAACAGAGTAAAATTTCAAGCGCAAAGAACACTCTTTCCAAACTACTTCCCTAAAGGGCCGTTCTTCCTATGAATTAAAAGCCTTCTCTGCACCTTTTCTTACCACAGGCAGGCTTACAATATGCGGGGGTTGCCGAGTGAGGCTCACTAACCCCGCATAAAAACAAAACAACAGGTGAGCAGACGCGGGGGTTGCCGAGTGGTCAAAGGCGCAGGACTTAGGTACCTCAAGTTCTCCTTTACGGAGAACAAGGATTTGAGAAGTGAACCTTCAGGGAGCTTCGATAGAGGATATCCTGTCCCGTAGGGGTTCCGGAGTTCAAATCTCCGCCCCCGCATCATTACCTACTGACACGGCGGGATTTGATGGCAGAAGCTCCTGTAAGCGAGCTTCGAGTTCAAATCTCAGCCCCCGCAAACATTTCATGTTTGCTATCAGCAGCACCGGATGTCGGATGCTGCGCCCCGCATCATTCCTTATCAACAGGCGGGCTCGTTTTATAACTCTGCTATCCGGCAAAGGAAACGTGAGGAAAGAGGTCGAGCTCGACGGCCGGAAGGTCACCGTTATCGGCACAAGCCATGTGTCAAGCGAGAGCAGGGACGAGGTCCGCGAAGCTGTAGAGGAGCTGGAGCCGGACCTTGTCGGCGTCGAACTTGACGAAGACCGTTACGAGTCCCTGAAGAACCGCTCGGGGTGGCGTGACCTTGACATCGCCGAGGCCATCCGGGACGGCCGTGGTTCCCTGCTCCTGATGAACCTGTTGCTCGCGATTTACCAGAGAAGGATCGGGATGGAGCAGGGCATGGAGCCGGGCGCGGAGATGCTTGAAGCTGTCGAGACCGCGGAAACTCATGGCATCCGGTTTTCCCTGCTGGACAGGGATATCAGCGAGACGTTCGGCAGGCTGCGTTCGGAGCTGTCTCTCTGGCAGAAATTCACTCTCGCCGCCAGTTTTCTTGCCGGAGAGGAAGACGTGGATGTGGAGGAGCTCAAGCAGGCCGATGTCCTCGAAAGTATCCTCGGGGAGCTCGACGAGGATTTCCCGTCTGTGAGCAAGGTCTTACTTGACGAGAGGAACAGCTACATGGCCGGGAAGCTGCTTGAAGAAGATTTCGAGCACGCAGTGGTAGTAGTCGGCGCAGCGCACGTAGAAGGGCTTGTGGAAGAGCTGAAAGACAGCAGCGAGCCGGAAATTTCGGGGGCGGAGAGTGGTAAAGGTTTCCCGTGGATGAAGGCACTGAATTACGGGATACCGCTTTTTATACTCGGGATGCTAGGCTACAGTTTCTACAAGATAGGTTTCGCGACAGGTATAGAGGCCAGTGCTTTCTGGATACTTGCGAACGGTTTGCTGGCGATGGCAGGTGCGATAGCTGCACGGTCACATGTCGCGACCTGGATAGTATCGTTCATCGCTGCACCGTTGACCTCGCTCGACCCGGCCCTGGGAGCGGGCATGGTAGCCTCTTACTTCGAGGCCAGGTTCTATCCGCCGACCGTGGGAGAGTTGGAGGATGTGGTCTATCTCGACAGATACAGGGAGCTCTGGAGTAACCAGGCCGGCCGGATACTGCTGACCTTCATCTTCGTCACCATCGGTAGCGCTATCGCGACTTTCATAGGTGCGGGGTACATCGCGTCGCTGTTACTGTAGGCCAACCTATTTTACTCCTGCCGTGACATCTATGAAGTGTAAGGATGCGAACACGCGAGGTCGTCGAGCAGGCAGTGGAGCAGAATCCTGGAATCAGTTTCACGGGCCTGAAGGAGGAGACCGGGCTTGCGAACGGTGTCCTCCAGCACCATATCAGGAAGTCTGATAAAGTTGTGTCGAAGAAAGGAGCTCTTCTCACAAATGAGGCCTGTGATGAATGCGAGCTGTCGGAGCACTGCACGGAGACGTGCATCAGGCGCGAGATCAGGAAACCTCTCGTGCAGGAGATACTGGAGATGCTTTCCAGGGGCATGAAGCAGAAGGATATCGCCTCGGAGCTTGACAGGCACAGTTCGACTATCAGCTACCATGTGAACAGGCTGAAAGAAATTGGCGCAATCAGGAACGGCAAGCCTGTTGAAGAACTCGACCTTTAACTACATCATCCACTTCTCTTCCCATTCACGGATGCGCTCACGCCAATCATCACCGTCATCTTCAGCCTCCACGCCCCCCTCAAGATACGGCCTGTCGCGCAGCCAGTAACCTACCGGGACTCCGGCGGCCATACCGAAAAGGTGGGCCTCGTAAGCGGTTCCGGTAGCAGCCGGGATACCGGCGAAGTTGATGAAGATGTAGCTCAGCAGCACGAACCACATAGGTGCAGGAACTCCGAGCGCCAGTCCTACCTTCCGCGGCCGGTAGACCGCCAGCGCGGAAAGCACTCCCATCGCTCCGCCCGAGGCCCCGATTATGGAACTGGTGGGGTAGAACACGAAAGCGGAGAGGTTCGCCAGCAACGCCGCGGCGAAAAAGGTGGCGAGGAACGTCCTTCCCAAGGTCAGCCGCTCGTATATCGAGCCGAAGAGTCCGATGAAGAACGCGTTGTTCAAAAGGTGCTGGAGGCTGCTGTGACCCACGATCGAGGTGAAGAACTTGTAAAACGGTGATGAGGCGGCGTTGAAGCCTGGATCGAAGCCGGTGAACGCCTGCACGGCATAGACCACCCCAAGGAGGAACGTCAGCTGCAGTGCCACGAAGTCGAAGTTTTTCTCGTTCATGAGACCTGCTCAAGTATCTCCACGGCGTCTTCCTGGCCGATGGACATGATGAGCCGGGAGAGTCTCGGGCCTTCCTCACGGGAAAGCAACACGCGGTAGGCGGTCGTGAAGAACTCTCCGGTGTCAAGCGCGCTCTCGTCCCGAACGTCAAATATATCCCCGTCGAGTTCCTCCTGGTCTTCGTACTCTTTCTCCCGCAGCTTTTCTGCAAGCAGCTGCACCGCCTCCTGCTGGTCCCCGTCGAGGTCGTCGATTATCTCTGCGGGCACCTCGAAGTTGATGGTGTACCTGTACTCTCCCGGCGCGTGGTCCCGGGCCCAGTTCTTCGCCTTTTCCAGCCGCTCCAGCACCTGTTCCTTCCCGACTTCGTCGATATCTTCCGGGACGTGGCCAGTGCGCTTCAGCGACTCGATGGCCTTTGTTTCCCATTCCTCCTCTGGCACGGTCTGCGCGATGAAGGAGGCGTGCTGGAAAGGGACGCGGACAGGTTTTTCGTCCGGTATCTCGACCACCGCCAGCTCGTAAACTCTTTCGCGGTGTTCCTGCTTCTTCTCGTTGTCGAGGCCTTCCCCGAAGTAGTCCTGCTCGATTCGGTCGAACCGGTCGTACCGCTGGAAGATGTCCTCGTCGAAAGGTATCTCGAACGCCTTGTTTGGCTTGGTGCCTGAGAACAGGAACCGTATCATCTCCGGCGTGTAGACCTGCTTCAGGTCGGTCAGCGTGAACGCGTCCTCGCCCGAGCTGCCGGAGATCTTCGCACCATCCTTTGTCACGAACTCGTACATCTGGTGGACCGGCGGCTCCTTGTCGAAGATCTTTTCCGCGAGCTCGTTGCCGGTGTCCCGGGAACCGCCCGCGGCGGAGTGTTCTTTTCCTGCCGGTTCAAAATCAACACCTTCGTACTTCCACCGCATCGGCCAGTCGATCCTCCAGGGCGGCTTCACGGAGTCGGTCTCCGCAAAGTCTATCGAGCGAGTTTCGTCGCATTCCTCGCAGTAGTACTCGACGCGGGTTTCACCGTCGTAATCCTCTACCTGTGTGAAGTCTCGGCCGCATTCGTTGCAGTAAACCCGCAGCGGGAAGTAGGGCTCCTTCAGCGGCTCCTTGCGGTATTTATCAAGTATTTGTTTGACCTTCTCCCGGTTCTGCATCGCAGTCTTTATCCAGTCAGTGTACTCGCAGTCCCGGAACATCTCGGACTGGCGGATGAACTCGATATCCATGTGCATGTCATCCAGCTCCTCTTCCAGCCGGGCCTCGAAGTGCCGTGCGTACGAGTCGTGGCAGCCTTCCGGGTCGCGCACCTCTGAGAGCGGGAGGCCGATGTACTGCTCCCACTCGTCTGGAACGTTCTCGGGCACCTTCCTGAACCGGTCGTAGTCGTCCCACGAGTAGATGAAACGTACGTCCTCGCCGCGGTGTTTCAACGACTTCACGACGAAGTCGACGGTTATTATCTCGCGGAAGTTTCCTGCGTGTACCAGGCCCGACGGCGATATCCCCGCGGCGCAGACGTACTCTTCCTGATCTGGGAACTTCTGTGTCACGCCGAAGGCCAGTTGATCGCTCCAGAAGAGTGGTTGCTCGCTCACCGAGCACCACCTCTTCTGCCGCAAGAAAGTTCACGGAACTTTCGGCTCCAAAATAACGGTTGATTGGTCATCGAGTTATCACCGTTATTTTGTTCGCAGAAGATTCCTGCGTGCCAGAAAATCTTCGAGTCCAGAAGACAGGCTGTTCCATGAAGAAGTGGTTACGAACTGAGTTTTTAAAGCTCCAGTGCCCGCAAGTGATACATGGTTGAGGTCTCACCCCGTCTGGTTTTCCTCATCGTGTTCGTCTCGGGCCTCGCGGCGTTCCTCTACTGGGACCGTGACAATATCGAGCGCCACTTCATACTGTTTTACCGGAGGACCGAGCGGGGTATCGACCTGATAGACCGTATCGCGAAACGTTTCCCCCGGTTCTGGAACTACTACGGGTGGCTCGGCGTCGCAACCGGTCTCGCCTCCATGGTGATATCTTTCTACCTGATGGCGCAGGTCTACGGCCAGATGCTTGTCTCCCGCTCTGTAGAAAATGGGCCCTCGCTGGTCCTTCCAGGCCTGGTGTCACAGAACCAGTTCCAGGCCGGCGTCTCGTTCGTCCCCATCGAGTTCTGGGTCATCGGTGTCGGGATCATAATGGTGGTACACGAGTTCAGCCACGGCATAGTCGCCCGAACCGAGGGCTTCAAAATCAACTCGGTCGGCTGGATAGTCATGGGTATATTCCCCGGCGCGTTCGTCGAGCCGGAGGGTGAGCGCATGCTTCCAGCTGAAGGAGAGCAACCGGGGACCGGCTCCGAGGGAGGCATGTGGGGCCTCGGCGACTGGAAGTCCAGGCTGAAAGTGCTCGGCGCAGGAAGCCTCGCGAACTACATCACCGCGGCAGTGTTTTTCATGGCCGCCGTCGGTGTCGCGGGCGCGATAACGCAGCCTTCCCAGGTCTTCTACGTCGCGGATGAAGGCTTCCCGGCGGCGGAGGCCGGGATGACCAACGGCACCCTCCACCAGATCAACGGCAAGGATATAGAAGGCGTCGGCGATGTACAGAACATCTCGGAGACCATCCAGGTCGGGGATCACGTGGCGATCTGGACCTCGGAGGGCAACTTCACTGTTACCGCAGTGGAAAAGAAAGGATTCGACACGGGCTACATCGGTATCCGCGTCGGCCAGCAACGGGTCATAAAGGACAGCTACAGCGACTACAGCGGGGGGCTGCAGTGGTTCGTCTCCATGCTGCAGACCATCGCGTTCCTGAACTTCGTCATAGGCCTGTTCAACATGCTTCCGCTGAAGCCGCTTGACGGCGGCCTGATGGCGGACACACTGCTGGGTGAGTACTACCCGGACAAGGTGAAGTACCTCGACCGTTTCTCCCTGTTCGGCTGGGCGCTGATACTCTCCGGCATCCTGCTCGGAGTAATCGTCGGCCTGTAGCCCAACCTATTTGATTTTACGCTCCACGAGTTGAGACATGACCCACACAGTCGAGATGGTCGACCGCGACGTGGAGGTAGAAGCAGAAGAGGGACAGACCGTCCTGAACGCGCTGCTGGAGGGTGGCGAGGACTACATGCACGCCTGCGGCGGCTTCTGTAACTGCACGACCTGCCGGATAAAGGTCGAGGAAGGCATGGAGAACCTCTCCGAGATGGAGGAGGATGAAAAGAACACGCTGCGGCGTTTCCAGGGCGAGGAGATACGCGAGGGCCCGTTCCGGCTCAGCTGCCAGGTCACGGTACACGGCGACGTCAAGATTTCCGAGCCTGACTGGTACTGATTAAAGCCTTGCCCGACTATTTCGCGACGTGAGAGATCTTGTAGTCGTCGGCGCAGGCCCTGTAGGGAGCCACCTCGCGAAACAGTTCTCGGAGCGAGAGAACGATGTAATTGTTATCGAGAGGAGCGAAGAGATAGGGAAGCCGCTCGCCTGCTCGGGCCACGTCTCGCCCGATATCTGGGATTTCGTGCCTGAAGAGGCCCGGGAAAGACTGTACCAGAACGAGATAAGAGGTGCGAGATTCCACAGCGGCGAAAAAGAGTACCGGTTCTTCCGGGACGAGAAGGTTTCCTACGTCATCGACCGCATAGAGCTCGACGAAGTGAAGGCCGAGCAGGCCCGGAAAGCCGGCGCAAAGTACCGGCTCGGCGAGGAAGTCAGGGAGGTCGAAGAGCTCAAGGACCGGGTAAAGGTCGTCACCGGTGAAAAGGAGTACGAGGCGAAGATGGTCGCGGGTTGCGACGGCGCCGGCTCGAAGGTCCGGGAGGAAGCAGGCCTTGGAGAGCCGGGAAAGTTCTACCAGGGCATACTCGGCTTCAGCGACGAAGACGACGGTAGCGACTTCGTCGACGTCCATCTCGAGGTCCCGGAGTTCTTCGGCTGGAGGATACCCCGTGGCGACTCTGTCGAGTACGGGGCTGCGGTGCCGAGAGGTGAGAACCCGGTGGAGTGGCTGGAGAAGGTGACAGGGAAGCATGAGGCAGAGGTTGAGGATATCTGCGCTGGAGCTATACCTGTCGGTCCGGTCGATAGCGCGGTCTCACGCAGGGTCTTTTTGGCTGGGGACGCGGCAGGCCAGACCAAGCCGTTTACCGGTGGAGGCATCCTATACGGGATGAGGGCTGCAGAGGCAGCTGCCGAAACGATAGATGTCGAGAGGCCTGGAACACTGCAGGACTACGAGAGGGCGTGGCGGCAGGAGCTCGGCCGCGATATACTCATGGGGGAGTTCATCAGGAAGACGTACTCTGCGCCACCGATAATGCAGCAGGCGGGGATGTGGTTCTTCGAGGGTGAAATCGGTGTTCATATGGACAGGCCGACCTCTCTCCTGAGTTTTTCGCAGCTCCGTGCGCTGCTGAAGCGCTGAGCAATCTAATAAAAGATTCGTGGCCAAGCCTCTGGTATGCATCTCGGTATCATCCCGGATGGAAACCGGCGTTACGCCCGGGAGAAAGGTATCTCGAAAGATAGGGCATACCGGAAGTCGAAGGACGTCATACTCGACCTTTTCGACAACGTAGACGACATGCCTGTAGATATCGACGAGACGACTTTCTATCTGCTGTCGGAGGACAACCTCAGGCGGGATGAAGAGGAGCTGGAGACGCTTTTCGAGCTGCTGAGTGAGCAGATAGAGGAGACAGCATCCCATTTCAACGGTAAAGGGTTTGCCTTCAACTGGGTTTCGACCCGGCCGGAAGCACTGCCCGGTTACCTGAGGAAGAAACTGAGCAACCTTGAGGAGGAGTACGGCAGCGGCAAGAAACAGTTAAACGTCCTTATAGCCTACTCGGGCCGTCAGGATATAGTAAGGGCGGCGGACCGGGTCTGCGAGGAAAGTGGAGAGTTCTCCCGCGAAGCCATCAGGAGGAACCTCGGCATCCAGTCGGATATCGACTTCGTCATCCGGAGCGGCGACAACCCGACGCGGGAGGCTATCTCGGACTTCCCGATATGGAACGCCAGCTACGCCGAGTACTACCACGTGAAGAAATACTTCCCTGCGCTCGAGACATCGGATATCGAGCAGGCTCTCCACCACTTCAGGAAGCTGAGGCGGAAGAAAGGGCAATAGACCCGAGCTTTTTACCTCCTGCCAGACAGTTCTTGATCATGGTTGACAGGACCTGCTGGAACTGCGGCTCGACGATGTCGAAGCGGCCTGACTGCGAGCTGGAATGCTCCCGGTGCGGTTTCATCAGGGACTGCAGCGACCCATGATAAACTATGAACCCACTCGATAACGATATACAGGTCGGAACCGTAACTGAGGCGGAGAGGTTCGAGGAGGCCAGGAAGCCGGAGATGTTCAGGCTCGTGATCGACCTCGGCGACCGCAGGGTGCAGTCAGCGGCGCAGCTCGGCTACAACCACACAACGGATGAGGTTGAAGGGTCACAGGTCCTCTGCGTCACAGATCTCGACCCGGTCAGGATTGCCGGGTTCAAGTCGGAGGTGCTGACTATCGGCGTCCCTGGTGAGGACGGGAACCCGGTACTGGTGAAGCCCGGAAAGGAAGTGCCTGACGGCGGGGAGCTTTACTGATGGAGCAGGAACACATCGCGGCCACCATAGCAGTACTGGTGGTGTCGGTCGCCGCCAGCACCGCAGCCTTCCACGCCGAAAAGGGGGAGCGGGCCACAGCGGAGTTCTTTTCGGACAGCGAGAAGATCGCAGAGCTCTCTCTGGAAGTGGCGGACAGCCGGAAAGAACGCAAGAAGGGACTGATGTTCCGCGAATCACTGGCAGAGAGACACGGCATGCTGTTCGTTTATCCGGACGAAAAGGAGCGCGTTTTCTGGATGAAGAACACGTACATCCCGCTCGACATCATCTTCGTCGACTCGAACAGGACCGTAGTGGATATCGACCGCGCCGAGCCCGAGCCCGATACGCCGGAAGAAGAACTTACCAGGTACAGGAGCAGCGGCCCGGCGAAGTACGTCATCGAGGCCAACCAGGGCTTCGCGCGCAAAAACGGGATAGAAGAGGGGGACAGGGTAGCGATAGAAAACCGGTAGTCAGTCACCGGCGTAGCCAGGGAGGTCCCGTATCCTTGCGGAGTTCCCTGGCTCGAACTCCGGTACGAGGTTTATGACTGGACTTGCGGGTTCGCTATCAAGGATACGTTCCACGCACTGCATCTCCAGTTCCCTTTTCTGCTCTCCGTCCAGGCGGGAGATATCGCTCTCGTAACCTAGTTCTGATCTCGCTTCCCGGAGCTCCGGTACTGTCCTGTCGTACCCCTGCATAAATCGTAATACAATATATTACTATGGAGTTTTAAAACCTCTTCTCCTCTCAGAAGCCGACGAGGAACAGCACCAGCATGCCGATACCCGAGAGGGTCGAGACAGCGCCCGCGGCCAGCAGCTTCCTGTAGTGGTCTTTCTCCAGGTAGTATGCCGCAGCTCCGGCAGCAATCATCAAAAAGCCGGTGACCACCAGAAGGTATGAAGCCATTATGATGCCTACCATAACCCTAGATAGAAGAACCATCTTGAAATAGCCGGGAGTGCGGCCACCGGGATTTGAACTCGAAAACAGGTTTTCTGCGATCAAATGCCGGTTCATCACTTGAAAAGTGCGGCCACCGGGATTTGAACCCGGGTCTTTGCCTCGAGAGGGCAAAATGATTGGCCGGACTACACCATGGCCGCATATGTACTGGTGAAGTCGGGGAGGTAAAGAGTTAAAAGAGATAGATAGAACCCTATCTCTGATGATAAGCAAGGAAGATGCGAAGGCGATACTTGACGGCGAGATGGATCTCGAAACGTTCGCGGAAGAGTGGGGCCGGGAGCCCAGCATACGCGAGAAAAAGGGCCACGCGGGCGTTTACTCGGTCCGGTTTTACGCCGCCGGCAGGACGTACAGCGTTGGTTCGATCCATGAAGATGGAGACCTGGAGCTCGCCCCGGGTTTCAGGGGCTACCGGGACGGCAACGATTTATAGTTCTTGCAGGTCATACTCGGGACATGAACCTGGAGAAGCTTATACCTGACGACTACGGACAGCTAGAAAACGATGATCTTGCGCTCTCGGAGGGCCGTATCGCCCGCCTTATCCGGGAGAACATGGATGAAGACCAGACCCTGGACGGCGATGTTCCCCATGTCATCAACTGCGTTCTCTCCCGGCTGCTCGACGAGATAATCGACGGCATGATGGACGAGGCCGAGCTCATAGCCAAGGTAAAGGAGGCCCATGCCCGGTCGGCCCTCAGGAACATCGAGATAGAGGAGCAGTACTCCGCCCGGACAGAGGCGTTCATCGACCAGCTGCGCTCGATATCTGACGAGATGGAGCAGACAGCCGACCGGCTCGAGGACCGCTAAGCCCGGCTTTCACGGGTTCTGGCGGATTAACCTTTTTAATCTCGTGTCCCAAGCTTTGGACAGGTGAACAACTATGGCAGACGTTAACTACCTTGACTGGACCTCTCTCGTGCTCGTGATTGTGGGCGCGCTGAACTGGGGTCTTGTCGGGCTTGGCAGCTTTACCGGGAGCAACCTCAACATAGTGAACATAATCCTCGGTGGAGTTGCCGGCGGACAGCTCGAAGCCCTGGTCTACGTACTGGTAGGTCTTGCAGGCCTTTACCAGGTCTACTTCGGCTACGAGCTCTACGAGGAACAGTAAGTTCCTCGACCATTTCTCCTTTCTTTTTATTCTTCGGCGGAATCGCCGACCGATTCGCCTGTGCGCTCCTCCGGTTGCGGGACCATCCCGTCAAGATCTTCGGTCATGTCCATCATCTGGCCCATCTGTTCTTCGAGGTCGCCAAGCTGTCGTCTCATCTTCCAGCGGAGGTAGAAAAGCGCCGCCCCTATACCGAAAAACACGCCTACGACGAAACCTCCAGCTATCTCTGCAAGCGTCATGGCCTATGTTGCGGGAACGTCCCTCAAAAGTGTGATGGGCCGGCCATCCAGAAAGAGGTTTCGGCTAAATCGCCGGCTTTTGCATCACCGAAAGCGATGGACTCGCCGGGATTTGAACCCGGGGCCTTCCGCTATCCCGCGTCGCATATCAGAGATATGCTCGAACTGCTTCACCTCACTAACGCAGTCTTCTCCTTACGGAGATAACCTGCTTGAACAGGTTTCAGGAAAGAAACCTGTGACGCTCAGGAAGCCAGTGTTGCGAAGCGGACGTTCTCCCACTGAACTACGAGCCCGTGTGACCTGTAAACTGGATTGGACTCATAATTCTTAAAATCAAGAAGGGTGCCATGGAGGAAGAAAAACTTGAGCACCGGCTCGCGGTCTACTCTCTCGCGATCAATTCTGCCGGCCTGTTCTTCGCAGCCGCTGCCCTGGTTTTATGGGGTCCTGTAGCTGCGTTAGCTGTTTTCGGCGTGTCAGTGATTTCCCTGCTGTACGCGGTTTACCGGAAAAAGGTCGTTTGAGTCATTCCTCGAAACGTATCTCGAATCTTGCGCCGCCTTCCGCGGAGTCCATGACATCTATGTCCCAGCCGTTGATATCGACTATCCGGTTTACGATAGACATGCCGAGGCCGTTGCCGTTCCATGACCTCGAGAAGCCTTACTCGAAGATGTCTTCTTTGATGTCGTCGGGTATACCCCGGCCGTCGTCTTCATAGTAGAAACCGTTTTCAAGCGTGCCGACCTGTATGTTGACCTCGCTATCGTTGTGTTCGATGGAGTTGGTTATCAGGTTCTCGAACATGCTTACCACCCCGGATCGGCCACCATGAACTCAGTGCTGTCCACAACCTCCCACTCTGTCGGGCCGTTCGCGAAGTAGTAGGCTTCTTTGAACACGTCTTCCAGCTCGAGCTCCTTCTGCAGGTCTTCTTCTTCCGTAGTTATGAGTGAAAGCGCATCGATTATGTCCTCCATCCTGTCGAGCGCCTCCTCGACCTTCCGGAAATCCTCGCTTTCACCGGTCTCCTGCGCCAGCTCAAGTTAGCCTTCGGCAACGTTGATGGGGTTCCGCAGGTCATGGCTGACAAGACTGCTAAACTGCTTGAGTCGCTCGTTCTGTTCCTCGAGCTCCTCCTTTCTCTTCTTCCTGCGTGTGATCTCGCGGCAGTTCGCCAGCAGGCCGTACTCGGGTCGTCAAGTCTCTGCCGGCTCAGGGCCTCTATCCAGACGTAGTCTCCGTTGCTGTGCCTGAAACTGAACTGCACTCTCTCGATGCCTTCACGGTCCTGGTTCACCTTCTTCTTGAACTTCCTCCGGCCTTTTTCCTGTTCATCCGGGTGAACGAACTCGAGCGCGTTCTGGCCCACGACCTCCTCTTCGCTGTACCGAGAACTCTTTCGACGGATGGGCTGATGTACCTGAACTTGCCTTCGCGGTCAAGCACCACGATTATGTCGCGGGTGTGTTTCCATGAGAGAGCGGAACATCTCGTAGTTCTGCTCAAGCGCCTCTTTCGTCCTGTACCTTGACACAAGGTTCTCTATCCGGTTGACAAGCACCTCGTACGTCTCGTCGCTCGACTTGCTGAAATAGTCAGCGGCCCTCCATATCATCCGGCTGGGTATCTCTTCACTTCCCTTGCCTGTCAGGAGGATGAAGGGCAGTCTCTCGTATTTTTCCCTGACTTCCTCCATGAACTCTATACCATCCATACCAGGAATGTCGTAGTCGCTTATGACACAGTCGATTTCCTCTTCCTCTATAATCTCCAGCGCCCGTTCCGGTGAATCCGTATCTATTATCTCTATGCTGTCGGTCTTGTCTTTTATCTTCTTCTTGAAAAGCTCCAGGAACTCGGAATCATCATCGAGATGCAGGACCGTGATACCGTTCGAGGTAACCTTCTCAAGTGTTATGGACTCTCCGGGATTTGAACCCGTCCGAAAATCGTAGATTTTCTAAGAGGATATCAAATCCTTTGGAGAGGAAACAAAACAAAGTGAAGTGGACTCTCCGGGATTTGAACCCGGGGCCTCTTCCATGCCAAGGAAGCGTTCTGCCAGGCTGAACTAAGAGCCCCAAACTTCTGGAAGTTTGATCACCAGAGTGCATGGTTCCAGAGGAACCATGCGTTTAGTGCTGCCTGAGCGTAACCAGACGCGGCTTATGAGTTTAGTTCTGCAGGTAAAGCCTAAATAAGCTTTCAGTTTTCGAGCTGCTGCTTGACCTCGTCGACGTAGCTGTCCGCCAGCCGTGTCGGCTCCGGCAGCTTGTATCCGTCACAGCATCTTTCCACGAGATCGACCGCGGTCTCCTCGCTGACCCTGTGGCCCGGCGACACGAAGAGCGGATTTATACTGGCGTTGCCGGAGTCATAGGTCCGGGACTGGAACGCGTAACCTACAGTCTTTCCGTTCTCTGCATCCACCTCGCTGCCGGCCCCGATAGCCACCTGCTCACCTTGCTCAAGGCCATCTGTTTCCTCGACAGATTGCCCGCAAAGGAGGCTCTTGGCCACGCCTATCGTGGGCACGTCGAACATCACGCCGATATGGGTCGCGATACCGGCCTGCCGGTAGTGTATCCTTCCCGAGCCATCGAACATCAGCATGTCCGGCTCCCGGGACAGGTCCTTGAGCGCGTCGATGATGCAGGAACCCTCCCGGAACGCGAGAAGGCCGGGGATGTAAGGCAGCTCAAGCTCCGAGACACCCTGGGCGCGCTCCACGACCTCGCCGTCCCGCATCAGCACGACCGCGGAGACTGCTTTAACCTCCAGAAAAGCCTGGTCGACCCCTGCGACGGTGACGCCCTCAAGCGATTCATCGAACAAGAACCTGTCTTCAAACACAGCTTCCCGGGCCAGTTCGCGCTGGAGCTGTTCCATCTGGTCACGGGAGAGCGATGGGTCGGGCGAAAACTCTGGATTGACAGGTTTCATCAGTCTACCAGTACCTATTCTACAAGCTCGACTTCCTCTATCTTTTCTACCCCGCCTTCGTCGCCGATGGTGACTGCGTAGCCTTTACCTGTTTCCTCGGACGCTGTGTTGATTACTTCGGTATCCATTAGCGATGACCTGCCGTAGTCCTCGTGGACGTGGCCGCTCATCCATAGCGCGGGCTTGTGGCGGATGATAAGTTCGCGGAACTGTTCGAAACCGATACGGTCGCCGGAATGGATGCGGTCGCCGAGCTTTTTCGGCGGATAATGGGAGCCTATAACGACCTTGGACGGGTCGCCGTGCTCATCTATCAAGTCCGAGACCTTTTCCTTGATGTCCTCCGGGAAGTCACCGCCTATCAGTATCACGAGATACTCGTCGTCGACCTCGGCCTCGAGGAAGTTGTAGACCGGTACCTCGCCGTCAAGGAATTTGTCGTCGAACATCATGTCTCTGTTGCCCGTGCACCCGATGCCCGGTATCTCGATGCGGTCGAACAGGTCCTCGGCAAAATCCTCGTCCATGTAGTCGCCGAGGTTGATGAAAAGGTCGTAGTCACCGGAGTTCGCCTCCTCTATAGCCGCTTCTTTCAGGTCATCGCGGGCGTGGAAGTCGCTGGTGACCAGTATCCTGAGGGACATGGTCATCGAATCGGCCCGGACTTTTAAGTCTGCTTAGACCGGCCCGGGAAGCCTGTGCCTGATGCCCGTGGCGGCCTCGGTTATGGTCTCTCCTATCTCCGACAGCTTCTCCGCTATGATACCCTGCTCCCTGTCCTCTCCCACGACACGGTTCCTCCACATACCGGTCCTGAAAAGCAGCCACGCCATAAGGCCGCCCACGGCGTTCGACACCGGGAAGGATATCCAGATGCCGATGGTCTTCAACGAGGTGCCGGAGAGGAAGTATGCCACGGGCACCCTTACGAGAGCCATCATAACTATCGATATAGCGGCAGCGACCATCGTCCTTCCAGCTCCGTGGAACCCGCCGGAGAAAACTCTTACTACGCCTATGAAGCCGAAGGTCAGGGCCACGTATCGCAGGAACTCTGCGCCGTGCGTCACGACCGTGGTGTTCGTGGTGAACAGGGAGACCAGTGGCCGGGGGAAGAGGAAGATGGCTACACCCATCAGTGTCAGTATCCCGAACATGAACTTCGCGGCCACGTAGTTCACTTTCTCCGCCCTGTCGAAGTGTCCGGCGCCGAGGTTCTGCCCGGTCATCGTCTCGACGCCCCTCCCGGCGGCGATAGCAGGCAGGAATATCAATGAGAAGACCCTGATGCCTATGCCGAACCCCGCCACCACCGTTGTGGCGAAGCTGCCGACTATGGCTATCATCGCTATCACCGAGACGGATCGGCCTGTTATCTCCAGCGAAGCGGGTATGCCTATGGCGAGCATCCTCCTGAAGAACGAGAGGTCCGGTCTCATCCTGGAGAAGGATACCTGCACCCCTTTGCGGCCGGAGAACAGTATTCCGAGGCCGGCCAGCATCGCCAGTCCACGGCAGAAAACGGTCGCGACCGCTGCACCGGTCACGCCCATGTCGGGGAATATCCACCAGCCGAATATCAGGAACGGGTCGAGTATGATGTTAAGGACTACGCTCCCCAGCATCAGCATCATGGGTGTAAGTGTGTCACCGTAACCTCTCAGCAGCGAGATGAAGACCGCGAACCCGAACATGAAGAACAGCCCGAGCGAGATAACCTGCATGTAGCCGGTTGCGAGCGGCTGTACCGCGGGCTCTGCGCCGAGCAGGGTGATGAAGTCGCCGACGAAGAAGTACGCGACGCCGCCGAGCAGCATCGATGCCGCTACGCTGAAAGCGATGGTCTGGGAGGCCGCGAAGTCGACCATCTTCTTCCGGCCAGAGCCCTCGAACTGGGCCACGAGCACGCTCCCGGCGATGGATATACCCATGCCAAGAGATATCAGGAAGAACACTATCGGGAAGGAAAAAGTTATGGCCGCGAGCGCCTCATCACTGAGCTGGCCCAGCCAGAACGTATCCGCTATGTTGTACGCCGTCCTCAGCATGTTGATGACGACGATCGGCAGTGAAAGGTAGAACAGGTTCTTGCCGATAGGTCCGCCCACGAGGTCCAGCTCTTCCCGCGACTTGAAAAGGTCTCTCAATCTCACTTGTGGAAAGATGGATGAAAGGAAGGTTTAAAACGGGCCGGCTACTCGAGCTCTTCCTCGAGCCCCAGGCCCTCTACAAGGTTGCTGTAGCCCTTCCTGATGGTGACCTCCGTAACGCCGACCTCTTCCGCGACCTCTTTCTGTGAAAGGTCCTCTCCCTCAAGGATGGACGCAAGGTAGATGACGGACGCGGCGATAGAGTCCGGGCTTCTTCCCGCGAGCAGGTCCTCGTCCCTGGAGTTGCGGATGAGCTTCCTGGCCCGCGCCTGGGTCTCGCCGGAGATACCGAGCTTGGTGGAGTAACGCGGGATGAAGTCCTCCGGGTTGACCGGTACGATACGGAGGTCGAGCTCCCTCGCAACGTAACGGTAGGTCTTTCCAAGTTCACGCTCGCTGACATCCGCTTCCTCCGCTATCTCTGCCATGGTCCTCGGCACACGCTGGTTCCGGGATACCATGTAGATGAGCGACGCGACGATGGCCTCGATCTTCCGGCCCTTCACGACCTCTTCCTCGAGAGCCTTCTCGTAGAGGCGCGCAGCCTCCTCGGTAACGGAGTCAGGCAGGCCGAGCACTCCTACGAGTTTGTCAAGCTCGCCGAGCGCGAACTTCATCCTGCGGTCCTTGGACTCGTCGAGCCTCTGGTTCCATTTACGCATCCGGTAGTACTGTCCCCGCTTCTTGGGGTTGACCTGGCTCATGCCTCCCGAGCCGCGACCTATCTTGGTGCGGAGACCGCGGGAAGCCTCCGTATAGGTGACCGGAGATCCGGTGCGCTCCTTTTTCTGCCTTTCCTCGGCCGTGAACGCTCTCGGGCCGGCGTCTTCCTTGACGCGGTCCTCGTCCACGACAAGCCCGCATTCCTGGCATACTAGGTCTCCCTGGGTTTCTCTAAGTCTCGTGGAGCCACAGCCCGGACACTCCAAGATCTGGTCCTCGGCCTTCTTCGCGGCCTTGGACTCTATCAGGTCGTCTCCCTCCTCATCCGGCGCGGACTCCTGCTCCTCAGTCTCCGCTTTAGTTTGCATTGTGTATCACTCCTAAACAGTCTGCCGTAAATCTTAAATGGCTTTCCCCGGCCCCCATGGCAGCCGTGAGGATACCCTGTCATGGTTTTTTACGGCCGGTAGACCTCTTCACTAGAAGGTCGAGAGTTCGCCGCGTATGCATTTCTCGATTATACTGTCGATGGAGTCAAACCTCCTGTCCACGACCTCCTGCACCGTATCCTGCTCCGCAGCGGTCTCCACTTCTACGTTCTGCGGCCGGTCGACCGGCTTCCCGATCTGCGACAGCAACTTTACGCCCGCGAACTCACCTGTCCGGTCGTTTATGTCATAGGCTATCTCCTGCGCCAGCAGGTTGTATATCTTCCCGACGTGCGTCACGGGGTTCTTGCCGGACGCGGCCTCGAGGCTCATGGACCGGTGCGGCGTTATCAGGCCGTTCACCCTGTTGCCCCTTCCGACCGAGCCGTCGTCACCCATCTCCGCGGAGGTCCCGGTAACGGTCAGGTAGACCTCGCCATCCCCGGGCTCGTCGGCGGTGTTGACCTGTACATCGGTAACCAGATCAGTATGGCTGGTAACTATCTGCTTCGAGACCTGTTCTACCATCTGCTTGACCTCGAGGTACTCCTCTATACTGGAGACGTGGCTGGAGATGACGGCTGCGGCCACGGTCAGCTTCAGTTCGTCGCCGTCCCTCAGCCCCATGACCTTGACATCCTCCCCGACTGCGTCGATCTTCTGGTGCAGCGCGTTCTCTATGGTCCTTACCGCCTCCTCCGCGGGGCTTAACGGCGCGTGGCCCACGCCGAAGGAGGTGTCGTTCGACTTTCTGGCGCCCGAGGAGAACACGGCCTCGAGGTCTGTCGATGTCTCGCCGATGCGCGACTCGAGCTCGAGATGCCCAGGATCGAGCCGCTTGAATTTGTCTTCTATGTATCTTTTCGCGGCGTCCATCGCTATCCTGTCTACCGGCACCTTCACGCCCCTGAACTCCCGGGTCGCCCGGCCCGCGAGAAGCATGAAGACGGGTTCTATCGTCTCGCCGCCTCCAAATTCCGGGCTGCTTGACCCGGCGACCAGCTGGACCTCGTCGGTGTTGTGGTGCAGCACCTTTCCAAAACGCGAGCGGTACTCCTCGCTTAGCGCGCGGGAGACGGCCTCCGCGACGCCGTCACTGATGGAGTCCGGGTGGCCGAGGCCTTTCCTCTCCACCAGCTCGTGTTTCCTCCGGGTTACCGGGTCTTCCTCCACCTCGTGCAGCGAAACAGGTCTTTCCATACATCTCGATGAAGACCGGCTCTTCAAAATGTTTGCCTTATAAGAGGGAACAGTTGTCGCCGTCAAGAATTCTGTCCCATTCGAAGCCCTCCATCTTCACTCCCTTACTCTCTCCGTGTCTGAGAACCCACTCTGCATAGCTCTCCATTATCTTCCCGGATTCTACTGGATCTTCCATACTGTGAGGCATCAAAGGATCGGCTGTGCTGATGTTGAGAGATTTTTCTAGGCCTTCACGTCTCATCTCTATCTGGTTCAGGGTCTCCCCTTCGACAGACCTGTTCCGGGACTCCAGCCTGATTCCTATACTCTCGCTCTGTAGGGGAAAACTTCTACCCTGTAAGCGTCGTCATCACAGCACATGTATTTGAGCGCACCTACAAGACTGAAATCTGAACGGTCCACCGACCCGATGCTGGCATCCTCGACAGAACTGCGGATATCTTCCCCCTCTGTGAAGTAGCCGAAATAGGTTATACCCTGAAAGAGCTTCCTCTGAGAGTTCACATAAAGAGCCCTCATCCCATCCCGCTATAATTTTTCTTCTCAAAATTTTTTTTGTCCGAACGGTACAGTGAGCTAATAAAGTCCTGAAACACCAAAGACTGGATATGATCCTGGAAAAGATAAAATCCTACTTCGAGACCGAGCCCGTCGAGGTGGCAGGTACGGACAGCATCCCAGAGGTCTACAGCAGGGAGAAACAGCAAGAGCTCGAAAGGGCCCGTGAAAGGGCGGACGAGCTCCACCGGGAGGCCGGTGAACTGCTTGACGAGCTGGAGGAGTTCCTCGAGGACCTGGAGGACTACAGCGACGAGAAGGACCGGTCGATAGTGGAGGACGTGGTCGACAACGTCGCGGGTGAAAGGCTCCGCATGATACAGCAGCACGATCTGCCGGAGGACCCGAGGGAACTGCACGACTCCCTGCAAAGGTTCATAGAGGAGTTCAACTCCCTGAAGCAGAAGGAGGCCGCGGTGCTCGAGGAGGCTCACCTCGGCAAGGAGCTGGGAAATGCCATACAGGACGTACAGGAGCTGCAAGAGGAGATAGACAGCTTCCTCGAGCAGGACTACAGGACGGTCGATACTCTCGAAGGGCTGCAGGACATAGCTGACAGGCGTGAGGAGCTCCGGCTGGATATCGACCAGCTGGAGATGGAGATGGACGAGAAACAGCAGCAGCTCGAGCAGAAAAGACAGGAGCTAAAAGAGGTGGAACAGGATGTCGAGGACCTCACCTCCTCGGGGAGATGGAAAGGTTACCGGGAGCAGGAGGAGGCCGTGGAGGAGCTACGCGAAGAACTGGAGGAAAAGGAGCAGGAGTTCAGGAAGGCCGCGTCACGGATGGAGCGCGGCATGAAGAAACTGGTCTACCAGGTCGAGAACGGTGACCTTGAGCCCGTAGACGGGCTGGAGGTCCTCAAGGCCATCCGGGACGGCGACCACGAGAAACTTCTCGAACGGGACCCGCACGAGATAGTCGACGCGGTGGAGGAGGCAACGGGAGTGCTACCGACCGACCTGCTCGAGAGCTCGACCCACGAGAAGTTCATGGACGGCGCAGAGTACCTGATGGAGCTGACCAACCGCCACAGCGACCTCTACCAGCTGCGCGACGAGATAGAACGCAAGAAACAGGAGCTGGAGGACCACCCTGTAAGAGAGCATAAGCAGGGCCTCGAAAAGCAGAAACGCCAGCTCCGCCGCGACATCGAAGAGCTGGAGGAAGATATAACAGGCCTGGAGGAACAGCTGGAGCAGAAACGGCAGGAACTCCAGGAAAAGGGAGATGACCTCCGTGAGAAGCTGGAGGCCTCCCTCGACCGGCCCGTGGAGTACGTGGAAGACCGGCGGCCGCAGTGACATCCTGTTATAAGCTTTCAGCCCGGCGGGTATACAGGCTACTGCGGTACGACAACCCTCATGCAGTAAGTTGTTGTTTACCAGTAGCGACAATTATTTAACTGTGAGTGTGGAAACAAAAACATGGAGGAGACAGCCGACGGGAAGTACGCAGACAGGCAGGTCATGAACCGCCTTAACGGTGTCTCCGCGCACCTGACAGACCTCGGCCTGAAGAAGGGCGACCTCGACCCTACAGATATAGAGCCCGACTTCGATGTCGTGATATCACCAGGTCTACAGGACTATGAGCAGCAGGAGGGAGCTGACCCGTACCCCGTGGTCGACGAGATCGAGAACTCGTTCCTCGACTCCATCAAGATGGACACTGACCGCGGCTACTTCCTGTTCGAGACCGAGATGGGCGGAACTTCCGAGGGCTGGATGCCTCTCCTCGATGAAGGAAAGGGAGAGGGGATATTCTGCATCGAGCATCCCTGGGAAGGAACTGTCAAGATGGCGGCCTATGACGGCATGGATGAGATAGGAGAGGACTTCTCCGGTATCGAGGCGATGCTGGAAACCGCCTACGTGACTGCGAGAGAGTATGTCACAGATAAAGGTTTCAGGAACGTAGATAACACGGTCGACGACCTCGTCAGCGGCCTTGGCCGTTTCGAAAGGACTATATCCCGGCTCGAGCAGGACAGGGAAGATGGAGGGGAAGAAGGAGAGATAAGAGGAGGCCAGCACGCGGGACAGCTGCGTGGACGCGACGCTCTCAAAGAGTTCTCCCGCCTTATGAAAAGAGCCCGGCAGTCGAACGTCATCGACTATTCCCTCTCGACCAACTTCGGAGACCACTCTTTCGAAAGAACTTTCGGCGGCTTCAAAACCCTTACACAGCTACCGGAATCAGCACCTTACGACACCATGGAGGAAGCTATAAGGTTCAGGTACCCGGACAGCTGGATAGAAAAGGAACAGAGTTAAAAATTTTCACTGGAAGGTGTCAACAAAATGAGGATAACTGTAAGAAATCTGGCCGAGGCGGAGGAGTACGTCACAGGAGTCATAGGTGATAGTGACGGCGAGTACAGCTTCGCGGCCGGTGTGGACGCACACGGAGTCACACCGGAGGTGGCCTACGAAGATATCGGCCAGTCGACCTACCTCGAGATACAGGGCCTCGGCGAGATAGGAGAAGGATTCGGCGAACACAGGTTCGACCTCGACCCGGTAAAGAAGAACTACGCGGACGAACTCGGGGAGCTGACCTCGGCACACGAGATACTGAAGGACCACGGCCTGGAACACGCCACGGAGATATCCGTCGAACGCGAAGCAGAATCTGCCTACCGCGCCGTATGCCGCCTTGAGAACACCGACATCCTGCCGGTGCTGAAAAGCGAGGAGGACGGCCTGAGATCCATCGTGATGTACGAGCCTGGCGAAACACCGCTATTCGAACCACGGGTACAGCCCACCTCCACCACCACGCCGGAAGAGGCCCGCGAAAGAGAAGAAGAACTCGAAAACATACTCCGCGAACTCAACATCGTCGAGTAAATATAACTTGCCACCGCACCACCTTTCTATGAAAGACAGCTACGAAGAAGTACTGGACGAAGTGGCGGGCCTCGAGGGCGAACAGGCCAGCCGGTACCTGACAGAACTCGCGGAAAGGCTTGACGCGCGGTACGACTCCACGCAGCAGGACGTACAGGACGCGTCCACGGACATCAACGGCATAGAAGTCATGGAGGCCACGGAAAACCCGTACGGCCTCTCCGCCCTGCGAGAACAGATGATGTACGACATGATAGTCGACCGGTTCGCCGCCGACACGGAACAGTTCGCCGACAACATCCACAGCCTCCACCAGGAACTCCAGCGCCCCCACCAGCGATCCCGGCCGGAAAAAGGCCTCGAAGACCTCGTCACCGGCCTCTTCTACGAAGTCCTCGAAGAGACAAGATAGCGGTGAAGAGACTCTTAGGCTCTTTCAAGACGCTTAGTTAGACATGCCAAACTAATTTCGGAAATAGTTTCTGGCTTAGAAAGATTGATAATAGTTTATGCTACATTAACAGACGTGAGAGTCCTCTTAGACAACACAGGCAGGGGACAAATCGAAATTCTTTCAGCACTCGCAGAGAGACCCGGTATGAGGAGGAAAGAACTAACCGAGAAGACTTCTCTAAGCAAGGGTTCTGTCTCACTAAACGTCGAGAAACTGAAGGAGAAAGATCTTGTGGTAGAGAATGACAGAAAACTGGAGCTGGAGGACTCAAAACTTTTATCGCATTACCGAGAGCACCTGGAAAATTTTCTGATAAGAAAGGATGGAGAGCCGGAGGAGATGAACGGGGCAAGGACTCTGACCAAGAGAAGAATGCCTGAAATAATGCAGGAAAGAGAAAACGAGTTAATCGAACTTGTAGAAAATGTTCTGGCCTCCGCCCGTACCAGGAGCGACATAGAGACTTTGAACTCGGCGTTTAAGGAGGTCGATAGAGTAATAACGGAAACTTCCGAAGACGGGCACCTGGAGCTCATCGCAGTCTCGACAGACCTTTCAACTTCGACTACAGGAAAAGAAACACGGAACAAGGAAAGAGCTAAACGAATACTGGAGGAGACTGAATAATGGCCGAAGCCGTAACTGAGCAAGAACTACGCGACCATCTTTTCGAATGCGCAAACCTGATCTACGACCGGGTGGACCCTACCGACTACAAGACTTACATACTGCCCCTTGTCTTCTACAAGGCTATAGATGACACCTACCAGGACCGATACGAGCAGGCGCTTGAGGAAACAGGTGACGAGGAGCTTGCAAGAGATGAGGCATTCCACGACTTCCAGATACCGGAGGACTACCGGTACGAAAAGGCGCTGGAACAGACAGAAAACCTCGACCAGTTCCTAAACCAGGCCTTCAACGCCCTGGAAGCGGAAAACCCTGGCAAGCTGGAAAACATTTTCCGCGTTGACTTCATCGACGAGGACTCTCTTGACCATGACACACTGCACCGGTTGCTTGCACATCTGGATACCAAGAACATTTCTCTTGAGCGAGTGAAGCCAGATATTCTCGGCGAGGCATACATGGACCTGGTCCGGGACTTCGCTGAGGCGGAAGGAAAGGACGGCGGACAGTTCTTCACCCCTCAAGAAATGGTCCGTCTAATGGTCCAAGTACTTGATCCTGAGAAAAACAACGGCACGGTCAAGGTCTACGACCCGACCGCAGGATCGGGAGGAATGCTTGTGGAGATGGCAGAGCACTACCGCGAAACCGCGGGAGATCCGAAGAAGGACCTGATACTGAAGGGCCAGGAGATCAACCCCGGCATCGCACCGATCGCAAGGATGAACCTGTTCCTCCACGACCTGAACGGTGAGATAGCACGGGAGGACTCACTGGTAAACCCGCAGTTCACTCAGGACGGCGACCTTGAGAAGTTCGACTATGTTCTGGCGAATCCGCCGTTCAGCTGGAACTGGAACAAAGATGCCTGCCAGGACGACGAATACAACCGTTTTGAATGGGGGATGGCCCGCGCGGATAGAGCTGATTACGCGTTCATCCAGCACATGATAGCCTCGCTCAACGATGAGGGAAAGATGGCCTGCGTCGTCCCGCACGGCGTCCTGTTCAGGAAGCACGAGTCAAAGTTCAGGGAGCCGATGCTGGAGGAAGACATGGTGGAAGCCATTATCGGCCTGCCGGAGAACCTTTTCCAGAACAACTCGATTCCCTCGGCAATCCTGGTGGTCAACAAGGACAAGCCTTCCGACCGCGAGAACCAGGTCCAGTTCATCCACGCCGCGGACGAAGAGTTCTACGAAGAGCTCAGCAACCAGAACAAGCTGACGGAGGACGGCATCCAAGAGATCGTGGAAAAATACCGCGACTGGGAGACAGAGGAACGAGTCTCTCGCGTCGTCGACCTCGACGAGATCCGCGAAAACGACTACAACCTCAATATCGCCCTCTATGTCGACACCACCGAACCAGAAGAAGACATCGACGTCTCTGAGGAGCTTGAGAAACTGCATCAGCTACAGGAAGAACGCGAGGAAATCGAAAACCAAATGACAGAACACATGGAGGCCTTGAACTATGAGTAACCAGGCCTCACTCGGCGATATTTCCAACTCCGGAAAGTCAAATTCTAGAAAAGGATCATCTGAAACTAAGATAGATCAAGATTCTGAAGGCCGAAAAAAGAGGAGGTTCGGTCCGCTTCTAATGGAAATTCCGGAAAGTTGGAGAGATGAGAGACTAAAAGATGTTACTGAGTTAATAACGAGAGGAAAACAGCCAACTTATGCAGATGACGGTATTCCGGTAATAAATCAGGAATGTATCTACTGGAGTGGTTGGCACTGGGAAAATCTCCGCTACTTAGATAAAGAAGTAGGTGACAACTGGAAGGATAAGAGATTTCCAAATAAAGGCGATGTTATCATAAACTCAACTGGCCAAGGAACTTTAGGAAGGGCTTTAGTTTATCCTGATAACAAGGAGAGAGCAATAGACTCACACGTTACTCTGGTAAGAACTGATGAAGAGGTCCAACCAAACTTTTTCCGCTACTTCCTTGAGAGCAAGCTGGGTAACGGGCTGCTTTACTCTATGTGCGTCAACGGCTCAACAGGACAAATAGAACTTTCAAAATCTAAACTAAACCTCCTCTCGCTTCCAGTCCCTCCACTAGATGAGCAGCGGCGGATCGCCTCTGTTCTCTACAATGTGGATCAGGCTATTCAGAAGACGGAGGAAATCATCGAGCAAA
>JBDGRE010000006.1:0-56532 GCA_042218325.1 Candidatus Nanohaloarchaea archaeon
TTGGTCTATTCCCAGGAGTTACGACCCATGGCAGAAATTCGTTCAGGACTTCAGGTACTTCCTTTAACGCCATTATGTACTTCACACTCTGGTATTCCTCCGGATCTGCGTTTTTCACCCATTCTACGACTTCTGGAAGCGTACCTGTAATTACTTCTGGAGGCAAATCACCAGCACGAGGCAGAGTTGTCCCTAGATCCTCTACATTTACAGTTTCTTTCCTCCAGGAACAAGATTCGAATACTTCCAGTCTATAGTCGGGATTGCTGTCTAATTTCCGTAACAAGTTTTTCTTCTCTTCAAGATTGTAATCTTTCTTCTGGTATTCCTTCCTGACTTTCTCCACTATTTCTTCTTTCAACTCTTCACCATCAGCAGAACTCTCAGCAATTCTGCTCTGTATATCTTGCTGCTTACAGAGCTCCCACAAAAGATAATTATCAATAGATTCCTCGGTAGCAGTCATAAGAAACAGTCTATTACTGGAGATTATAGGTTTAATCTCTGTATCCTTAACTCAGAGAAAATAGGAAAAGAAAGATTGGATGGCTGCTACTTCATCATTGGGAATAGCAGTACATCTCTGATTGATTCTTGGTCTGTCATCAGCATCACCATTCTGCCTATACCGATTCCCAGTCCGCCTGTAGGAGGCATACCGAGCTCCAGTGCTTCCACGAAGTCCATGTCGATAGGATGTGCTTCATCATCGCCTTCATCCTGACGCCGCTGCTCTTCCTCAAACAGATTCCTCTGCCTAATCGGATCTCGAAGCTCTGTATATGCGTTGCATAGTTCCATGCCTGCTGCGAACGACTCAAACCTCTCGATCAATCCATCTTCATCCCTATGCTGCATACAGAGCGGAGTAGTCTCTTCCGGATGGTTGATAATGTGGACTGGCTGAATCAGGTTCTCTTCCGCAACTTCCTCAAACAGTTCGGCGATTGCCAAACCTCTCTCGTAGTCCGAGTTAAGTTCCACACCATATTCTTCCATCCGCTCTCGGATCTCTTCGTCGCTGAGTTCTTGGACATCGAATCCGCCGTATTCCTGGATGGCTTCTCTCATCGTCATTCTTGGCCATGGAGTGGAGAAGTCGAGAACTTCTCCTTGATACTCGACTTCAGCAGAGCCAGTCGCTTCTATCGCAACCCGCTCATACAGCTGCTCCATCAGCTCCATCATGTCCTCGTAGTCAGCGTAAGCCTGGTAAATCTCCATCATAGTGAACTCAGGATTGTGTGTGGTGTCGATCGACTCGTTCCTGAAGTTTTTCGTGATTTCGAAGATTCTCTCGTAGCCGCCGATAATCAGTCTTTTGAGGTAGAGTTCTGGTGAAATATTCAGGTAGTGTTCTTGATCCAGAGCGTTGACGTGTGTTGTGAATGGCTCTGCGGCTGCTCCTCCGTATACCGGCTGGATTGTCGGAGTTTCCACCTCCATAAATTCTCTATCTTCGAGGAAGTCCCTGATTTCAGAGATTATCTGGCTCCTGGTTCTGAAGGTGTCTCTTGCATCCATATCGGTGATAAGATGGAGGGCTCTGTTCCTGTACTGTAGCTCTTCATCTTCTACCCCAAAGTGTTCTTTTGGCACGTGTCTGATGCCACGTGAAAGCACCTCTAAGTCCTGTGACATCAGGGAGAACTCTTCTTTATCCGTGTAGGTCAGAGTTCCCTCTACTCCGATAATGTCACCTCGGTAGAGGCTTTCAACTTCTTCCAGTAGCTCCTCGTCGTCTCGGACGATTATCTGGATTTCTTCTCTTTCTCCTCTCAGGTCGAGAAATACAAGTTCTCCGAAGTCTCTTATCTCCATCACTCTGCCAGCGGTTGAAAACTCGTCTTCTGGCAGTTCGTCTTCGTTTCCTTCGTCAAATTCTTGGAGTTCTTCTACTGTGTGGCTGCGGTCGAAGTTGTAGGAGTAGGCTTCGCTGTTTTCTCTCAGATTTCGTAGCTGTTCTAACCGTTCTTCTCTTTCATCTGTCATTCTTGTTCACCAATAATATCTGTTTGAAGTTCCCCGGAATATACGGTTTCTGCTGGGCCTGTCATGGCTGCTTGATTTTCTTCTATATCTATCTCTACTTCTCCTCCCCTGGTTTCAACCGTGATTGGATTTTGCATGCCTCTTAATCTATGGGCTATGATTGCTGATGCTGTGGCTCCCGTTCCACAGGCGAGTGTTTCTTCTTCAACACCTCTCTCATATGTCCTGATTCTAATTCTATCTTCGCTTATGATTTCCACGAAATTGACATTTGCACCTGATTCGGGGACGAAGTCTGCGTTTCTGATTCTTCTTCCAAGTTCTGATACATCAGTTTCTGAGATGTCGTCCTGAATTACTACTAAGTGGGGTTCTCCCGTGTTGACTCCTGAAATCTCGAAAACTTCTCCGCCAACTTCGATCTCTTCCTGTAGCAGTGGTTCTTCTGAATCATCTACTGTGAACTCGGATCTTGCGAAACTGCAGCATCCCATGTCGACATGGTAAAGCCCTGATGTTCTCTCAATTGTTCTGATACCTGCCTGTGTCTCTATGTCAAGTGGGAAGTCGAACCCGTTTTGGTATAGGTAGTGTGCTACGCACCTGATGCCGTTTCCGCACATATCTGCTTCTGTGCCGTCTGGTTCGAAAATTCTCATCTCTGCATCTGCTTCATTTGAACTCCCTACGTATAGGATGTCGTTAGCTCCTATTCCAAAGTTTCTTCTGCAGTATTCTTCTGCCATTTCAGACAGCTCTTCAGGTTCCAACTCGGCTTCGAAATCTTCTATCACTATGAAATCGTTGCCGAGGCCGTGCATCTTTGTGAACTCTAAATTACTCACCATAGTTCACCTCTGCCGACCTTACAAGATTGTTCAATAGATTGAGGAAATCTTGCCTACGGTTTGGTTGATCGTCCGTCTCTGGCTCAAATCGGTAGTCTGATAGAGCTCCGGAATTTTCCGAAGCAACTCCGCTTTCTACATCGAGTTCTCCTTCGTAGTCCAGTATTCGGTATGCTGCGTTCCAGGCACTTGACTCTCTGTTATGGTGGTCTCTGTCGAAAGGATGAGTAACTGAATAGAACTCAGCGTTTGTCTGGTTGGAGAGCTCTTCTTCTATTTCTTCTCCTCTCCATTCGGATTCTGGGCCGTAGATGTCGTGGTAGTTTGGAGGATAGAAGGTGACTACTGCATCGTTTTCTTCGGCCAGTCGCTGTGATCTTACGATTTCTGCTGCTCTGCAGCTGAGCCTATCGCCCTCATAAACAGGTATATTTGTGTCTTCCAGTACTTGTTCGGCAAGTTCGATTTCCTGCTGAGAGGGGTTTGTTTTAATCTCTCTTTCATCGACAGGCTGAATATCTGCTTCCAGATTCTGTGATGCAATTTCCTGTAGGCTGTTTACTGCTTCAGAGTATGTTTCATCAGTTTCTTCGCCGTCCAGAATGCTGACAAGGCTATATTCGCCTGAAAATGATTGCCCCAGCCTATCTGCTACTGTAGCCGTTCCTATGAAGTCTGAAGGTTCGGTTCTCCCAAGGTTGTAGGGAATTATATCGAAGACTACCTGCTCATAGTTTCCAGCATCAACATCCCTGAACTGTTCTGTTTGTGGTTCAAGAGGATTTTCTCTTACAGTTTCCCTGATTTCTGAGCGTTCTCCGTCTTCAAGTCGGTAAAGTTCCAGAGCGGTTTCCCATCTTTCCTCTGAATCCGCCCAGTTTTCGACATGTTCGAGGTTAGATGCTCTCTGTCTAACTACTGTGTCTTGTGGAACATGGTCAGGTACTTCTGTTTCCAGATTTTCGAGAGTTTCAATAGAATCTATTACCTCTAGTGGAGGTAATTCTGACCTTAAAGCGTTCACCTGAAGTTGTTCGGCTCATACTCAACTATTTGTTTGTATGATTATTATAGTTAAAGTTTTAAATCAAACAAAATACAAATTTAGTATATGAAATCAGACAAAAATGATGTTTCAGTAGCCGAAGCAACCAGAGAATTACTGGACAAAAAGCCGTTTCTGAAGGAATTAATGGATATGGACGCAGTCAACTACCGAGGACTTGCCAGAAACTTCAAAGAACAAGTCAAGGAGAAAACAGGCAAAGAAAAAGTAAACCTAGACTCAATAGTAGTAGCGATCCGAAGATACGAGGAAGACCTATCACTGACTGATAGCTGGACGGAAAGAATACAGAGAGTGCTTCAAGACTCCGAACTATCCATGGCTGGAGACATAATCTACTACACACTACCAAGAGAAAGAAAATACCACGAACTCGCACTAGACCTCTATGACCAGATAGACCGCAGAAGCGGAGACCGGATATACCTACTACAATCAGACGCCGAAATCGGACTTGTAACAAACAAAAGCAACCTTGACCTCATCGAAGACAAAGTAGACGAAACAGATATCAAACATGTCGAGCGAAACGCAGCCATGGTAGTAATGGATTCCCCCGAAGAAATACTCGAAGCAAACGGAATACTATCCTACCTCACAGAAAAAATAATCTCCAACGGCATAGGCGTCCTTGAAATGTTCTCAACCTACACAGAAACAGTATTTCTGGTAAGAGAAGAACAAAGCACACAGCTATATTCTACACTGAGAGGATTGATAAATCAGAACAGCGATCAGTCCTGATTTTCTATGTAGTCGAGCTTTTTCTTATGAAGTCTATTGGCTCTCTTGAGTCTGGTTACGCTGGTTAATGCCTTGGTCAGCTTATCTCCGAAGGAATTGTCCCTATTTCTTTCCTTGCCGTTTAGCAGGTCGAGTATGAAGTTGAGTTTTCGTTCTTCTCCCCAGTCTCCGATCTCTTCCGCTACATCTTTTAACGGTATATCTTCCTCTATCAGTTGTTCAGGTGAAAAGGAGTTCTGGTCTCTCCATTCGTCCAGTATGTCTCGGTTCATTCTGTCAGCCTCCAGTAGGTTGTATCTGATACTTCTTCGCTGTCTGGTTCGTATTTGATTGCTACTCCCAGTTTCTGCAGGTGTTTCAGGGCTTTCTGAACCGTTCTTTTGTCTGCGTCTATTGCTTTTTGGAGTTCGTATTCGGTTTTTGGTCTTTTCTTCAGTTCTTCCTGTATCAGGTCTCGTATTAGGTTCTGGCTTCTTCGACCATCTGTTTCGTGTTTGGAGAGTTCTTCTCGCACCATTTCTCTGATGACTTCGTGGACTTCGTCAAGTTCCTCCAGCTTAACCATGCTTCAACACACCTCTCCAGGTTTTGTCCGAGGTAACGGAGACCTGTTTATAAAGCAGTCATAGGTTAAGCACCGTATCTGGCGGTCGAAAACCAGGTATGAGTGACTTGTCATCTTTCTACCTCCGTCAGGGTCTCGCCCCACATTTTGGAAATTGCCCATCTTTTCCCGCAGTTCTTGCATTTCTTTCCATGTCCTCCTGCCTCTCCCTCCAAGTTAACTAAGTCAGAGCTCTGGCAGTAGGGACAGACATCATATCCGAAACCGTACTCTCTACCTGCTTTCATTAGATCCTGTCACCTCCTTCAGTTGCTGGTAGGCTTTCCAGAATCTACAGTCGTCGCCATGGTTATTGATTACCTGGATATGGTTCCCGCAGCTTTCACAAGTTCCGTTTTCTGCCTTAGGAAACCGAGTGCATTCTACAATATCGCCGTCCGAGTCTACAGGGGCAAGAAACACTCCTGCTCCCGTAACGGAACGCTCTATATGAAGCTGACCGCATTCCAGGCATCTGTAGTCCCAATCACGATCATCGTCAAAGTCAGCAGTTCCTACAAAGTTTAGCATCCAGTTTCTCAGGTTATCGTGACGGCTACTCCTATCTTCCGAGGTAGGAGGATTATCTTGGAACAAATCTTGTCTGCATCTCTGGCACTTACGACCCTCTAATATGACGCATTTCTCACAGACCGAGTGTTCGCCGCAACAGTTCTGTATATCAACAAACTTCACGGTTTATCACCTCCATGACTATCTTCGGAAGGGCTTACTTCATCTAACAGTTTCAGGATAATTTCTCCGTGGCATAGTTCGTCCGGTGAGCAGTGTCTGCCCAGCTTCTTGCCCTGTAACTGGTTGAAACGGTTTCTGAAGTCTTTGTCGTGTTTGAGTCGGGTGCGGAGAATTGCTTCATATAGCCTGACTGCTTCTTGGCGAGAATGCTTTCTGTCGCAGGTAGGACATTTCAGCCATATGCTGTCGTCTTCTTCCGTTACTGTGTGCGGGTTTCCGAGCCAGCCCTGCTTCCCTGGTTCTGTGTTTAAGATGTGTTTTTGTCCACTTTCGGCTCTGCCGATGTATTCATCGAAGTCTTCTGAAACGTTGACAAGTTCTGCCATTCCCTCTTCACCTCAAAAGTTCAGCCTGAAGATCATTCCAGAATTTTTCTTCCTCTTCATTTTTGGCCTGAGCAGCGAGGTCGCCGATTATTGTTCCTCCGCTTAGCTGGTATCCGCAGCCTGGACAGGTAACCATGACCCAGAACTTGTCTGCCGATTCAAGGTGAGGATAGGATGTTCTTCCAGAAATGCCTACGCCTCCAAAGTAAGTTATCGGCGTATCCTCTCCGATGATGAACTTCTGCGGTTCTTTATCCTCCAGAGGAAGTGGTTCGCTGTATTTACAGTTGCTGTTGTGTTGGCAGTGAAGTGCCTCCCCCTCTATCTCTGCGATCATCTTTCCGAGTTTGCCTGTTTCCTCTCCGTTGGCAATCACAGTTCCTCTGTTGGGATAACCTCTCCTTGATTTGAGCTCTGATTCCAGTCTTCCGGCTGCCTTATCACTCAGGCTGTACCTCCAGAGCTCGAAGTCTTCAGCCCTGTTCAGGTAGCTTTCTACTTTTTCTACGACTTCTTCCGATGCTGGCCTTATTTCAGCATCTGTGCCGGGCACGGTTTCTGCAGGTGCTTTGAGTTTGTCTCCGTCTTCCCGGAGTTCGCCGAGGATTTCAAGCTCTGCTTTCCAAGGCGAAATCATGGTTTCCTTGTGGAAGAAGGCTGGTGCTTCTGTTCTCTCCTTATTCAAGGATTTGACTTGAGAAAGGAACTTTTTCTCCCTGTCTTCCAGTAACAGGATGTCATCGATTTCTGGATGGTTTTCGAAGACGGCTTTAACACCGTCTTTAGTGCTTGCGTAGGTAATTTGTGGTTCTTCGAGTTTCATGGGTAGTAATTCACCTATAGTATCATTTTTCGAGTCTAAGCTTCGCAACGTGGTAGGCGTAGTCTTCTCCGACCACGGGCTCTAAACTGATTTTATCCGAGTTATCCAGAGAATCAACGACTTCCATCCGTGGCTCATCCTCAAGCTCTTTATCCAGGTCAGGCAACGGCATCTCCTGACTTTCCTGCTGGTTAAGGACGCCGATAGCTTTTGCCTCGATCCTATCCATTCTTTTTCACCCTGTACTGCTCCTGATCTCCCTCTTTACGTGTTTCGAAGGCGTCGTTTCCGTGGATAGCGTCGAGAACCTCTACCTTGTCATACTCTTCAGCGAGATACTGAGCGTTCTTGACGGGATTCCAGCCGTCGCCTTGGGATGCTTTGTGGATAGTTTTGGCTGGTTCTGTTGCCGGAGTTAAATCGTCATCAGAAAGCTGCGTTCCTTCATCCTTACCATTTGGAAAACACGAACTTTGTCGGATTCGTGTAAAAGAAGGATTTTGGACAAATTTCCAGCGGTCTAACTCCCATATCTCTTCTTCAGATAATACTTGAATGCTGGAATTCCCTACGGAAGACAAGATTTCCTCCAGATCACTATCGAACAGTTCATGTAAGATTTCGAACTCCTCTGTGCTGTCATCGGCGATTATGTCTCTTCCTTCGACTATTTCCTGTATTTCGAGTTTCTCCAGAATCTCTTTTATTGCGTCTTCGGACTTTTCAGAGCTTAAACACTCTTCAAAAGTAGGAATATGTATTTTTTCGTGCTTTTCAGCCTCGCTTAACTTGTATATTCTCTTTCTTCCATCGGAAGGATGGTAGTCTTTATCCAAGTACCCGTCCTCTACCAGGTTATTCAGGTATTTTCTTGCTGTGCTTTCAGCGTTATTGGTGTAGCTGGCGACTACTCTGGGCGTTACTCCTTCTATCTCTGTCTCTTCGTCGGCAAAAGGCGACTCTTTCTCACGGACTGCTTCAAGCGTGTCTTCGAGGTGTGAGTCGAGGTCTGTTACTGTAAGCGAGAAGCTTTCCTGAATCAAGTTTCGGACTGATTCGTAGTCCTCAGGAGTGGAAAGAACAGCCTCTCTATCATTTAATTTGACAACAGGGCGGTTATACTGGTTCAGAAAGGTGTGAGCCTTGATGAATGCCAGTATTTTCTTGAAGTCTCTACGCATCCTGACTGTATGTGCGGGCAGATTCTCTGCGAGTAACAGGCTGTATGGGTTGATGACATTCCGTATCCCTTCATCTCTCAGCAATCTTATTGCGTCTTTTACTCTGGTTTCTCCCTGGCTTTCTACATCGACCTCAAGCTCGTTCTGTGCCTCGTGTCTCAGTATTCGCCGTGTTTGTTGCTCTGATTCATCTATTTCGGTCTTCCAAGTTCTGGTCTCAAATTCGTGGTCAAGCTGTAGTTGTGTTGAAGCTGTCTGGAATACTGGTTTTCCTGATGCTTCGAGGTCTCTTGGCTTTATCTCTCCTGCTCCTGTATCGACTATGCCTGCACTGATTCCGTCCTGATCTCCTGATAGCAGTGGTCGAAGACTTACTATAGCATCTTCCGCTCCTTCGAACTCTTGAACTTCAATTATTTTCCCGTCCAAGTCCTGGCCTTGAAGCTTGTATTCGAAGTATGTTGCGGAGACTCTGGTTTTTCTCAGGGCGAACATTTCTTCCGGGAAGAAGTCGCTGACGGTGTTCATTACATGGCTTTTTCCGCCTCCGGAAGCTCCTTTGCTGCGGTAGTGTACCTTGTCTTCAAGGAGTGCTGTAAGTTTGGATAGGAAGCACAGTTGTCGGTTTTCTTCCTCTCCGACGATTTCTTCTCCTAGTTTCTGATTGACTTCTTCGTGAACCTGGTTTCGGTTGAGGAATTTGAGTGCTTTCTCTCTTCTCTCGCCTTCTATCTTCTTCTTTTCTTCTTTCTGTTCTGTTGTTTCTGTCTGGTTTTCTATGGTGGCGAGGTCTTCCTCCATGTCTCCTACGCCGACTTCCGGCAGACCTTCCTTTTCTTTAGCTGTTTTCTTGATCTGCTTGAGGAACGCCTTCTGCTGTGTAGAAGTTATGTCAGCCGAGGCAATTTCCTGGAGAACATCCTCTATATCCTGAACACCTTCTATATCTTCGATTTTCTGCTCAATTACCTGTCGTTCGTGTTGTTTCAGTGTTTGCTGAACTTCGTGGACGTAGTCTGTTATGAGGGTTGATTCTTCTGTGAATTTTTCTCGCCATTCGAGGAACTGGTCAGAGCCGACTGCCTGTCTTGCAGGTGTTGTCTTTATCTGTTGTTTGAGTTCTTCATTTTCTGCCTCTTCTGAGTATCTGTCTCTGAGTTCTTGGAGTTTCTTCTGGTATTCCTTCATTCTTCCACCTCTCTCGGCTCTCTGCTTTTCTGAGGTAGTTTGTCTTCAAGCTGCTCTACCCTGTTCTGGGCGTGTTCGACCAGTTCTTTCACATCTTTCTGATAGTTAAGCCTGCCAGAAATCTGTTTGACTACTTGTCCCCAGTAGAGAGTGGTCATGGTCAGATGTGGAGGTTTATTGGCGTAGAGTCTGTAGACGAGTTCCCATTTGAATCTCTCGGTCGTTATTTCTACTACGAATCTCTGGCGGTATTGTCTTGACTTCTGCATCTTGCTGACAGCATCAATTATCTCTGCCATTAGAAACTCACCTCCTTCCAAACACTCTCCTGACCAAGAAATGGCTCTTCGTGGATGTGCTTCCAGAGTTGTCCACATTCTTGACACTTCCAGATGCTCTCAGTTTCGAATCTGCCAACATCTTCGAACTTCAGTTCTCCACCGCATTCACAGTTCTTTTCCGCCATTACTTACCGCCCTCCTTACTTTCTACGAAAGCTTTCGCTTGCTTCTTCGCTTCTTCCACTGTATTTATGTGGAGGAAGTAGATCGAACGGTGATACTCCACTTCTTCTGAGATTTTCAGAATCTGGAAGAGCGTGAAACCGTTCTGAGGAAGGAAGATGTTGAACTCGTAGAATGCATCTTCCAGAGCTACGGTCTGGTTCAGCTTCTTCCAAGTTCCGTTACTGTAGACACGGCAGTTAATGTCCACAGCAATCACCCTCAGAAGTTACCGAACTTTTAATAGAGGATATAGTGAGAAGTTCCATGTTAGAGTTCACCTCTCTCCTTGGCGGGTTGGACGGTGCTCCCGGCGGACGTATTTTCGTCCGCCTTCTCTTCCACTTCCAGTTGATACACTTGGTCTGGTTCTCTACTGTTGAAGTGTTCAGGATGATCGGCGTTCTCCAAGTCTCTAACGCTGTAATGTTCGATTGTCTTCTCGTCAAGCTTGACGATGTAGAAATGGCTTATATCCAGATGTAGGTGCTCAGAGCCACAGATGCGGACTCCACATGTTACAGGACTGACGGAGCGTACTTCCTTCTGCTCCACTGGATCGGTTTCTAGCTCTTTCTCTTTTCTACGCTTGACGAAGTAAGTCCAGGTTGAAGTGAAGTTTTCCAAATCGTGTCTCGGCATCCACTGGAAATATTCCTGAAGTAGAGAGACTACATTCCAGGGGTAGCCGTTCCAGTGCTTATAGGTCAGAACTTCTTCTATTCTTCGCTCTGTCTCTTCTGTTTCCTGATTCTTCCAACTTCTTTCCTGCTGGAAGAGAATCTGGCATCTAGTTGCCATTCTTTACCACCTTTTCTTGTAGTTCCTCCCAGTCGTTGAAACTGTAGTTTCTACCTCGGAGAAATTCTGTAATCGGTTCTCGGAGTTCCTGTCCAAGTTCTCTTACCTGTCTGTTCCTGTCATTACAGAAGGACTCGATCAACTTCAGGAACGCCTGAAGCTCATCTCCGATTTCAGGCCGTAGTTCCTCGGCGTCGCTGGCTTTCTGCCATCCGTTCTCGAAGCACTGGATGATATAGATTTTTGCTTCCTTCTTGCTGCATCCATCTTCACGGACTCTCTCGGCATACTTCTCTACTGTGCCTCTGAGCCAGTTCTTTTGACCTTCAGCCGAGTTAAGTGGGTTGCAGAACTCTTCACGACCTTTGCCATTTCCGTCCTCTTCCGTGTCGAAGAAGTTGTAGTTACTCATCTGCCATCCCCCGTGCTTTCTGAACTTCTTCTCTGAGAATCGGGTTCTGTAGGTTCTGCACAGCTTCCTCGGAAGCTTTCAGAATTACTTCAAGGGCGTCTTCCAGTTTCTCCTCCTCTCTGTGTTTCACCGCAGACCACCTCTGAGGCAGGTATAGCCTGCTGCTGAGAGAAGTGTAAGCTGAAACCGACAGAAATAAAATATTGAGTCTACATTAGCCATTTGTATCGCCTCGTTTTCCGTGATTCAATCCACAGCGGGGCGGCAGCGACGGCTGGTAGTTCCTTGGCGGGGGCACCAGTCGCCGCTTCACACTTTTTCAACTGATTTTCCTCGAAATTCTCGTGTATAGAGTTCACCGGTAAGCAAATCATCTTCACCATGGCATACATACCGAAGTTAAACATTAAATATTCGTTGCTCTTCATTCCTTACGTTAGGAGACTGTATGCCTGAGCAGACACACTCTTTTCAACTGTAAGAAAATGTAAGATAATACTGACACTATAAAAGCTCAAAAATTGGGATTTAGATTATAATCGAAGATTTAAGATTGCTTCAAACACGAAGACACTCTATTTTAGCTTCTTCAAAGTTCCAGAATTAAGAAAATGATACAGGCTTTCTCAAGAAAAAGCTGAGACAGATTCGTTGAGAATCTAAACACAAATTTAAGAATTTATGACGAACGATTGGTTACAAAACCTATTTCCCTATCCCGCATCGTATCAATAGTAAGGTTGCGGCGTCCGGGATTTGAACCCGGGTCACCGGCTTGCTTCACCAACGAAGCTCACATCCGTTCGCTTCTGGGTCCTCGTTCTCCCAGAAGGGGAGAACTTGAGGTTTGGAAGGCCGGGGTCTTAGCCACTGGACCAACGCCGCGCTGTCGGTCTCTGGGACAAAGAAGGTTGCGGCTGTTATTTTCTTAAATAGCTCGGGCCCCTGGTGGCTGTCGAAGCTCAGATCTTGCTGAAGATGAAGCCCAGTGAGTCGACGGGGCCGCTGCAGTCGATATACTCCGGGTTTTCGCAGCAGTTCGTCTCCCTGGAGAGCTTGAGCGCGGCCCCCATGATCGCGTGTTTCATGGGCAGTATATCGCGGACGTGGGCCTCTCCACAGTTGTCGCACCTGAACTCTATCTCTGTCAACATACTTCCCCTTCCCCGGTACAGCATTCCCCCCCCGCCTTTTGAGGGGATGTTGTAACCAGCCACAAACAAAAACGTTCTTCAGCCGTGGTAGAAGAAGCCGAGAGCGCCTGCGTGGCCGCTGCAGTCGACGTACTGCGGGTTGTCACAGCAGCCGGCTTCCCTGGTTATCTCGAGAGCGGCGCCCATGACGTTGTGCTTCGCCGGCAGAACGTCTTCCTTCCGGGTAGTTTCACAGTTCTCGCACCTGAAGACTATCTCCAACCCCATCCCCCGTTTATCTACTTGGTCTCCGATTTTTTCATGCGATACTGTGGTGGAGTACATGTTTTCCGCGGCCGGCTGTCCAAGAGATTAAAGGATACGTGGTCAAACAGAGGGTATGATGGAGGACGAGGAGTACGAGGACTATCTCGTGGACAAAGCCAAGGAGATACTGAACGAGGAGATCACGGAAACGGACGGGGAAGGCGTGGAAGCCCCGGATATCGAAGACAAGCCCGGTACCACAGGCGAAAAACCCGCGGGCCTCGAGAAACGTAATCATCTGGACGAAAAGGCAGAGAAGGATTCGACCTCGAAGATACCGTACTCGTGGGACCCCCAGGAGGTCGAGTTCCTGACCCGTAACCGGGAGAGGATGAGCAACGAGGAGCTAAAGGAGTTCATGGAGCGCGACTCCGAGTTCCAGGAGAAGATGGACGAACTCGACGAGTGGAACGGTTTCTCCCGGTGGGAGGAAAGACTTATGGTGCAGCAGCACTCGATGAAGACCTCTGAGGAAATCGCGGAGGAGCTCGACCGGGACCAGAGAGAGGTCGAGCTGAAGATGCATATGATGGGCCTGCTGAGCGACCAGGGGTAGTCCTCCATGAACGACCGTAGAGAGGAAGCCCTGGAGAAGTCGAGGGAAGAACTGGCGGAGATAGACCGCAGCCGAGTCATAGTTAGAGCGGTCAGGCAGCTGGAACAGGCCGAGAAGAACCGGAGGAAGGAGATAGAGAGTTTCAGGGACTGGTACTCGCTGCACTTCCCGGAGTTTGAGCAGGAAATCGAAGACGACGAACAGCTCCTCGAGGTATTTTCTGGAGGAGCCGAGCGGGACGAGCTCGACGCCTTCGAATCGCTCGCGGAAGACTCAAAGGGCGTGAAGCTTCCAGGCAAAGATATCGAGATGATAGAAAAGACTGTCGAGAAACTTTCTCGCGACCTCGAGTACCGGGACGAGCTGGAAGATTACATAGCCGAGATGTGCGAGGAGGAGATGCCGAACGTATCCGAGCTTCTCGGCCCCGTACTGGCCGCGAAACTCGTTTCACTGGCAGGCGACCTCGAAGACCTGGCGAAGAGCCCCGCGTCGACCATACAGATGCTCGGAGCGGAGAGCGCGCTCTTCCGCCACCTCTCTGGAGAGGGAAGCGCCCCGAAGCACGGCGTGCTTTTCGAGCACCGGTTCGTCCGTACGCTGCCGGAGGACGAGCGCGGCAAGATGGCCCGTTTCCTTGCGAACAAAGCCGCTATCGCGGCCCGGCTCGACTCCTACGGAGACAAGCAGAAAGGTGGGGAGCTGCGACAGGAAGCACAGGGAAAGTTCGAGGAGCTCAAGTGAGATGAAACAGGTACAGCCCGGCATCTTCCAGGAGAGCGAACGCCTTTTCACGAAGAACGCGACACCCGGCGACGAAGTTTACGAGGAGGAACTTGTCACACGCAGCGGCGAGGAGGTCCGGGAGTGGAAGCCCTCGCGCTCGAAGGCCGCGGCAGCGATAAAAAAAGGGGTCGAGCTGGGGATCGAGGAGGACGACGAGATACTTTACCTTGGAGCGGCTTCAGGTACCACTGTTTCCCATTTCTCGGATATCGCCCGGTCCGGTTTCGTAGTGGCGGTGGAGTACTCGAAGGAAGTGGCCCGGGACCTCGTATCGCTGGCGGAGGAACGAGACAATATCGCGCCGGTGATAGCGGACGCACGGAAGCCAGGGGAGTACGAAAACCTGGTCAAGGAGGCGGATATCGTCTACCAGGACATCTCGCAGCGCGACCAGGCCGCGATACTGGCGAAGAACTGCGAAAAGTTTCTCAAGGACGATGGCGCCGCCCTGGTAGCGGTGAAGGCGCAGTCGATTTCCTCTACACGCGACCCGGGTGATATCTTCGAGGAGGTAAAGGAGGAACTCTTGAACAATTTCGAGATACTGGCGGAAGCGCGGCTGGAGCCATACGAGAAAGACCACCTGTTCCTGAAACTGGAAAGAAAATAAGAAGCGGAGACAGTCCTCCTTCAGGCCTTGAGGCCGGGTATGAAATCCCTGAAGGACTGTCCTGCCATATTCCGTCGGTAACCTTCCGTGTCCTCGTACTCCGGTTCTTCGCAGCAGTCAGCATGCTTGTTGACTATCGGCAGCGTACCGAGTACAGTGTGTTTCCCGGGTAGCAGCTCTTTCTCGACTGTTTCCCCGCAGTTAAGGCACCGGAACTTTACGTTTTCCATATCCCCTCTCACCTCGTAACCATGTATTCCCGGGACTCGGTTTATAAAGAAGCGGAGGTCTTTCCGGGAATTCCGCTAACGGAGCCAATATTTAAATTGTGGCCGTCACCAGTCTCTACCGTGATAGTATGACGAGATGGGAATGCCAGGACTGCGGTAACACTGTCGAGGCTCCGCAACAGCCGGAGCAGTGTCCTTGTGGCTCGGAGAACATCGAAGAAGTCGAGGAGCAGGGCCTTCTCCAGTCCGTAAGAGAAAGACTCGGGATGTAAAGCCGGAAAGGATTTAAGACAGGTAGAGATATCAGGTACGTGGGGGAGGCAGGCTTACCATGGGTCTCGGAGAGGTACAGGAACCTTTCTATAAAAGTAGACCGGTCGGTATACGAATACAGCGGGGAGACCCTCCATGGTTCTATAGTTTACGGAATCGGCAAGGAACTTGAGGGGCCCCGCTCGGAGTTCAACGATATTTTTCGTATAGACGACCTTAACCGTATCCTGCCCGAGGGCCATTATCCCCAGAAACTACCGGGTCCGGTCGAGGACTGGGCTCTTACAGACTCCGATGGAAAACTCTGTATCGGCCAGTCGGTTCGAAAGATAGCAAGGACGAGGTGCCTTTCATAGACGTCCGCAGGGATTTCCAGCAGGCGAGACATTTCGAACACCAGATAAAGCCATACCAGGGGGTCTATGACAGGTTAACAGGAGTGTTCGTCGTAAACGTAGAGGAAAAGATACCCGACGAGAAAGCCTACCGCGCAGAGAAGGAGCAAGAGATACTTGAAGACGGTGAAACGGATATCTCGATAGCAGTGACACGGCTGGAACCTTCCGACCGCGACCCCTTGCAGAAAGGCGCGAACGGCCTCGGCCACTTGATGGGGGATTAAGCCTCTATCTTTTTCTTGACCCAGTCGTAGCCCTCATCCTCCAGCCTGTGTGCGAGCTTGGGGCCGCCGGACTCCTCTATTCTGCCGTCTATCATGACGTGCACCCGGTCCGGCTCCACGTAGTCGAGGATGCGCTGGTAGTGAGTTATCATCAGCAGGCCGATATCCTGCTGCTCCGTGACCGTATTGATTCCCTCCGAGACCGTCTCGAGCGCGTCGATGTCGAGGCCGGAGTCTATCTCGTCGAGGATGGCGTACGATGGTTCGAGTACGGAGAGCTGCAGTATCTCGGTCCGCTTCTTTTCTCCACCGGAGAAGCCGTCGTTGAGGTAGCGCCGTGCGAAGTCGTCGCTCATATCGAGCAGGTCAAGCTTGTCCCGGAGGTGCTCCCGGAACTCCGAGTCCTTCATGGGTTCGTCGCGCTGGGCGTTCAGGGCCTCCTTCAGGAACTCCGCGACGGAGATACCCGATATCTCGGAGGGGTACTGGAACGCAAGGAAGAGGCCTTCTTCCGCGCGCTCGTCCGCCTCTTTAATTGTAACATCTTCGCCGTCTATGACTATCCTGCCCGCGTCGACATCGTACTTCGGGTTGCCCATCAGGGCGTGTGCGAGCGTTGACTTGCCGGAGCCGTTCGGCCCCATCAGGGCGTGAATCTCGCCCGGCTTGATCTCAAGCGATACGCCGCGAACGATTTTCTCTCCCTCTATGGATACTTCCAGATCTTCTATTTCAAGCGACATGTGTAGTAGCTGGTACTGAAGTTTCTTAAGGACCGGTTCCGCCATCAAGACACCTATTTATAGCTTCTCGCTCACCTTCTCTTCCACCGATGCAGACAGAAGATATACTTGCTACCCTGGATGACTGCGTGGACGCGATCTCCACAGAGTTCTACGAGAGCGACGGCTACCTCCACGTCAGCGTGAGAACGGATTACGACGCGTTAGAGGATGTCAACAAGGCCAGTCTTGAACTCGAGTCCTATGTCATGTCGGTTCTGAACGGTGGCGAAAGGTACAGGCTCGCGTTCAGGCGGGACTAGCTCTCAAGGGCTTCCTGAACGGTTTTCAGTCCGAGAACCGCGCACTTGACCCGCATCGGCGACACATCGATTCCGAGTTTCTCCACCATCCATTCGCGGTCGAGCTCTTTCACCTGATCGACGTCCATTCCTTCCAGCTCTTCGCTGAGCACGGACATCGCGGCGGTCGATATGGCGCAGCCGTCTGTCTCGTGTCTCACCTGATTCACTTTCCCTTTCTCGACCTCCACGTATACGTGAGTGTGGTCGCCGCAGCTCGGGTTCTCGCCCTCCGCGTCAAAAGCATCTTCCAGCCTCCCGGAGTTCCGCGGGTTCCTGTAGTGGTCGAGTATCTCCTCCCTGTACATCAGTCGAAAACACCCTGGTGTTCGGAGATTCCCTCTGGAATCTTCTGCAAGAAAATCCGTCCCACGGATTTTCGTTTTCTCGGCTGATAGAGAAAATCTGCGATTTTCGTCATCAGTCGAACACCTCCCTGACCTTTTCCAGCGCGAGCAGGAACTTTTCCACGTCCTCTTCCGTGTTGTAGAGGTACGGCGAGGCCCGGGCAGTGGAGGAGACGCCGAGCGACTCCATCAGCGGCTGGGCGCAGTGATGGCCCGCTCTTATAGCGACGCCCTCCCTGTTGAGTATCTCGGAGATATCGTGCGGGTGCGCAGTCTCCATAGTGAAGGACATCAGCGACGCGTCGCGGGGTGAGTAGACGGTTACACCTTCCATCTCTTCGAGGCCCTCTATCATCCGCGCGGTGAGCTGCTCGTCGTGCTCCCGGATGTTCTCCATACCATGATTTTCGAGGTAGTCGATGGCCGCGGCGAGGCCGACGGCGCTGGAGACGTTCGGTGTCCCGGCCTCGAACTTCGCCGGCAGTTCCTCCCACTCCACCGAGTCGTGCTTCACGGAACGTATCATGCCGCCGCCGACCTGGTACGGCTCCATCTCCTCAAGCAGTTCTCTCCGGCCGTACAGCACGCCGATCCCGTCGGGTCCGAGCATCTTGTGGCCGGAGAAAGCCAGGAAGTCCGCGCCGAGCCCCTTCACGTCGACCGGCATCCTGGGAACAGACTGGGCGCCGTCGACCATGACGTACGCGTCGTACTCGTGCGCTACCTTCGTGATACCTTTAAGCGGGTTGCGGGCGCCGAACACGTTGGAAATCTGCGGGACCGTTACCAGCCCGACATCTTCGTCCATCATACCGCGGAACGCTTCCATGTCGATGCGGCCGTTCTCGTGCGGGATGAACTCGATGTCGAGGTCGTCCCGTTCGGCCTTCCGGCGCCACGGCAGCTGCTCGGAGTGGTGTGAGAACTCGGGTACAAGGATGCGCCCTTCAAGCTCCAGGGAGGAGGCCACAAGGTTTATCGACTCGGTGGTGTTGCGGGTGAAAACCGTTTCCCCGGGAGTTGCGCCGATGAAGTCCGCGACCGTCTTCCTCGATTCACGGTACCGCTCAGTCGACCTGCGGGCGAGTTCGTGTAGCGACCTACCGGGATTTGCGTTGTCCTGCTCGTAGTAATCCTTCACCGCCTCGATGACCTGCTCCGGTTTCTGGGTGGTCGCCGCATTGTCGAGGTAGACCAGTTCCCCGGAATTGACCTTCTGCTGCAGAGCTGGAAAATCCTTCCTGAGCTCCCCTGCGTCGAGAGACATGGATTCAAGCCTCCAGTTTCTGTTTTACCTGTTCGCGGAGTTCGTCCTTGAGACCGGGGAGCTCGATCTCCTCCATCAGCGGCTCGAAGAAACCCTTCACGACCAGTCTCCGGGCCTGCTCCTCCGACAGGCCGCGGCTCTTCATGTAATGCATCTCGTCCTCGGGGACTCTTCCCGCGGCCGCGGCGTGGGTGGCCTCCACATCGTTGTTGTCAATCATCAGTTTCGGCGAGGCGTCGGCCTCCGCCTTCTCGGAAAGCATCAGGGTGTTCTCGTGCTGGAAGCTGGAAGTTCCTGAAGCCTCCTGTCCAACATCCTGTAAACCCTCGTACGCGGACCGGGCGCTATCGTCCACGACGCCGCGGGTGTTCATGTCGCACGTCGTGTTCTCACCGCGGTGCCTGACGCGCATCGAGATGTCGTGGTGCTGCTCGCCGGTCGGGTAGAAAGCCGATATCATGTCGGTGGAAGAATTGTCGCCCTTCAGGACCGTCTCCAGCCGGTGCTTCGCCAGGTCTGCGCCGAATACGGAGTTCAGCCACTCCATGCTACCGTCCCGGGACACGACCGCGCTCCTGGCAACGTAGTTCAGCCCGCACCCGCCGGTCTGCACGGAGCCGTAAGTCACGGAGGCGTTCTTCCCGACGTAGAACTCTCCTATCGAGCTCGTTATCCTCCCGGAGCCGCGGAAGTACTCCTTGACCGTGACTTCTGCGCTCTCTCTCGCGTCGACGATGAGCTGCGCGAACGTCGCCGCGTCTTCGTTATAATTTATCTCGACCTCCGACTCTCCAGAGGCCTCGACGTACACCAGCGAATTCATCTCCGCGGCGTGGAGCGCGGTCATCCTGTTCTCGTCGAACTTCACGGCGTCGAGCAGCTTATCGCCTGCCTGCTCCGCCGCTTCTTCTCCGGTGAATACCTCCGCATCTCCCTCTACCTCGATTTCGGGTTCCAGCCCGGTCGCTCCGTCCGACAGTTCTTCGAGGTCGTCCGGCAGCCGGGTCCACGTCCTTCCCGGGGTCCTGATGGATTCAGGCATATCCAGCTTCGAAAGCTCCTTGCCGGCCTCCTCCTTCACGTTTTCCGGTCTCACGTGATTACTTGGTCGGGAAAATGTAAAAAGGGAACATGATGGAGCCGCCTTTCACGGTTCAAGGACGGCCCTGAACCTGACTTCTCCCTCCATCATCTTCCCGTACGCCTCCTCGTAGTCCTCGAGGTCGAAAACCTCTGTTTCCGGGGTTACGTTCCTCAGGCTGGAGAACTCCATCGTGTCTTGGCTGTCTCTCGCGCTCCCGGAGGCCCAGCCAGAGACTGAAGCGTTGCGGGCTATCAGGTCACCAGCCTCGACCTCTACCGGTTCACCGGGCCGACCGACGACCGTCAGGTCCCCGTCTATCCCGAGGCCGGGTATGACTTCTTCCACGGCCTCTTTTACCGGTACCGTGGAAAGTACGACTTTTACGCCGCCGAGCTCCTGGAGCGTCTCGGCCACGTCCTCTTCCTCCGAGTTTATGAAGTGGTCCGCGCCGAGCTCTTCAGCGTAGTCCTGCTTGTCGCTGTGGGATATCGCGACGGTCTCGAAACCGGCCTTCGAAGCGTACTGGACACCTAGATGGCCGAGGCCTCCTATACCGAGGATCGCTACCGTGTCGCCCGGCCTCGCACCCGTGTGGCGGAGGGAGTTGTACGTGGTGACGCCGGCGCAGAGCAGCGGTGCAGCATCGACAAAATCCAGGTCTTCAGGTACCCTGGCGACCGCTTCCTTCCTCGCCGTCATGTACTCGGCGTGGCCGCCGTCCCGTGTGAGGCCTGTTATCTCTGCGTTCTCACACTTCTTGAACTGGCCTCTGCGACATCTCTCACAGCTGAAGCAGTGGCCCGCTTGCCAGCCGACACCCACACGGTCGCCCTCGTGCCAGTTCTCGACGTTTTCCCCGGTCTCTTCCACGACACCCGCTACTTCGTGGCCGGGAATCCTGGGGAACTCCGCTTCGGCGTTCAGGCCCTCGACAGCGTACTTGTCGCTGTGGCATACGCTGGACGCCTTCACCTTGACCAGGACTTCGTCTTCGCCCGGCTCCGGCACTTCTCTCTGCTCTATCTCGATTTTTCCGGGTTCTTCCACTACTGCAGCCTTCATCTTGTCTCTCATAGAAAAACTGGCACGTTCTAATATAGGATTTCAACAGCCAGAGTTTTTAGAACCGGCCTCGAAAGCCGCGACTCTACCCGAGGCTTCCTTCCATCTCGAGCTGTATAAGCCGGTTCAGCTCCACCGCGTACTCCAGCGGCAACTCCTTCGCGATAGGCTCTATGAAGCCGCGGACAATCATCTCCTGCGCCTCTTCCTCCTCGATTCCACGGGACATAAGGTAGTAGATGGCCTCGTCCGAGAGCTTTCCGACAGTGGCCTCGTGGGCGATGTCGACATCATCCTCCCTTATCTCGACGAAAGGTTCTGTGTCCGAGACGGATTCGTCGTCGAACATCAGCGCGTCGCACTCCACACTGGAACTCGCGTTCTCCGCGCCCTCCCCGACCCTGAGAAGGCCGCGGTAGTTGGTGCGGCCTCCGTTCTGCGAAATCGACTTCGACTCGATAGTGCTGGAGGTCTCCGGCGCGTTGTGTATCACTTTCGCGCCGGTGTCGATGTTCTGGCCCTCACCGGCGTACGCGATGGATATATGGGAGGCCTTCGCGCACTCGCCGTTGAGGTGCGAGCTCGGGTAGAGCATCGTGACCTTGCTGCCCATAGAGCCGGAGACCCATTCCATGGTCCCTTTCTCCTCCACGAGGGCGCGCTTGGTGTTGAGATTGTATGTGTTCTTGCTCCAGTTCTGCACCGTCGAGTACTGGACATGCGCGCCTTCACCGACGTAGACCTCGACGCAGCCGGAGTGGAGATTGTGTCTCGAATAGGTAGGCGCGGAGCAGCCCTCGATGTAGTGGACCCTCGAGTTCTCCTCAGCGATTATCAGGGTGTGCTCGAACTGGCCCATGCCCTTCGAGTTCATACGGAAGTACGCCTGGACCGGTATCTCGACTTCGACGCCCTCCGGAACGTAGACGAACGAACCTCCGGACCAGACCGCGCCGTGGAGAGCGGCGAACTTGTTGTCCTGAGGAGGTACACACCGGGTCATGAAGTGCTCTCGCACCAGCTTGGGATGCTCCTGCACGGCCTCATCCATGTCACAGAAGATGACACCCTTCTCCTCCCATTCCTCCTTCATGTTCTGGTAGACGACTTCCGATTCGTACTGGGCGCCGACACCGGAAAGAGCCTCGCGCTCCGCCTCCGGTATACCCAGCCGGTCGAACGTTTCCTTGATATCGTCCGGTATCTCGTCCCAGTCATCGCTCTTGGTATCATCCGCCTTCAGGTACGGCGTTATCTCGTCGAAATCAAGCTCGGAAAGGTCCGGACCCCAATCCGGCATCTCGCGTCTTTCAAAGTGGCGAAACGCCTTCAATCGCCGTTTTAACATCCATTCCGGCTCGTCCTTCTTCTCCGAGATGTCGCGTATAAGCTGCTCGGAGAGGCCTTTGTCGGCACGGTAGACCGCCCTGTCCTCGTTGGCGTGGTCGAACCTTTCGCGGTTTTTGGATATTTCCTCAGACATACGAAGCTAGTTATGCCTAAAGCTTTAAACACTGGCTAGCGCGCGGAGCGCTTGATGTCGCTGGAAGAATAGCCCTCCTTCTCACCTATCCTCACTACCTCAACTTCGTGGTCGGTGGCGTCTTCCGCCAGCTCCTCCACCTCGCGCTCTTCATGGGCCTGGTCGTAGCCAAGTGTGATGACATCCGGGTTGACGCTTCCAACCGTAGAGTAGATGTCGCCCTTGCTGCCGATTAAAGCCCTGTCAACGGTTTCGAGAGCCCCGAGCAGTTCACGTCGTTCTTCCTCGTCGAACGCCAATTGCTCCTTCTCGACACGGGAATCTCTCGCGACCACCACGACAAGCTCGTCGCCGAGCTGCGCACTCTCCCGGAGGTAGTGCAGATGACCGGGATGCAGCACATCGAACGTGCCCTGGGCCATCACTGTCTTCATGTAACCGGTTGGCGCCTCGGCTAATAAATAGGCCCGGTGCTGAGCACCTCAAGCGCGACCGGTCCGAGCGCATTGAAAAGCAACAGGTTGAAAGCGACGTTGAAGGCGGCATACTGGAAGTAACTTCCCAGCCTGGAGCGCGACATAAATAACGTGAAGAACACGAATATTCCCTGTAGACCCGCGGCAAGTAGCGGGCCGAAAAGCGTGATATCCATGCTCGAGAACGTTCCTGCCGCGTAGCCACCAGCGACGAAAGACGGTATCACCCAAAGCATGTAAACACCAGGTCTACCCGTGAAAACCTGCGCCACTATAAGTGGCAGGGCGAGTATTGCGCCGGTCTCCGGCCCGAAGTGGTAGCCTGCGACCACGGTGAAGAAGGTGGATGTCTCGATACCGAGCTTGTTCAGGCTAGCCCTCCTGACGAGGAAGGAAACAGCAGCGGTCGTGGCCACCATAAGGAATCCTATGAGGTAGTCCTGCCGGAAGACAGAAGCCAGGATGAGTAAAGCGGCTGCAAGAGGATACTTGAACTCGACATCCTGCAACTTCTCCCTCAAGGGTTCAAGCCTGAGGGCTGCCTGCCTGAGTCTCCTGCAGGCGTCACTGGCTGCTACAGACATAACCCGATTTTGGGCTACAACGGTTAAAACCCCTGTTCAGAAGAAATCCTCGAACTCGTTCCACGGCGCCCGTGTCTTCTGCAGGTCCATGCCGGGCGGGAAGACCTTCCGGTAGTTGCTCCACTCGTACCTCTCATCCATGTAGATAACGGCACCGCGGTCATCCTTCGACCTTATCACCCTGCCCGCGGCCTGTATCGCCCGGTTGACCGCCGGGTAACTGTAACCGTAGTCCCAGCCCTTGCCGAACTTGTAGTCGTAGAAGTTGATCAGTGCCTTGGTCTCCAGATCCGGCTTCTGGAGCGGCAGGCCCACGATGAACGCAGCCTTCATGATATCGCCCGGGTAGTCGATACCTTCACCCAGGCTTCCCGCGGCGACGCCGAGCAGCACGGAGTCGTCCTCTTCCTTCCTTGACGCGAACTCCTCGAAGAGCCGCTGCTTGGCCTCCTTGTTCATCGACTGCTTCTCGACGAACAGCTTCCGGTCGCTCTGCTCCTGGAGAAGTTCCTTGACCCGGTGCATGAAGCTGTAGCTCGGGAAGAACACCCCGGCGTTACCGGGCAGCGACTTCAGTGACTTCGACAGGTACCACGCGTACTTGTTATACATCGAGTCGTCGCGCTCCGAGTACCGGGTCGTGACCGTCGGGACAAGAAGACTTAACTGGTTCTCGTCCGGGAAAGGTGACTTGAAAGCCTCCGTGCGGGCAGAACTCTCCAGGCCGAGCAGGTCGGTGTACATCTTCTGCGGCGTCAGGGTGCCTGACATCAGTATGCTTGAATGACAGTCGTTCAAAGGTTCCCGGGTCGAGACCTGCGGGTCGAGGCAGGTGTACTTGACCTCGATGTACCTGTTTCCCGAGGAGCTTCTCGAACGCTTGATGCCACGGAAGAATCCGTTGTCGTCGCCGCTCCAAGCGTCAAGGAACTCCGCGATTCCGCCGCAGTAGGACTTCTCCCGCTCATCTCTGACCTCCTCCGCGATGGCCTCGAGGTCGACGATGAACTCGCCGTAGTCCTGTATCGACTCTATCGAGTCCTTCAGGTCCTTCTTCTGTATCTTCTCCTCATGAGAACCTGATTCGAACTTTTCCGCCGCGATCGACTTGATGGCGTTCGCCAGCTGCTCCAGCTTCTCCTCCATCCCGTAGAACCCGAACTTCTCCGCCTCGGTTATCGCCCGGTCGAGCTGGGGGATGGACAGCGAGTCGGAGAACAGGGACCGCGTCCTCGAGGGAAGGTTGTGGGCCTCGTCGACTATCAGTATGGTGTCCTCCAGCTTGACATCGGCGCGCTCGAAGATGCTCTCCCGGACGCCCGGGTGGAAGATGTGGAAGTAGTCCGCGATTATCAGGTCGCTGCGGCGGGCGAGTTCCATCATCATGTAGTACGGGCAGAAAGTCGGCTCCGACGACTTGAACTCCTCCGCGTGCTGCGGATTGCCCTCCAGCTCCTGTAAACGGTCTTTCGCCTCGTCCTTCAGCTGGTGCTCGTCCATGTCGTACATAGCAGTATAGAAGTCGCAACGCTCCTCGTCCCGCAAAGTCTGGCAGTAATCCTTGAAGTCACGCGACGTCATCTCCTCGACGCCGTCCACGTTACACAGCCACTTCTTACCGAGCAGGTCGATAACCGTCAGCTCCACATCGTGACGCTCCTGCATCTTCTTCACTGTCTCCACGGCTATCGAGTGCTGCGAGTGCCTCGGTGTCAGGAAGAACACTTTCTTGTTGTTCTGCTTGGCGTACTCGATAGCCGGCGTCAGTGTCGCCGCGGTCTTTCCGAGACCTGTCGGCGCGTGCGCGACGAGACCCGTTCCGTCCTCGATTGCCTTCTCGACCTCGGCCATCAGCTCGTCCTGCCTGGGCCTTACCTCTGAGAACGGGAACAGCTCCATGGCACTACCCGCGGAGCGAAGTAACATAAAACTGCGCACCCCGGAGTTCCGGTAGCTCTGGTAGCCTTCACGCGAGCTTTCAGAAACTTGTTTAAATCATGTGTACTGAAACCTGTCTATGGGCTGGTACGCTTCCGAGGAGCTGGATAACGCCTACGAGGAGGCAAAGGATTTGCTGTTACCCTTCGACCTCGGGACATGGGCCCGGCTGTTCCTGATAGTTCTACTGACGGGCAACGGTTTCAGCATGCCCAACATGCCGTCTTCTCTTCCCAGCGACACAGGGGATACAGGTACCGGTAGTTTCGAATCGACGTACGGGACCGCGAGCGATGACCCGGTAAGAAGCGCCGCGTCCGATCTATCCGTACCGATGACCGGGCTCGCTGCAGCATCACCAACCGGGACCGGCATCGTAGCCGCCATCATAGGCCTTGTACTCGTTTTCGTACTCGGTTTCCTCTACCTCAGCAGTGTTTTCGAGTTCATATACTACCAGTCCCTGCTCGACAAGAAAGTCAGTATAAGAGACAATTTCCGGCGTCACAGCGGCCGGGGCGCGAGGTACTTCGGTTTCAGGCTCGGCATGATGGCGCTGGTGATCCTGTCAGTAGCGGTGGGCGTCGCGGGCCTGTTCGCAAATCCTATCATGGGAGGCCTCATGCTGTTCACGCTGATATTGCTGCTGATACCGGTGATGGTCTTCATGGGGCTGACGCAGAACTTCGTCCTGCTCGGCATGATGGAGAACAGTACCGGCCTTGTACAGGCATGGAAAGACTTCTACCCCGAACTCCGGGAGCAGTGGAAACAGGTCGGCGTCTACATACTGGTAAGGTTCGCGGTCAAGATAGCTACCGGCGTCGCGAGCCTCATCTGGGCTTTCGTAAGCCTGCTACTCTTGTTCGTTCCGTTCGGGATCCTCGCCGCACTGTTCTACATGATCGCCCCGGTGCTCGCGGTCATCCCCGTCACGATCGGGTTCATCACGTGGATAGTTCTGCTCATAGGCCTGCAGGTGGTGTTCCAGACCTACCTCTACTACTATGCCATCCTGGTCTACCACGACCTCACGGCCTGATACCATGATGTCGATAAAGTTCGAAGATTCTCTAATATCGAAGATACAGGAAGGCGAGAAAGACACGATCTGGCGACTATGGAGTAAACGGGACGTGGAGCCCGGCCAGAAGGTTTCGCTGCAGGACACGGAAGGCAGCGAGTTCGCGAAGGCGGAGATAGTCTGGGTCAAGGATACCACGTTCGGGGATCTGACCCCCGAGGACTGCGAGGGCCACGAACCCTTCGAGTCAGAAGAGGAGATGTACAGCACTTACGAGGATTACTACAGCCGGGAAGTCGGGCCCGGCACACGTGTCAAGGTCATAAAGTTCCGGCTCCTGAGAGGATAAGAAAAAGGAAATGAGGGGAGGGGGGAAGATGAGCCAGGTGAGGTGAGATCAAGTGATCAAAGCTCGAAGTCGTCGTACTGTAGCATCAGCAGGCGCACGGCCTCGTGGAACGCGTCCGTCTTGTCCTTGAACAGTCCCTCTTCTACCATCCTGTCCAGCTCGTCGTTCAGTGCATCCGATAGTCTTACAGAGACCGTCGCCATCTGATTCTTGTACTACAATTATCGACAGCTTTTATAAAAGAACCGGTTTCTGTATTATCAGAATCGAGAAAATCGAAATTTGTAATGCGAAAGTATTATGACTGGCCTTTCCATTCCCCGGTGCGGTAGTACTCCTTCAGGTAGTCGGTCCACTTCCTGAGCTCGCGGGCTATATCTTCATCACCGAGCCTTTCTCCTGAGGCCAGCCTGCCCGATACTATCCGTGCGGCGTCGTGTCCCGCGGACTGCCGGGTTATGCGGACATCGGTCTCTGACAGGGGCCGGGAGTCGCCTATCTTCGTCTCGTCCGGTTCCTCGTCTATCTCTTCGACGAAGCCGTGAAAGTTGACGAAGCCTTCATCCGTCAGCGACCACTTGATCTTCCACGTGCGGCCTATGTACTTCTCACGATTCGCGGGGACTTCGCGGACGAGGTCGTCTCTCAGGGTGGTATACTGGTTGCCCCCCGAGTCCTCCACCACGAGCACCTCGTGGCCACTGCGCTCCTCCACTTCTATGCTGACCGGTTCTATCACACGGATCCTGACCTCTTCCTCTGTCATGGAAAAGCCTTGTGCCTGAAAACTTATCTTTGTGCCGGCTAAAAGTCGGTGAGGCTGGCCTGCCGCCCGTCTATCATGTTGCTCTTCCTCCGTATACGGTCGTACAGGAACCTGAACTCCCGGGAGATACACCACTGCACTTCCCTGAAACTTTCCAGCTCCTCGCCACCGCGTTCTACTCCTCCATTACCTGCGTCCTCGAACGCGTTCCTGACCGTCTCCCGTATTATCCAGACGCCGAGCGGCGCCCAGTACTCCGGCGTGACCTCCCGGACGACGAGGGCCTTCGCCTGCCTTCGCCGGGACTGGAGGTGCTCAAGGACGCCGAGCCTGGAGGCGTAGTAGGCTCCCGAGGTCTCCTCCGCGTACTGGGTCCTGCCCGTGTACGGTTCATGGTCGACCCCTATGTGCGTGTTCTGTGCAGCGTTCCAGGTCGAGCCCGGCCGTTTCAGCTCGATGAGTTCGTGTTCCCATTTTCCTGGTATAAGGAACACGTCGAAGTGGTTGCCGAGGTAGCTGTTGCGGTAGTACTCGATGCGGCCGATCTCCTGGTACTGCTTGATCTCCTCCCTTAGCTTCTGTGATATCATGTCGTCGCTCGCAGTTATACTCCACCGTGTCGGCACCAGCTTCCGGTTCTCGACCTCGCCGAGCATGCCCGCGCTCAGGGCCTGCTGGAGCCGGTAGTTGTCGACTCCTCTCGAGTAGAGTTTCCTGACCGCGTTCTCCGCCTTCCAGTCCGTGTCGTAGAACGCGTCCTCCAGCTTTCGTTCGACCGAGGGGTTCTCGCCGAGCACGAACTCCTCGACGTTTCCCGAGGCGGATACCGGTTTTACCCGGCCGCCGGATACCGAATTTGCGGGCGCTTTCTCCAGCGATACCTCGATGTCGACAGGCTTCCGGGCCATCGCGACCTCCCGGGTGTTGTCGAGAAAGTTCCCGGTGTCCTGCACCTTCAGCCTCTGCTTGGAGTTCACCAGCGAAGTCCTCATCTGCGCTATCTTCTCTATGCTGTAGTTCTCCCGGTACCAGTCGTCGGGCGAATCCAGTAGCTCGGTGCTGCCCGGATGCTGCGGCGACAGTATCCCGGTGTTGACCTTTGGATAGTTCGAGGAGCCGATGAAAACCGACGGCGGCGAGGCACCCTGGAAATCCTTCCTCCGCTTCTGCGACGGCATCACCTCCTGCAGCTTTCTGCGGGCCTCCGCGGCCGTCATTCCTTTCGCGAGTTTGCCGTAGCTCATACTCGAAACTGTAGTTCTCAACTGATTTGAAGCTTGATATCCAACGCAGGTACAGATGCACATAGATGAGACTGGAAGACGGTCGCTCCTGGAAAACATCAGGGTTATAGCGGAGTACGAAGGCGCCAACTATGAGAGGGACGAACCGCTTTACCAGAACAGGGAGGAATGGCGCGAGATATACGGACTTTCACGGGAAATCTCCAAGCAAACAGACGCCGAGAGCATCAACCCGCTTTACGATATAGAGAACGCAGGTAAGCGATTCGAGGATTTCTGCGAGGAGCTGGAATCGAGCCTGGGACGACAGTGGAGTGTTTCAACCCTCGAACTGGCGATGCTTTCCTCGCTCTACACTTGCATAGCAGAAGAAAATGATATGGATTTTTCCCAGCTGAGAACAGAGAACGACCCTCTAGTCAACCTTGACGGCGGTGCTGGCTGGGAAAGTAGAGTGGAATACGTTCTTGATCTGACCGAGTCAGTCTCGGAAAGCCTGGAGCCCAGAACTAGCCAAGCTTCCAGTGCGGGTCCTTCGAGTCCTTGATGTCGAAAATCTCTTCGAGCACGTTCTTCTCGCCCTGTCCTATTTGGTCCCCGAGCTGCTGCAGTCTCTGGTAGTCGTCGCTGGTCAGATCAGTGTAAAGGGTCTGTCCCTCCTCGAAATCTCTTCCGACCGTGGCGTTGGCGATCGATACAGCGACCTCCTCGCCTTTCTTGGCCCGGTCCACGCTCTCATTCTCCTTCTGCACGCTCTTGATGCGGCCTATCTTGTCTCCATCCGCGTCGAGAAGGTATCCTCCCGGCTTCAGGACGCCTTCAACGACTCTCACTCCAACAACGGCCGGATCCGACTGCCGGAACACGTGCCCTTCAAGGACTCGTATGCGGGCAGGCCTTGCGATAGCCTCGAGGGCTTTTTCGCGCTGTTTCTGCTGGAGCTCCTGTTTCCAGTCCTGGTAGTCCTCTATTATCTCGTAGATGACCGGGCTCTGGAAGACCTGTATGGATTTGTCCTTCGCCGCTTTCTCGCCCTGCTCGTTGAACTTCGTGTTGAACGCGAGTATCGCGCGTTCCCCCGGTTCCTCTTTCTGGACCTCTATGACGTCGCTCTTGGTTATCTCGCCCACGGAAGCTTTTTGGACCGGTATCTCGTTCTCCTGCAGCTCAGACATCAACGCCTCGAGGGAGCCGAGGGAGTCGGCCTTCGCGATGACGCCGTGGTCCTGCGTCTCGAACCTTGCCGCTTCCAGTTCCTCTTCAACCTCTTTTTTCGCCTCCTCGAGCTCTTCCTCCGACGCGGCACGTACGGGCGCGCCCGATATAACGCCTTCGAGGTCCTTTCCTGTTATCTTGACCCCTGCTGCGGGCATGACTTCTTCGACATGGTCGAACTTCTTGTCGACGCGTATCTCTTTCAGCGGCCGGGGCCCCAGCAGCGCGCGTATGTCCGTGACTTTCACGCCTTCGGAGGTGCCGTAGACCAGCCTGTCGGTTTCCTTTATCTTGCCGTCGTAGTGGATAACGTCGATAGTGGTGCCGAGACCTTCCTCCTGTGAGACCTCGAGCACCGTTCCGCGGCCGATGCCCTCGTGCACCTCCAGCCTGTCGGCGAGATACCGCTGAGAGAGGCCGGTTACGGTCATTAGAAGGTCGGGCACACCCTCGCCGGTCTTCGCCGATATAGGCACCACCGCGACCTTCTTGCGGAAGTCGTCGACGCGGTCGTACCGGTCGATTACCATGTCGAACTCGTCGAGCTCACCCATAAGTTCATAGATACGTTCGTCAAGCTCCTGCTGCAGTTTATCGGACTGCTGCTGCAGGTTCTCCAGGAACACGTTACTCTCGCTTTGCCAGCCGTGGAGCTTGTCTATCTTGTTCAGTGCTATAACGAAAGGTGTCTCGGAGTCCTGCAGTATCTCTATGGCCTCCTCCGTCTGTGGCTGGACTCCCTCCTCTACATCGACCACAAGTATGGCGATATCGCTGATGGAGCCGCCGCGCTTACGTAGCGAGGAGAAAGCCGCGTGTCCCGGTGTGTCGATGAAAAGCAGGCCAGGGATGGTTATGTCAACATCGAGTCTTTCGAGCAGGTCGCCGCAGACCTCCTCTACGGTTTCTAGAGGCACCTCAGTGGCGCCTATCATCTGGGTTATGCCGCCGGCCTCTCCCTCTACTATACGGGATTCACGGATGCGGTCGAGCAACGTCGTCTTGCCCGAGTCGACGTGTCCCAACACGGATAGTATCGGCTGGCGCGGCATAGAACATCACCTGTAAAACTGCTATCCGCTGGAAATCTTATAAAACGATTTATTTCAAGCTTGAATTATGGAGCGCAGACACCTGCTGATGGTTGTAGGTGCAGTGCTGATAGCCGGAACAGGCATCACAACTCACATGTACATAAACCAGAACGTGGAACTTATCGCGGGTATGACCCCCAATGAGTACCAGCAGAAGCTTTCTGAATTCGAGGAACAGAGAACAAGTTTTGAGAAAATCAATGAAAGCCCAGAAAGTTTCAGGAGCGAGACGGTCGTGGTCAAGGGCCAAGTAGATATTTCTCTAATTCAGGAAAACCGCTACCTCATATACCCGTTGCTCGAGAGGGAGAAGAGCCTTTACTTCACCGAGTGCGGAGGGAACGAACCCATAGGAGAGACCGCATACCTCAAAGGCATCCTGAAACGTCTGGATTCGGAAAGCATGGCGAGATTCGACAAGTCCAACTTCACGGACGAGGAACTGGAGAACATAGAGGAGAGCCGAGAGTACGCCAGAAAGAACAACCTCACGACCCGCAGGTATCTCGAAAATGAAAGCAGAAAGATATGGGGCATCGAGTGTCGGAAAATAATCCCGGCCTGACCCCGCTTACTCCTGCTTGTCGGTGTAGCGGTGGCCGCGGTCGTTCTCGTAGTTCTTCTCGCACTTGCCCGAGCAGAAATGCAGCTTCTCGCCGGACTGGCGTACCAGCATCTTGCCCTCGGTCTTCCCTATCGCGTCGCCGCAGTAGTCGCACTCCATCAGTCGAAAACACCTCCGTGTTCGAAGATTCCAGAGGGAATCTTCTGCAAGAAAATCCGTCCCACGGATTTTCGTTTTCTCGAGTTCCTGAATTCCATGAATTCAGTCATCCTTCCATCTCCGTCTCCTTGATGTGGACGACGTCGTCCTCACGGACCGGGCCCCTGACGTTGCGGACGAGGATCTTTCCTTCCTCGCTGCCTTCCACGATGCGGCACCGGACTTTCCGGACGCCTCGCGGGCCCTGGTCTCCTATCACTTCGACGATTTTGGCGAGGACCATGAACTATCTATTCCTCTTCTTCTTTCTCGAGTAGCTCGAGTGCTTTTTGTGCGATGTCTTCGATGTCGCTCTCCGCGTTGCCGCTCGCGGTTACGGCTACCGCGGCGGACTGGACGTTGATGCCTGCGGCGAGGCCGAGCTCCTCCTTGTCAGGAACGAAAGTGTAGGGGATGTCCCTTTCTTCACAGAGCGCGGGGAGATGCATCACGATCTCCTCTGGTGAGACGTCGCTCGCGATGACCACGAGCTCTGCCTCGTTTCTCTCTATAGCCTTTGTTACCTCATTGGTCCCTATCTCGACGCTTCCGGAGCTGTCTGCCTCCTCTACTGCGTCGTAGGTTTTCTCTGCGAGCGATTCGCCTGGTTCAAATTTCTGGTATGCCATCAGTTGTGCACCTCGAATAGTGTCATCGGTTAGGAAACAGAGGCCGTCAAACTTTTTTATATACGAGGCGGGGTCTATCCTCCGCCACTGGTACCGCTGCCCATCAGAACGTCTTCATCGGCATCGTACTGATCGGCCAGCAGTTCGGAGAGGTACCTGGTAGGGTCTGCAGACCTCAGAAGCTCTACGACCTCGGCCTGGAAGCCCTGCTCGTCCGCCCTCACCTCTATCCCGTAGGTCCGTATGTAAAGACTGCCGTCGGAAACGAAGGCCGCCTGGAAATCACCGTTTTCCTCCAGACTTTTCTTAACGAAATCCAGGTCCGGTTCTCCTTCCGCACCCTTGCTCAACTCCACAGGCGTGTAGCTGGCTGCGCTCATGCAGATATACAGGGTTCAAAATCTTAAATTACTGCTGCTCGGGGTCGAACTCGGCGAGCTTGTCGGATTCGACGTAGTCCAGCTCTTCCTCGAGGTCACGGATGAGGAGGTTGAGGTCGTGTTTCTGTCTTTCGGTCGCGGCCTCGTGGGATTCCAGCTCGTTGACGAGCTTGTCCTTCAGGAGCTGCAGGAGCGCGTGCTCGGAGTTTGCGTCGCGGTACTCGTTGAGGACTTCAAGTACTTCTTCTCGTTCCATACGGAAAGTTGTCGAGAGCAGTTTTTTATTCTTCCCGCGGCGAGATGATGTCCTCTACCTCGGTCCTGTTGTCCTCGAACTCACGGAGAATCTCCACGACATCGCGCTCGATATCTTTGTCCTCCTGCAGACCGGCCTCAAGGTCGTTGACCGTCTTCTCCATCTCCTCGGAAAGGTACAGCATGTCTTCGATCATCTGCTTGGCCCGGAGGAACTTTCTCTGTCTCAGGAACAGCGGGCCCCGGTCGATATCAGGAACGTTCAGCTCCCGGGTCTCGGGCGGAGAGGGAACTTCACGGCTGAGCTGCTCCGTTCCACGTGAATCCGTCAAGCCTTCCTGCGTAGAGCGTGAACGTTGCTGGTCCGGTGGCGGAGTGTTCGGCGCAGTGTTATCTACGTCCTGGGCCTGAGGCTGCTGTTCTTCGCCCCCAAACTTCTGCTCGAATTCATCGAGTTCTTGCTCGACCTCTTCCTCCTGCGGTGAACTGAACCCAGAGGCTTCCTGCCGCGTATCCTGTCCGGGCTGGTCGAAATCGTGTGTACGTTCATCTCTTGGCTGCTGGCCTTCGTTATCCTCTTCGAACCCTTCTTCGAAGCCGCCTCCGGTATCTTCGACTTCCTGCTGCTCTTCGAATCCCTGGTCGAAACCTTCCTGCGGCTGCTGTTCCTGGCCGATGCCTTTCCCTTCGTTGACCATGTCCTTTATCTGCTCCATGTTTTCCCGGAGCTTCTCCTTGTCGTCGTTCCCGAAGTCGAACATCCTGTTTCAGGTTGGTTCTGGCTCGGGTTTAAATATTCCGGTTCAGAAAGAGGAGAGAGCAGTTTGCCTGTCAGTATCCACCAGGCCGGAGACCCTTATACCGACCCTTCTCAGGACCGGTTCTTCACGTGCCATGAGTTCGTCGAACAAGTGTTCTGCCTCGCTGAAGAGCGGGGGCCGGGCCGGGAAGTCTTGACCGAACGCGACCGGGTTTACTCCTGCATACCGGTGTCTATGGCGGTTATACCGATCCGTGTGAAAGCCAGGTCCTTCTCTTCGAGACGTTGCACCAGTTCGTGGCATGCGCGGGAGAGCTCGCTGCTGACGTACCCGAAATCTGACGAGTCGTGTTCCATAGTCACTATACGGGATACCTGCTTCCTGCCGTCCTCCCGGAGGTCGTTTGAACCTTCCCCTCTCGCCTTCGCCTTCAACGATTCCGCCCCGTTCTTGCCAACTTCGTCGACGAGAAGCGCGCTGTTGGCCTTGCCCAGCTCCCTGACCGTCTCTATTCCAAGCTCGAGGAGTTTCTGCTCCATCTTGTCGCCGACGCCGTGGATATCTCCAACTGGTTTGTCCGCGAGGAACTCCCCGGCATCGCTGGCCTCCACCTTTGTCAGGCCGTCAGGCTTGTCTTCCTCGGACGCCATCTTCGCAACGAACCTGTTGGGCCCGATGCCTATGGAGGATGAAAGGCCGAGCGCTTCTATATCCGACTTTATCTTCTTCGTTGTCACTACCGGTTCTTTTTCTATCCTGAAGAACGCCTCGTCGATGCTGTACTGCTGTACCTCCGGTGAACGGTTACGGAGGACTGAAAGCACTCTATCCGAGATATCCCTGTAGTAGTCATGGTCTACCGGCAGGAAGACTGTTTCCGGGTTCGCCCGGGCCTTCGCCTCCTGCAGCGGCATGGCCGACGATATACCGAGTTCACGGGCCATGTAGTCGCAGGTGGATACAGCCCCGGAGCTGCCACCTCTCGTATATACGCACACGACGACCGGTTTGTCCTCAAGTTCCGGGTCTCTAAGTTCCTCGCATCTTGCGAAAAAAGCCTCGAGGTCCACGTGGCCTATCCAGCTCATGGAGAAAGCGTCAAGTACCAGTTATAATGCAGTATCCGGCGGGTTTCCGCGGCTTCCGCTAGTATCTTTCCGCGTGCTCCAAGACCTGCTCACAGAACTTCTCGAAACGCCCCCGGTAGTTCTCGTCGATTATGTCGCCGTCGCTGGAGAACACGTCGCCCACGTTCGATACAGCGAGCGACGGACCCACTATGCTGCCGACCTCTATAAGGATGTTCTCAAGGTGCATCTGGGCCCTTACTCCGCCGAAGCCCCCACCAGAAACCGTCACAGAGGCGAACGGCTTGTCCTCGTATTCAGGGTAGAGGTAGTCGAACAGGTTCTTCAGCGCGCCGGTTATAGAGTGGTTGTACTCGGGCGTTACCAGGACGACACAGTCTGCTTCCTCTACCTTCCTGCCGTACTCCTCCACATCTTCCGGGACTTCACCGGAGTCGCCGTATCGGGTGTGCTCCATCATCGGCACATCCCTCTGCTTCAGGTCGAAAAGCTCCGCGTCGTGCTCCTCGTCAAGTATACTGGTCACGTGGCGCGCCGCGTGTATGCTCTTCCGGCCTTCCCGGACCGTACCCTCCACGACCAGGAAATCCATCTTTTTACTCCTGCTCCTGCAGGTAGTCCGCGACTTCCTGGTTTATGTCGCTGACAGAAAAATCTTCCTCGTCCAGATCGAAAACTACCTCGCTCTCGATAGAAATCCTGAGAACCCCTCCTTCCGAGGGAACAAGCTCCAGCTTCTCGAAGCTCTCTCCGTGCTCCGCAAGTATCTCGCGGGCGGCCTCGACAGCCTTGTCGAGGTGTCCGCATTCGGTGCAGTAATCGATGGTCACGTCCACGGCGTTACTCCTCCGTTGTCTCGGGCTGGAAATCCTCTATCTCGTAGTCGAAATCTTCTCCCTTCTCCCCGGCCATCTGCTGCGCAAGCAGGTAGAAGACCATGCCGAGAGCGTTACAGCTCTTGTTGTTCGCCGGCACCGCAAGATCGACGTCCTCGAGGGAGTTCGCCGAGTCAGCGATGGCGACGACAGGTATCCGTGCATCGACGGCCTCGTCGATGGCCTGGCCGTCCTCCTCCGGGTCGGAGACGACTATGACCTCCGGCTCAACGAAGTCGTCGGACCGCGGGTTGGTAAGCGTTCCCGGCGTGAAACGGCCCGCGTTCCTCTCGGCACCTGTGACATCCGTGAACTTTACGAGAGGCAGCTCTGCCTCCGGTTTCCGCGCGACGACGAGGATGTCCTCCGGCTCGTAGCCAGCGAGGAACTTCGCGGCATCTCTTATCCTTTCATCGGTCTTCTCGAGGTTGAGGACCGAAAGCTGGTTCTTCTTTACGTGAAATATGTATTTCTCCATGTCCTTGTGCTGGGCTTTCGTACCGATATGCACTCCGTTCGATAGGTATTTCTCGCGGTCGACGAGAAGTTCTTTCTGCTGTTGTTCGGCCATATATCTTGTCATTGATGAACAAGTATTAAATAAGGAATATCCGGGGCCCGAGAAGATATTAAATACGGGCAGCGGCAAGCAGTAAGGTATGAGCACCGAAGGACTTCTACAGTGGAAAGAGGACGACAGGGAGACCGTAGATATGATACAGGAACACCTTACACCCGGCGGAAACAGCTACGACACCATCTCCAGCCTGGATGACAACGACGTCTACTTCCTCCCGGAAGATGGGACCGTGGAGGTCGAGGCGGACAAGGCCATCGTGGAGTACAGGAGCTGGGAAGAGTTCCGCCAGGACCTCAGGGGCTACGACGGTCAGTAACCGTCGTTCATCTTCCCGCCCTGCTGGTCCCAGAGCCTTATGAGCCTGTTAAGCTTCGCGATACGTATATCCGCGATACCGGCCTTGATGAATGGCGCCTCCCATTCAAGAGCGAGGTCGCTGATGGTCGCGTCACACGTCTCGCCGGAGCGGTGGGATACCACAGGAACGTAATCCTCCTGCTGCGCCAGCTCCACGGTTTCTCGGGCCCGGGAAACCGTCCCTATCTGGTTCGGCTTGACTATCAAAGAGTTGCACGCACCTTTCTCGATACCGTCCTGCAGGCGCTCGTGGTTGGTGGCGAACAGGTCGTCGCCGCAGACCAGCACGTCAGGGTTCTTCGAGGTCAGCTTCGCGTGCAGCTCGAAGTCCTCCTCGTCGAACGGGTCTTCCACGTAAAGAAGGTCGAACTCGTCTATCAGCTTCTGGACGAACTCCAGCATCTCGTCACCCGAGAAAGTTTCATGCATCGACGAAAGATGGTACTTCCCGTCCTCGTAGAACTCGGAGGCGGCGAGGTCGAGACCCAGGCGGGCGCCGTGGTCGTCCGCCACCTTCTTCACCGCCTTCAGGGTCTGCTCGTCGTCCATCGACGTTATCAGCGCGCCCTCGTCGTTTATGCCCTGTACCTTCCTGGAGTACCTTTCCTTCAGCTCCCGGTAGATCTCGGCGTTCGTCTCCACGGCCTCCGGGAAGCTTTCCGCCTCGACCGGGATGACCAGGAACTCCTGTATCGCCGTGTTGCCGCCGTGCTCGCCGCCGCCCACCACGTTCGACAGCGGGTACGGGAACTTGCTGCCGTGGTCGAAGCCGAAGGCGTTCTTGAACGCGAAGCTCGCCGCGATGGATGCGGCCCCGATACGCGAGAAGTCCGCGGTACCATCCAACTCTTCCAGCTTTTCGTCGAACTCCTGCTGCGACAGGTCGTCGCCGACCAGCTTCCCGAGCAGCTCCCCGGCGGCGTCGAGATGCTCCGGCACGGAGCAGTCCACCTCGTACTTTCCTGTGGAGGCGCCAGACGGCGCCTTGCCGTAGCTTCCGTTTATCTCCGCTTCCAATGTCGGGTTTGTGCGTGAGTCGATTATCTCCCGTAGATGAAGGGATACTATCTTCATGCCGGAAAAATGGCGTCGACTCGTTTAAACCAGCTTCGATGGCCCGCGCAGTACGGATTTGTAATACAGTAAAGGATAAAAACTTCCTAAAAGCGGTTTTTGTAATACGAATGGATTACGGCACAGGAGCTGCACGGCGCAGGAAAAAGATAGAACAGGAGTGCTAGTTATCCTTGACGGTGATAGGCAGCTTGCCTTCCTCAAGCTCTCGCTTCGCGATATCTCTCGGGTCCTCGTCACCGGCCTCTACGAAAACCGGCGCTCCCATCGCTATCTGGAGGCTCCTGGCGCCTATCATCCTTGCTCTCTCGTAACGCGTGTAGTTGGTCATTCTAAAATCACCTCCTGATTTTCTGTATGCCCAGAAACTCTTTGAGTTTCGCTCATGTATCTTTACCTCATCCTATGTAGCCCAGCTCCTGTTGTGAAGTCTCCTGTTCCTGGCCCTGTGATTGTTGAAGGTTCTGAAGTTTTTTAAGTACTTCCTGTGATTCCTCGACTTTCTGGTCAAGCTCGGTGTAGTCCAGCTCGAGGTCCAGCATATCCTCCATTACGTTGAGCACGGCCTCTGTAGCCTTAGGGTCGCTGAGAAGGAAGCCCGGCGTCTCTCCCAGCAGGCAGATACCGTCGAAGCCCCGCTCCTCGCCGAGGCCTAGCAGGAGCCCTGAGGCGCCGACTATCTGGCCGACATCATGGTCGAACTCTATATCTTGGTCGCTATATTTCTCCCTGATGTCCGTGGAGCTGACCGCCCCGAAGACATCCGGTTCCTCGACCACGTCGCCGGTGCCGTAGCCGCCTATCGTGAGTATCTCCGATGCGCAGGAGTCCTCGACGAGTTCGAGTATCTTCTCCGCGACCTCGAAGTGGCCTTCCGGTGTCTGGGCCTGCGCGTTGCCCTCTATGATGAGCAGGTCGCGGCCTTCATCCCGGCTGAGCTCGTAGATGTTGTTTTTCAGGAGATCGACAGTCTTGTCGTCTTTGATTATGGTGTAGGGCGGGAAGTGATGGGAGTAAAGCTCTCCGATCTTGTCCGCGTCCAGGTGATCTGCGAGGTAGCTGACGCAGGTCTTGCCTATGTGTCCGATGCCTGCGAGCCCCTCTATGAATACCGGGTTTTCGACTTCCGGTTCTCTTTCAAGTTCTATCTTCGTTGTTTCCATCATCCTTCGACCTCTTCTCTTGTCCTACGCCGGTACTCGCCGTACCTGTCCGGGAACGAGAACTTCGGCGGCCGGGCGAGCCGGGTCTCGACGCAGTGTTCGTCCTTCAACGTGTAACTGTTGCACTCTGGACACTTTTTAATCAAGGGTTCCCACCTCAGGCCCTCGAGAACTCGAAATCGCCGGCCTCATCCTCTACCCTTTCACGCAGGATCTCGACGGCGTCGTCCATCCTTTTCTTGGCGAGCCTCGAGTTGCGGCCCCACGCTGTTATCGAGTACTCGGGCGCGGAGACGTACTTGACCTCGACGCCTTCCGGGACGTTCTCGAACACCTTCTTCAGGCGCTGGACACCGTCTCCCTGCGGGAACGAGACCTCGAGTTCGCCCTCCAGTTTTTCCTGGCGGAGGTTGATGTTCTCTTTCGCGACCTCCTGTACCGCCTCCACTATCTCGTCGTCGAGCATATCCTTCAGCTTTTCCTCCTCTCCGACCGCTATCTCGAAGCCGGTGAAAGAGGACTCGAATTCTCGCTGCAGCGGGAACACGACCTCCTCGTACAGGTCTTCCTTGTCTTCGTCAAGTATCTCTGCGAGGTAGTCGAGGAACTCTTCCGCCTTTTTCTCCCGGTTCCAGCGGGACATGGTTTCCTTCTTCTGGTTATCGTTCACGCGCTTCAGCGACAGGTCGACCGGGTCGCTTCCGGCGTCTATGACCTGAGCCACGGTCTTCTCTCCCTCTCCGAGCTCCTTTGTCAGATCCTGGACCCATGAGCGGGAGACCTCGGATATGTGTATAAGACCTTTCTGGTCCTTGTACTCCTCTAGTTCGGCATAGGCGGAGTTCTCGTCGACGTCTGTTATCGTGACCACGACGAAGTCTCCTTCCTCGGGCCTGTCCTTGTACCAGCGCATATCGTGAAACAGAAAAGTGAGCTTTAAAAGCGAAACTCAGCTCATCAGCGGCAGAAGGGCGGGCGCGACGTACATGAAGACCGCGAAGTTGAACAGCACGTTCGTGACCGCGTAGGGCAGGTAACGGGAAAGGTTGCCGGACGCCATCAAAGATGTGAGTGCGGCGAAGACCCCCTGCATGCCGGCTGTCAGCCCGAAACCGAGGGTGAAGATGCCCGCACCAGATAAACTGCCGGCGATGAAACCCGCTATACCGTAGGAGGGTATCACCCAGATGATGTAGCTCCCGGTGTACTGCCCGGCTGTCACCTGAAGCATTATCACCGCCAGCCCCACAACAGCGCCTACCACCGGGCCGTAAGTCACCGCTATAAGTATCGTGGAGAGCGTGGCCAGCTCGACGCCGACCTGCTTCATGTTAAGCTTGTTCATCATGAAAGCGGTTACTGCCGTCCCTACCACGAGGGCGGCTGTCACGACGTAGCTCGTGAAGTACAGGGCCGCGACCGCGGCAGCGGCTATCGCTACAAGCGGACGGTATACCTTCGGCTGCGTGAAAACATCTTTCAGGTTCTGCAGCCTCTCCATGCTGGAAAATTCGTGAAGAACGCCTAAAAACTTATTCCGGGCTGAGCTCTTCTACTATATCGGCCTGGATTTCGACTTCGCCGCCTGTCGGCTTCGCGAGAGGTTCTCCGCAGACGAGGCATTCGGCCTCGCTCGATGCGCGGGAGAAAATCTTCTGCTCATTGCCGCACTCCTGGCACTCCACCCTGTAGAATTCACGCGCCATCTATACTACCTCTCTATCTCTAGGCTTGCCGCCCTGAGCGGTTCGCTTGGCTTGTTGGATTTGCCGCACTCCTTGCACGTGAACTGGAGGTCCTTCTTCTCCGAGGTCGGGTTCTTTCTACCGCGGGACCTTATCGCAGGGTTCTCGAAGGGGAACGAGCCGTAGCCCTTGTCGACCTTTCTCTGCCGCTTCCTGTGCTTCTTCTTGAACGGAGAGGGAGAACGGTTAGTGACTTCCTTGACTGTCTGCTCCGTGTGAGCGTCGCAGTTCGGGCAGTAACGGTTCTGCTCTTTTGGAATCTTGACCATACTTTTCTCCTCGGGCTTTAACTTTAAAAGAGGTGACCTACCCCGGGACCACGTCGGTACCGGGCGCGTCCTCCGGGTTCTTGAGGTTCTCCAGGCTGCCCTCAAAGATGCGCGCCGGTATGCTGGAGCGTTTCGCTATCTTGACCGCGGTCTCGTCCATCAGTTCGTAGCTGCCGGGCTCGTAGTCGCCGCCGACTATCTGCATAAGCCGGTCGTGCGAGACCCTGTCGAGCTTCTCCGCCTCCGGATCTTCGGGGTGAGCGGTGTAGACCCCGTCGACCGTGGTCGCGACGTATAGCTCGGCGTCGAGAAGTTCGGCGGCGGTGGCGGCGACCGCGTCGGTGGAGTAGCCGGGAACCATTCCGCCCATGACCACGTCTCTGCCTGACTCTGCGGCCACCTGTATCTCTTCCGGCGTCTCCGGGACCTCTGGATACGCGTCCATCGCCGTGAGCAGGGTCTGTGCGTTAAGTCTCGTGGCTTTTACGCCGACGAGGTCGCGCTCGCCCTTGTTCGCCAGGCCTTCCAGAGCGTCCTGGTGCTGGCTTAGGTCGCCGGCACCGGTAACGACGAGGACCTGTTCCTCGCCCTGGAGCGCTCCCGCCAGTTCCTCTATGCTGTCGAGGTTTTCCCGTACTATCGAGCCGCCTATAGAGTAGACTTTCGATACCATTATCCTTTCCTCCTCTCCGCACTGCCCCTGTTCACGAGTATCTCGGCGTTTTCCTCCGGTATCTCGACCTCGTCGCCCTCGTCGAACGGGCCATACTCCTCGAGGTCGGTTCCCATGAACTCTGGCACGTGTGAAGTTATCTCTATAGATTCATAACCTTCCGCCCCGTCGTCCTCTTCTATCTCCTCGGCTTCCTCCGCGTCGACCGTTTCCTCGGGCTCGTAGCTTCCGCCGCCGTTGACCTCGCCGTCGATGGAGTCGCGGTGCTCCTCGAAGACCGACTTGAGTTCACGGTACAGCTCCTGCTCCCGCGGCAGCATGTCCAGCTCGCCAGGGTTCACATCAGACTTGATGGAGAGCCTGGCGTTCTTGACTATCTTGTCCTCCCGGAGCGAGATTATCTTGTCGAATATCCTCCGGGCATTACGGTACTCCCGGTCGTCCACTCCGTCGATGCGGTCGAGGTAGTCTCCCACCCGCAGAAGGAACTTGTCGTCCAGCTCCGACAGTTCGTCGGTCCGGGCCTCCTCCTTCTGTATCTTCCGGAGCCCCGAAAAGTTCAACTCCTCCATAGAGCAATTTGGTGCTGAAAGATTTTTATCCGGGCCGGCTTCAGGTTCCGGCGCTGCCGTGAGGTACGGCAGTGGTGGGCTACAGGTAAGTTTGTTAAGTCGGGGACGAGAAGTAGAGGTATGGAGATAGAGTTCGACCCTGTAGGAGGTAAGGACGCGGACTTCAACAGGAAGCGGGATATCAGCCTATTCTCGTTCCTCTAGGAAGTACTCGGATACCTCCTCGGTTTCGCCGGCCTGTACTTTCCATAGCTTGGCGTAGATGCCGTCTTCTTCCAGTAGCTGCCTGTGGTCGCCTCTCTCGACTATCCTGCCGTCGTCCAGCACTATTATCTGGTCGGCGTCCTTGATGGTTGAGAGCCTGTGGGCTATCGCGAGCACCGTCCTGTCCCTGATGAGTTCTTCTACGCCTGTCTGTATCTTTATCTCGGTCTCGGTGTCGACGTCGCTGGTGGCCTCGTCCAGTATAAGGATATCCGGGTCCTGGAGTATCGCCCTTGCTATACCTATCCTCTGCCTCTGGCCTCCCGAGAGCTTGACGCCGTCCTCTCCCACCTCGGACTCGTATCCGTTGGGCAGGTCCTGGATGAACCCGTGGGCCTGTGCGGACTTTGCGGCCTCTACAACTTCCTCCCGGGACGCCTCCGGCGCGGCGTACGATATGTTTTCCTCCACGGTCTCCGGGAACAGAACAGTGTCCTGGCTGACGTATCCAATAGACTCCCTGAGGCTCTCGAGGTTCACGTCGCGGATGTCCTGTCCGTCTATCCGTATCTCTCCCTTGTCGATTTCGTAGAAACGGAGCAGCAGCTTTACCACCGTTGACTTGCCGGCTCCTGTCGGCCCTGCAAGAGCCAGCGTCTCCTCCGGCTCGATGGTGAAGTCGAGGTCCTCGACCACCGGTTCCTCGTCGTAACCGAAGCTCACGGAGTCGTACTCCACCCTTGCATCAGTGACATCCAGCTTGGGCTTGTCCTCTCCTTCCTCCTCTCTCTGTGACTGATCCATGAGGCCGAATACCCGTTCGGCGGAGGCGTAGGCCTCCTGGTACATGTTGACGAAGTCCCCGAAGTTTGCCATCGGCCATATGAACTCCTGTGTCAGCAGCATGAAGGTCACGAACTCCCCGACCGTCAGCGTCCCGGTAAAGAAGAATGGAGCCTGCTCGTTTATCACCCAGTACCCGCCCACGACGAAGGTCAGTATGAAACCTGTCCCAGCGAGCAGCCGCATCCCGGGGTAGAACTTTATCCGTGTCTTGATGGCGTTCCAGTTGGTGTCGAAGTACTGCTGCGACATGTCCTCGACTTCCTGTCTCTCGAAGCTCTCCATGGTCGACGCCTTGATGACCTTGATGCCACTGAGGTTGTTCTCCAGTAGCGAGTTCAGCTTACCTACCGACGCCCTGACCTCGGAGTAGACCGGCTGGACGGTCCTGACGAACCAGTACGTGAAGACGGCTATCAGGGGCGCGGCCACGAGCGAGACCAGGGCCATCTGCCAGTTTATCGAGAACAGTATGATGGATATACCGACCATGGTGAAGACTATCCGGACGAAGACCGTCATCCCGCCGCTCAGGAACTCCTCCAGGTTGTTGACATCGTTGTTCAGGACGCTCATCAGCTCCCCGGAGGAATTGTTCTCGAAGAAGTCCATGTCCAAGCGCTGCATCGCGTCGTACGTGTCCACCCTCACATCGTGCTGTATCTTCTGCGCGAATGCGTTCAGTCCGTAACCCCTCACCCAGTTCAACGCCGCCTCCAGGACGAAAGAAGCCACTATCAGCCCGATTATGAGGCGGAACTGGCCGAGCCGCGTCCCCGGTATAAACCCGGAGATCAACGGGAGCGAAAGCGCCTTCGACCCGAAGATGGTGTCGATAGCTGTTCCGAAAAGGGTCGGCGGCACGAGACTCACCAGGAAACCGGTGATACCGCCGAACAGTCCGACCGCCAGCAGGCCCTTCTTGGGCTCCCCGTAAGCCTCCAGAAGCCGGAGGATAGGATAACTTACATCCTCCAGGTCAGTGTCTAGGTCCGGTTCCTGGTTCGCCATGAGGACAGTTTATACGCGCTGTTTGTAAATGTAGGCCGTTGACACGTTCTGGAGGAAGCAGGATCAAACCATCGCATCCAACATCTGCAGTCTTTCGCTGAAATCCCTGTCCGGCCTCTCGAAAGCTTCCCGCAGAACCCTTGTGCTTGGCGGGTATACCGTTATGTAGTCCTCCACAAGAGGTTCTGCTTTCCCTATCTCTTCCTCCAGCATGCCTTCTACGACGCTGGCGTCCCCGCGAATCATTCCGAACGCCTTCTCGAAATCGGTTATTATATCTGCGAAAACGTCCGGCGCTCTCGTGTTGGCGGAAACGGAGATATCATAGCAGTACTGTGAACCATCTTCCCTGCTCCGGGACGCGTGGAGAAGAGACTCCATCTTCTCCAGGTCCGCCATCTCTTCGTCCGCGTATATATCGATGTCCTTGGATGCCCAGCTGTAATCCACACCGTGCCGGTCAGCCAGAACTTTCAGGCCACCGCTGCCGACCAGTACCCCTTCTAGCCTGAAGTTTTCTGGCTAAAGGGACGGAGAATCACACAGATAGAAACCTATGTCGCTGTTAGGACAGAAAGGGCTCGTTAAACGTTTTCCCTGTCGGTATGCGCCCTTTTCGAAGCTAAGGGCCACGCCAGTTTTTATCCATTAACAAATTTAACCTTTACCCGATTTTTACTCGAAGCATTTCTGGACGTGTTTCCTGTAGTAGGATTCCATCTGGTACTCCTTGCCGCAGTACGGACATTCCAGCTTTTCCTCATCCTCTTCATCATCCGGGTCGCCGTGGTCGAGGTCGTCGTCGCGTTTGGCCTTCCGGAAGGCGTAGCTGACCGGGTTCGGCACCTTTTCCTCCAGGTTGTCGCCCTCGTACACCTGCATATCTTTGTAGTAGCCCTTCGCATCGTAGTTGGGTGGCGGGACGTCCTCGTCGCGTTTCTTGTGCCAGTTCAGCTGGGTCTTGACGTATGACTCCCTCAGCGCCTGCGCATTTTTTTCGTTCCACTCCCATATCTTTGACTCTATCTCCGGCCAGCTGTAACCGACGGTGCGGAAGAAGTTGATCAGGATGAACAGGCCGCGCTTCCGGCCGTCCTCGAGGCCTTCAAGTATGTTCTCGATGGTCGGCGGCCAGTGCTCCTCCGGTATCGCGTCCTCAGGCCGGTCGAAGTCGCGGTCCTTCCGCTGCTTCCGTTTCTCCCGCTTCTTCTGCTCGATGCGTTCCAGCCGCTCTACGGCTTTCCTGACAAGGTTCGAGGCCTCGTTCTCCTCGTAATTCTCAAGGAATCCCGTCTCGAAGTCGACCCTATCGAGCTCGGCCTGTTCTTTCTCGAAATCCTGTATCTCTTCCGGCTCTATCGGCAGTGCGACCAGCCAGCTGCCGTCGTGCAGCGAATACGGGAGCCGGAACAGGTGGCGCTGGCCCCAGTCGTTCTCGATGTCCGACACCTGGTACGGGTCCCACCCGGTGTCGACCTTCATCTCCTCCTCAAGGCCGTACTCACGCACTTTCTCCTTCATCTGCGACTCGAGCTGGTCACGGATGTAGTCGACGATGCCCCGGGCGAGCCTCGGGTAAAGCCTGGCGAGCGGCTCGTCTACCTCCGGAACCTTATCGGGGAAGGCCTCTGACCTGATACCGATGTGGAAGCCTCGATTACCTGAAAACTTGACAGAGATGTTCCCGATGCCGTGCTGTCGCATTTCCTCAACGACGAGCTCGGCGGTATCCTTCGCGAGCTCGAAGCTGGCGTCGCAGTCGATGTCCATGACTAGGTCCCAGCCATCGCGCAGGTCATCGAGGTCTTCGACGTTGTCGATGAGCAGCGGGTTGCGCCATCGCTCGACCGAGGCGTGGAACGCGACCGCACCGTCTTCGACCAGCTGGTGGAAGTCGCCCGGGAAGTTGATGGCGTCCGGCCGCTTGCCGTAGCCGCTGGGATACGTCGGCGCTATCTCCCTGTACTGGGATATCTCCACTACCTTCTCTATGAGCTCTTCCTGCTGGTAGTACTGCCTTATCTTCCAGTCCTGCGGTTTCTCCCTCTCCCCCATGAGGAGTTATTCCTGTGGAAAATCTAAAAGAAGGAGGGTTACCCGGTCAACGTTTCATAGAAATCCTGGAGATGCTTCGCGGCGGCCTCGCGGTCGCCCTGGTCATGGCCTTTCCTCACCGCGTCGAAGTAGCTCTGCGTGGCCTCGCCGACGCTTCCGAGGCCAATTTTAGGAAACCTCAGCTTAAGAGACCTGTGTATGGCGTACCATATCTCCTTCTCTTTCTGCGAGACCTCATCCGGGTCGAGTTCCTTCCCGTTTATGTCGCCGTGCGTCCGGTAGAAATCTGTCTCCGCCTGCCCTTACTCCTCGGGGAGATGCCTGAAACCGTCCATACCTGTCTCACCGGCATCTATGGCGTCGCCCTCTTTCGCGGAGAAATACCTCACCAGGCCCCATTCCTCGCCCTCGAAAGCCCGGAAAAATTCCCAGCCCGGCAGTTCCAGCCCATCGTAAACGTTTCCACGGCCGTCCTCAGCGACATCGTGGGAGAGAGAGGCGAGCTTTCTCATGGCTGCGGCGTCGACGGGCTCGACTTCCGGCCGATCATGGACCGCGTCATTGACATCGGAAAAAGCCTGAAAGGCAGTGCCGTAATCTCGATTGTCGTGAGATTTCAGGGCGGAGATATGCCTTTTCGCCATCTCACCAGGTTCTTCTGGCGCATCAGGCTCGTAATCTGTATCAAGGCCAAAATAATCCGGGACTTCGGATTCCTGTTCCAGTCCAAGGTCATCGAGAACCCTTCTGCCTGTTACCCTCTGCGCCATTAGGAGTCACTCTTCTTCTATCCTCGGCGCGAGCACGAAGCTCAGGTTGGCTTTCTCCGGTACGACGAACTCCATCCTCATCGGGAAGTCATCGCCCAGCTTGATAGCTACGTTGTCGGACAGCTTCTTGGCGCCGACCATGTTGTCGAGGTAGTCCAGGCTGAACATGGAGTCTGCCTCACCGCCTTCCAGTTCCAGGATGCCCTCCGCGTCGCTGTCGATATGGAAGCTGACGTTGCTCTGGTCTCCCTCGGATACGATGTCGATGCCGTCCTCGTTCGCGGAGATCCTCACCGAGTCTCCGACTACCATAGCGTCCTTGATAGCGTCCTCAAGAACCGTTGTTTCCAGCTCACCGTTGACGGAGAACTCCAGATTCTGCGTATCAGGTATGTCGTCCTCTGAAAGGTTCAGGACGGGAAGGGAGAAGTCTCTGGTGGAGGTGTTCTCCATCTTGATATAGAACTTGGAGCTGTCCTCCTCCATGCTGAGAACTATAGTATCGTTTGAGTTCGCCCTTCGGAGAATCGAGTAAAAGTTTTCAAGATTAAGTCCTACCGTGGTCTCCTCCTCCAGTTCATAGCTTTCGAAAACGTCTTCCTCGAGCTTGAAGTCGACGAGCGCGACCATCGCCGGGTCCGCTGCGACCAGTTCGATACCGTCTTCCGTCAGCTGGAACAGACCCTCAGATATCAGGTCTGAAATGGTTTTCATCGAATCCTGAAGAAGTCCTACATCCTCTAGTTCAGCCTTGAACACTCCCTTCCACCTTGTTATTCTGAAGTGTTAACAACTTTTTTAACCCTGTCGTGGAGTTCCGGGTCGACATCACTGAAGTCCTGGACTACCTCGCCCTGTATCTCGAACGAGTCAGGTGTCGGCAGCACTCTACCTATGACGCGGACGCGCTGGTTTTCATCGACCTCGTCGAGCTGGTCATCGTCGAGAAACACTTCCACCGTCCCGGTGCCGTCGTCCACTGCTACCGAGCTGTCTTCCCTTGTTATTACTGTCCCGACCACGCGGACACGTATATCGTCCCTCGGATCTATATCTTCGATATCTTTTGGTATCCCTGGTGCTCTTCTCTGGTTCTCTGGCATGTGAACTCCAGGGGTTCTAACTGTTTTAACTGTGTCGCCACTGTGAGGGTTTGAAATACAGGCAGCGGCAAACTTCAGGTATGGATATCCTCGGCAAGGAGGGTGAACAGGCCCGGGACGCAGTCCAGAACGTTTCACACCGGGTGGAGAAACTGGAGTCCCACCTGGATGCGCTGGATTCCGCCCTACAGGACTTCATGGACCACTCACAGGACCTGCTGCAGCAGGAGTACGGCATGGAGGAGCAGGAACTCGAGCAGATAGAGAGTATCGTGGAGCGCACCGATGAGGAGCGAGAGGACATCAACGAACTGGGCGAGCGTATCGAGGACCTGGAACACGACCATCGGAAGCTGGAGCGGAAGATGGATAACTTGGTTGACAGCGAGATAATAGGAGCTATCTCCCACGTTACTGACACAGTGGACAAGATGAACCGGGCCACCTCGCGGCTGAGAAGAGACCTGACCGAGCTGGAACAGAGGGTGGACGAAATCGAGAACGACGTTATACTGGAGCTGAACAAGCGGGAGTACGACTTTGAGCAGAAGCTGGACCGCAGCGAGTTCGAATCCGAGAAGGTCGAGATGATGGACGAGATACGCAAGCTCCGGGCCTCGGTCAACGTGCTCGCCGACGAGCTCGACAAGAAGGACGAGATAGAGGTCGAGTAGCGATGATAGCTAAAATTCAGCAAGTTTCAGCCTGTAAAAATCCGGGCCGCCGAACATCTCAGCCCTGTACAGATCCGGGTTTGCCGGGCTTCGAAAATTGTTTACCAGGTTCTTTTTAGCAGCATAAACGAGGCTCTCCAGTACGCCTTGTCAGCGTATTCTTTCGAACCCGATATCTCTACCTCGCCCTCGTCCTTGAGCTGTTCCATGACTTCGTTCACGAAAACCCCTGGATCCCTGAATTCACCGGTCTCCAGTATCTTCATAGTTCAGTCGTATTCCTTGTGGACGTTGCCGCATTCCTTGCACTCGTAGAACCGCGTCGGGGGCTCGTCGCTGGAACGCGTCTGCTCCATCCACCACTCATGCTCGGTTTCTTTACCGCATGACGGGCACTCCTTCTCAGTCACGGGCCGGGTCGAGGAGTCGTCGTCACTGGAAGAGACGTTGAGGCGGTCCATCGGGTCCTCTTCCTTCTCCTCTGTTACCGTGTAGTCGCCGTCACCCGCGTCCTGTACGTGGCCGCAGTTGCGGCATTTCATTACTGTGTCTCCGTTTTTCTTCTCAGATACGAGCATCCCTCCGCATTCGTCGCAGAATTCCATACTTCCTCACGTTACCAGTCTTACATTTAAAAGGGTTCCCCCCACTTCTGGCTCAGTGGAACCCTGACTCTGCAGGCGGGATAGCTATCGATAACTACAGGCGCATCTTGAGGCCCGGTGAGACCTGTCAAATCCATAGCCAGCAGTTTCAGCCCACCGATCCTCGGTATCTTGAACACCACCTTTCCCCGCACCTGGCCCGGCTCCACGTGTTTCTCGAAGTCGAGCTGCGACGGGTTGTTGTCGCCCTTGGTCTCGAGGTAGCTGTCGTGCTTCCTTATGACGCGGTGCACCACCGGTATATCCATCTCGGGCGTGGAGTAGACTATCACGTCGCCCTCCTCGATATCCTCGAAGCTGGTCCCCTGGACTATCAGTACGTCGCCGACATGCAGCTCCGGGTACATGGAGCAGGAAACCACGGACACGACCGGTTTGTCGGTCTGGAGAACAGTCCCCGTGAACTGGAGCGTGCCGAAGGCCAGTATCAACGCGACCGCGAAGAAGTAGAACTCGTCGAAGCTTCTCGACTGCTTCAGCTTTTCCCAACGCCCGCGCATGTGCCAGGTTTACCTGTCTTCTTTTTCAATACACACGCCGGAGCGGCCTATCATGTGTGCGACGCGGATCGGCTCCGGCACCTGGCCGTGGATGATGGAGTTCCGGACGATCTGCTCCGCTTTTTCCCGGGACGCCCCGGAGTACTGGATGTAGCAGCTTCCGTCCTCGAGCATGACTTCTTCCGCGTCCGCGAACTCGTCGAAAACCTCGTCGACGTTACCGGTGCGTTCCATCGTATCCCGGAAATCCTCCCGGTCAGGTTCGTTCGCAGTCACCGCCACGACCGGCCTGTCTATCTCCTCCGAGAACCTGTGGAAGTCGACGATGTTGAAACCCGCAAAACTGACTCCGTCGAGCAGCACCGCCTTTATCTGCCGCGGATTGTTGCAGTTCCTGAAAAGCTGTATGACCCGTTCGGTCGCGTCCTCGCCGTCGACGGCCACCGGTACCGTTTCTATATCCTCTATGAACTCCGTGCCGCGGTACACAACCCCTGTCAGGAAAGTTTCCTCTTCGTCGAACTCGAACGCCGCATCGTCTATGCCAAGTATCCTGATGCCTTCCTTCATGCTTTAGAAGTAGGGCTCCAGAAATTTACAGCTGGTCCTCGATTTCTTCCATCCACTCCCGCGCAGTCTCCACCGCATCCTCGAGCGTGGATTCCAGTTCGTCGCCCTCGATGATGAGAGTAGATTCGTCCCCGAGCGGGTGGCCCTTGTCGTACGCGGCCTCTCCGCCGTTCTCCCAGACAGCCTTGCGGATGAGGTTGCCAAGGGTGTGGTTCTGTTTGACGTCTACCATCAGGCGGTCGTCTTTCTCGATAGTTTCAAGCTCCATTTTATCTCCTCTCTGTCACGATGAGTCTTATATCGGTCTCCCGCACCTCCTCGGTGTGGAAACCGTAGCTGGACTCGAGGCCTATACTGTAGTCCTCGGCTCCCAGCAGTTTATGACCATGTTCCCGGGCGAATTCTTTTATACTGTCGTCCCGGGGCCCGAGCGCGTACACCGCGTCCGCCACAGAGAACGCGGCCCGGTAGAACTCTTCCAGCAGCTCGCTGTGAACCGAGAACGGAGGATTCATCATGCAGGTGTCGTAGTCGCCGGTAAATTCTTCAACGTCTTTCTGTACAAAATCTATTAGCTCTTGCACGCCGGCATCCCGCGCGTTCTCACGTGCGACCTCCAGCGCCTCGCTGTCCTTCTCCACCGCGACAACCTTTTCTGCGCCGGCGAGCGCAGCTCCTATCGCGAGTATGCCTGTCCCTGTGCCGAGGTCGACCACCTGCTTTCCCTCGATGTCGCCCTGCATGTAGGCCGCGTGTATCATGTCGGCAGCTAACTGGGGTGGTGTCGGGTACTGCTCCAGCTGTATCTTCGGGCTGTCGAAGCCTTCGAGCCGGGACAGCTTCTGGGCGAGTTCTGTTTTCACGTCTTGACCGGCCAGGTCAGGGATATAAGATTTGCGGTTTATGCCCCGTGGCATGCCCGAGAGAGAAGACCTGGAGGAGCTTTCCAGGGAGGAACTTGTCGAAAGGATACAGGAGCAGGAGAAGCAGAACGTGGTGTTCTTCGAGCCGCAGCGCGAGATAGTAGTTTCCTCGCCGAGCGAGGAGACGCTGAACGAGCTTTCGGAAATCGCACACATGGAGACCTCCTCCGGCGAGCACTACAAGTTCGAGGTCCGGGACATGGATATCTGGAACTCCGACCTCTCGCTGGAGGAGATGAGGGAGAAGTACACCCGCATCCTCGGCTCCCACCCGCGTTTCCTTGAATGGGTGGACCGGACCTACGAGAAGCAGGAGATGTTCTCCATCGAGCACGAGGGCACCTACCACTCGCTGGTCGCCAGCGACCCGGAGAGGATGGAGTGGGCCCGTTCTATCGACGACGTAAGAGAAAACCTTTCCGTGGACCTGACAGATACCAAGTCCCGGATAGCGATGGGCGCCAAGTCGCGGGCGAAGATAAAGGAGGCGCTGCTGAAGAAAGGCTACCCTGTAGAAGACAACTCGAAGTTCAGAGAAAGCGAGGAGAAGATCGGCGCGGACCTGAAGATCGACCTGCGCGACTACCAGCAGGAGTACGTGCAGCGTGCATACGACGAGAAGGCCGCGGTGCTCGCGAACCCCGCGGGTTCAGGTAAAACCGTTACTTCCATCGGCCTGATGTGCGAGATAGACGGGCCTACGCTCGTGCTCGTCCCGCAGCGGTCGCTCGTGGAGCAGTGGAAAAGAGAGATACTTGACAAAACTACAGTTACGGAGGACCAGATAGGAGAGTTCCACGGCGGCGAGAAGGACATGAACGACGTTACCATCGCGACCTACCACATCGCGGGAGAGAAGACTTCGCTTTTCAGGAAGGACTGGGGCCTGATAATCTTCGACGAGGTGCACCACATCCCGTCCAAGCTTTTCCGCAAGACTGCGTCGCTACAGTCCACGCGCCGTATAGGGCTCTCCGCGTCACCGGTGCGTGAGGACTCCAAGGAGAAGGAGATATTCGCGCTGATAGGCCGGGAGATAGGCGGCGACTGGGCCAGGTTCTTCAGGGACGAGTTCGTGCTGAAGCCTGATGTCCGGATACAGTTCTCGGAGTGGGAGAGCGACCACTACCGGCACAAGTACAACGAGGCCTCCGGCATCAAGAAGGCCATAATAGCGTCGAAGAACCCTGCAAAGAAGCAGAAGCTGGAGAAGCTGCTTGACGAGCACCGCGACGACAAGACCATAATATTCTGCGACTGGATAGAGCAGGGAGAGGACCTGGAAAGCGAGTTCGATGTGCCTTTCGTCTCCGGGGAGACAGACTTCGATGAACGGGAGGAATACTTCGAGAAGTTCCGCAACGACGAGATGAACACGATAATCGTGTCGCGCATCGGCGACGAGGGCCTCGACCTTCCGGATGCGGAGGTCGGTATCATCATGTCAGGCCAGGGTGGCTCCAGGAGGCAGGCCACGCAGCGCGCGGGCCGGGTAATGCGGCCGTTCGGCGACGCCCAGGTCTACCTCATCGCGACCAAAGGCTCGAACGAGGAGGACTTTGTGAAGCAGCAGGTCGAGCTACTCAAAGAGAAGGGTGTGCCGGTGACGGTCGAGGGATGAAGTCGGGAGATGTAGACAGGAACTCGGAGACGAGAACCGTCGAGGGCGTGGAGCTCGAGAACTGGAAGACTCTCGGCGAATTCTACGACGACATAGCGGACGAGGTCTACCAGGGCCCCGCACAGGAGAGATAGCTACAGTGTTTCCGTGGACGGAGAAGAAGTGCTGGCGGTCAGGGACGCGGATACGGTCAAGTTGATGGGCGCGCCTGGTATACTGGACAGCTCGGAAAATATACTGGACTCCCGGCACCCCGGGCTGGCATACCAGTGGGAGACGACCAGTTACAGGGCCCGGAACGCCCTTGATGAGTTCAGCGACCTTTTCTAGACAGGGTTGAAAAATGCTGCGGCCGCTTCTTTACACATGCCGCTTATAGAGGCTAAGAACCTGTCGAAGACGTTCCGCGTCTACCAGCGCGGGGAAGGGATCTCCGGCTACCTGAAGTCGTTCGTCTCAAGGGAGTACAGCGAGGTCGACGCGGTGAAGGACCTCGACCTGGAGATCGAGAAAGGCGAGATGATAGGCTACATCGGTGGGAACGGCGCCGGGAAGTCCACCACGGTAAAGATGCTGACAGGTATACTCGAACCTACCTCCGGGCGTATAGAGGTCGACGGCCGGGACCCGCACCGGCAGCGGAAGAAGAACGCGATGAACATCGGAGTGGTGTTCGGCCAGAAGACGCAGCTCTGGTGGGACCTGCCTGTGAGAGACAGCTTCCGGCTGCTGAAGGAGATATACGAGGTCGAAGAGCAGGATTACGATGAAAGAGTGGAGGAGTTCAACCAGGTGCTGGACCTGGACGAGTTCTGGGAGCAGCCGGTCAGGAAGCTGTCGCTCGGCCAGAAGATGCGTGCAGAACTCGCCGCGGCATTCCTACATCATCCGAAGATAGTCTACCTCGACGAGCCGACTATAGGGCTTGACGTGGCGGTGAAGGAGAAGATACGGGACTTCATACGGAAGATGAACCAGGAGAAGGACATCACCGTGATGCTGACGACGCACGATCTGGATGATATCGAGGATCTCTGCGACCGCATTGTGGTACTGGACTCTGGCGAGAAGATATACGACGGCGAGCTCGACGCTCTGGTAAACCGTTTCACCTCACGCCGGCTGATACTCGACCTGCGAGCCGGCCAGGGGTTCGAGCTCGAGCTGGAAGGTATCGAGGAAGTCAAGAAGGATAACGGCGAGACAGAGATAGTTTTCAACCGCGAGGAGATATCCGCGTCCGACCTGATGAGAGAGGTCCTGGACCGGTATGACGTGGCGGATTTCAGGATAAAGGAGCCGGACGTAGAGTCAGTCGTGAAGAAGGTGTACAGCGAGGGTCTCTGATGAACCTCGACAAGTACATCGAGATCACGAGGATAGGTTTCCGTGAATCCATCGCCTACCGCCTCGACGCGGTGATGAGCTTCCTGACCTCGGCGTTCTACCTCTTGCTGGCATACTACATCTGGAACGCCATCGCCGCGACCGGGTCGCTCGAGAGCAGTTTCTCCGCGGTCATCGCGTACATCTTCGTGGGCCAGGTAGTCTCGAACTCGATGAACGTGACACTGGAGAACGAGATAGGCGACCGCGTCCGGGAGGGAACCATCGTCAACGAGCTGAAGCGGCCGATATCCCTCAAGGCGCACCTGTACTTCTACACTCTGGGCCAGTCGCTGTTCGGCTTCCTCTCCCAAGCCGTCCCTGTAGCGGTGCTCGGCTTCCTCGTCGCGGGCCTGGAGTTCCCCTCGGCGATCAACGCGGCGGCGTTCCTGGTGAGCCTTTTCCTGGCGTTCAACCTGGTCTTCGCACTGTCTTACATGACTTCGATGTTCGTCTTCTGGACGAAGGTGGGATGGAGCATCCGGTCGATGCGGTCGACCGTCCAGCAGCTGTTCTCGGGCGTCCTGTTCCCTCTCTACTTGCTGCCGGAGTACCTGAAACCTGTTTTCCATGCCACACCTTTCCCTTCTATGGTCGACACCCCGATAGGGATATTCCGGATGGAGACAACAGGCAGCGGGATACTGGCGGCCTTCGGCCAGCAGCTTTTCTGGATAGCAGTTTTAACCGTCGCGGGCCATCTGCTCTGGCGAAAAGCAAGCAAGAAGCTGACGGTGCAGGGTGGCTGAAGTGCTGGACGAACCGAAGCGTTACTGGCGTATCTACTGGCTTTACTTCAAGCAGTTCTGGAAGACCCGGCTGATATACAAGGCCGACTTCCTGACAGGGTTCGCCGCTCACTCCATCAGCGTGGTGTTCTCACTGCTTTTCCTGACGCTGCTGTTCACGCAGGTGAACTCTATAGCGGGCTGGACGTTCGACCAAATGCTTTTCCTCGCCGGCGTCGGCGGCTTCATAATGAACCTGCACCACATCTTCCTGTTCAACATCTACCGGCTCGGCGACGAGTACATCGTCACCGGTGACTTCGACCGGTTCCTGCTGCGGCCTTTAAGCCCGCTGTTCCAGGTTTACGCTGACGCGGTCAGGGATAACTCGGTCGCCAAGCTGCTGGTCAACATCGGCATACTCGCGTACGCGATTCCGAGGCTGAACGTGACTCTCTTCACACCGGGGAAGATGCTCTACTCCGTGGCCGCGATCCTGTCGGGCGTGCTTATCTTCGCCGCGGTCTACCTCGCGTTCTCCTCGACCGCTTTCTGGACAGGTCGCTCGCGGGCGGCCATCTGGCTGGTATTCCGGCTCAGCGACTTCCGCAAGTATCCCTACGGTATCTACGGGAAAGCCGTACAGGCGATACTTGTGACACTGATACCGATAGCATTCGCCTCCTTCTTCCCGGCGGCCTACCTGCTGGAGAAGCCAGGCTGGACGAACTTCCAGGTAGGTGCGCTGATCGCGGGCCCGGTGTTCTACCTGCTGGCGTTGCAGCTCTGGAAACTCGGGCTGAGGAACTACTCGAGCACCGGGAGCTGACCGAAACAGTCATATAGTTTCCAGCCTTCATTACAGCTTTGCCGTGAACTCCGAGAGTAACGTCGATATACGCTCCGGGCTTTCAGGAGAGGACGCCTCGAGACCTGTGGAGATCCTGCTTGACAACGACAGGCAGTCCCAGCTCCACGCCATTAGAAGGACCTACAGGGTAGCCCGAAACGGTTCGGTATATCCGGTCCTTGAATACTGCAGGGGCAGGGACCGGCTGCATATCGTGGATACAGAAGATGAAAAGGTAAGAAAGATAGTAGAGTTCGACAGCCGGGAGGAAGCCGTCAGCTCCTTCCAGAACTACTCGAACTTCTCCTCGTAGAGCTCCTGAGACCGCTCGACCACCTCCTTTGCGGCCTCGGCGTCGCCCCAGCCCTCGATCTCGACCTCTTTCTTGGGCTCAAGGTTCTTGTAGGTCGCGAAGAACTCCGCGATCTCCTGCTTTTTATGGTCGTTGACGTCGTCGAGATCCTGTACATCGTCCCATCTCGGGTCTTCAACAGGTACGGCGATGATGTTGTCGTCCTGCTCGCCGTCATCGTCCATGTACAGGATTCCAACGGGGCGGACCTCGATTACGCAGCCAGGGAAGGTCGGGTTGGTGGTCAGGACCAGGATGTCCATCGGGTCACCGTCCTCGTAGTAGGCCTGCGGGA
>JBDGRE010000007.1:0-13351 GCA_042218325.1 Candidatus Nanohaloarchaea archaeon
CGTCCCAGTGCTGGTAAGGATTTGTCCCGTATCCTGATGCATCTACAGCTATCTGGGTTTCTACTTCATCCAACGGCTTCGCTGTTAGTTCCACAAGCTTCTGTAGCAGCTTGTAGAGTTCTGGTTCGCTGTAAATGTTGTAGATGGTGTTGAAGTGCGGCACATCTTCGAGGTAATAGTCTTCCAGTTCTTCCAAGTCCCCTACAAGGTCTCTTCCAGGTTTCCCTGTGTATTGATGGTAGAGTATGCAGAAAAGCTGGTCTCTGATACTGTAGCCGTTTGCTCCAAGCGACTGGTTTTCTTGGTCCTGAACAGTTTTCGCTATTTCCGCAGCTATTCGCTTGAACATCGGTTTCTCGTTGGTCTTTGCTTCGTTGTAGGAAGACCAGTCTCTACCCTCGTCCTCTGACTTATCATCCATATTTGAGATGTTTTCCTCAACTATAGATGGCTTATTTTTCTGTTCAAGCCCGTAGATAAGTTTACTGCTGCAGTTGTCCTCGATGTAATCTGCGGTATGTTTAATGAGTCTTCGGATGTCTGGTGTTACCCGTTCTCTTTCAAATCTGCGTATGTTGGACTGTCCTGGCATACTTGTGAGTGTAAATCCGAGGTCTTCTGCTATGTCAAGATGTGTTCTAATCTGTCTGCGAAGTTCCGATTTCTCCTGTATGCCCCTAACTTCCTTGTATACCAGGAATTTAACGAGTGCCATCGGCTCGGTTTCAATCATTTTCTGGCTGGTATACTGTTGATGGACACGCACTTTCAGAGGTCGTAGGTCAAGCAATTTCAGGAACTGGCTTACTCGAATATCTTCTCCAAGCTGGTTGAACTGCTGGTCTATCTCATCCTCTATCTTCTCTATATCCGTTTCAAAACCACTATCTCTGTCATCTCTGAAGTCTTCCATTTAATGCTTCACCCGCTTGAAACCGTGTCCTTCTACCACGGAGTTTACTCGCCTCCAGAGTTTTGCTGTGACTTCGACATCTTGTTCGCAGTATTCGACTATCTCATCAATCTTACCTTGCTCGTATTTTTCTGGGACTGAACCGTTTTCCATCAGTTTTTCTTCTCCGAAGAAGAGTTTGATCCAGTCTTCCAGACCGCCTGAGTTGTTGCTGCTGTAGCGGTAGCCAACCTGTTTCATCACAGCCATCAGGTCTTCATACTGTGTGCGGAAGAATCCTCTGCCGTCTACTTGATGCAGTAAAGCTCGTGCGAAAATGAACCTGATGTCGAACAGGATATTGTAGCCGATTATGCAGTCAAAGTTTCTTCTACCGTAGAACTGGAGAAACTCCTCCAGCACTTCCTGCTCGTCCTCGGATTGGAAGCTGTAAGTCTTCTCCCTCTGCAAATCCTTCGCAACGATACAGATGATTCTGGACTCATACGGCTGTAAGCCGTTAGTTTCGATGTCCAGAACCAACTCTCTCGAATATCGAGAGTCAATCGTTGGATTCATATTAGACTTGTTGTTGCCTAACTTTTATAAAGTCTTGATTCAGTCGTTGGATTTGCTCTTGATTCAGGCGAGGTTTAATAAGCGTATGATAGATATACTATATATGGTCAGCGAGTCCAACAAAGACGATAAGCTGAAAGAAATCGAAGAAGCAATCGACTCCACAACCTCAATAATCGAAAAAACAGCGAAAGTAAGTAGTGATGGAAGACAAGTGCTGGTCAGATTCCCTTCAAAGATAAGTGAAGCTCTTGGAATTAAAAAAGGGGACAAAATAAAGTTTACAGCCGAAGTAGATAAAGAAAATCCCGAAAACAACGACCTAAAGGTCGAACATCAAAAGGTAGACGAAGATGACGAGAAGGAGAGCTAACTTCGACATATACGAAGAGAAGATACTGGAAGTCCTATACAAACACCCTGTATCTCTCAGCACATCAGAAGTTGCAGATAAAGCCGACATCGCCTGGGAAACAGCTAAAGATAGACTTGAAGATCTCTGGGAAGATCACTACATAGAAAGAGAAGACAAAGGAAACAGCATAGAATGGTGGATCGAAGACTAATTATTTTTCAGCCAGAAAATCAGCGTGAACCCCCTTATCTTCCTTGAATACAGGATATTGAGACCTCAAGGTTCGAGCCTGTTTAACTGACCATTCATTCCTGAGTCCAAGTTTCTTGCCTGCCTTCATCATAGGAACACCTATAAGACCTAAAGCACGCATCTTTTCAGCCGAAGGCTTTATTCTATCCCAGTGATCTACCATATCAATCTCGGTAAATCCTGTATCTCTCATCATCTCTTCAAATTCTTCATAATTTCTTCCTTCTGGTAGAGCCCAGCCTTCCAAAACATCTTCAATCTGCTTTCGGTCCTTTGAGGAATAATCTTGGACTTCAGGACTTTCTAAATCATAAGTTTCTCCAGTAAGCCAACCGTCAGATACCAAAATATTTCCTTCATCGTTAAGAACTCGATATGCTTCATTTAGAAACTCTTCTTTTGAATCAGAGTGCGAAACAGTTTCAATAGCAGCTATAGAATCAAAACTTTCTGAGTCGAATGGAAGATTATGGAAGTCTCCCTGTAAAAATTCAGTAGAGTCTTCAGTTCCTTTATTTCTGCTCATCTTTCTGGCTTTTCTGATGTGTCTATTGTTTAGGTCGAGACCATAAATCTCTGCATCTGTGTTTTCAGCCAAAAAGTTCGAAAATCCTCCTTTACCGCATCCGACAACTAGGACTTTATCTTCAGGAGAAATAGCTAATCTGTCCTGGTAATGCTGGTTGGAGTTCTCTATTGCTGTAGAATTAATATAGGAATCAAAACCGTAGTGCATCGTATCGTTACTCCAGAAAAACTCGTAGTCAAAGGCTGTAGAATCATATAAGTCATTAATGTCTTCAGAGTCCATAACCTGTTTAGGGATAAATAATAATTTAAAATTGATTTGTATTTTGCTACTTATGAATAGACACGACATAGTGGTTGTAGGTGCTGGACCTGCAGGTCTACAGTACGCCAGAGAACTTGCCGATGAGTATGATGTCGCTATTTACGAAAAAGATTCTGATATAACTGACAGAAAGAAGTCTACAGGCGGAACATTTCCAGAAATGATGGAAGAATTTAAGATTTCTGAAAGCCTTGCTATGGCGGAGACTGATGAAGTAGTTTTTATTTCACCTAATTCCGAATCAAGAGTAGATGTAGACGGATATGTATTAGAATATGGAGATTTTCTTGAATACCTCTCTGAAGAAGCTCAAAACCAAGGAGCAGAACTAAATTTAAACTCAAATGTTACAGGTTACGACACAGATACAAAAGGGGATATAAACTCCATTAATGTAGACGGGAGAGAAGTTGAAGCAGATTTATTTGTTGATGCTTCTGGACCTGAAGCAGTAATCGCACAAGACTACCTCGGTTTAAATCCAAATGAAGACGATAGATGGATAGGGGTAGAGCAGGAACTACGAGGAGGGGATTATGATGGACAAATGGTGTTCGAGTTTGGTGATGTAGCTCCTGGAGGCTATGCTTGGGCTTTTGACGCAGGAGAAAACACCAAAGTAGGAGTTTGCTGGTCCAAAGAATTTTTCAGAAAACAAGATGGTGAAGGAACACTTCAAGACTACCTGCAAGACTGGATAGCACAACTCGAACTTGAAAATAACAGCGTGGAAGAAGTTCACGCAGGTAGTGCGTTCTCATATCCGTTTGATGTGGATAGGTCTGATGAAAGATTCCTTGCAGTAGGAGATACTGTAGCAAGTATTAATCCTCTGCTTTTGGAAGGTATAAGACCAGGTATGCAGTCTGCAAGGTATGCTGCAGAGATAACAGATGAAGCAATGGAACAAGGTGATTTATCTGCGAGAAACTTGCAGGGATACGACCAAAAATGGGACGAAGAAAAAGGCAAGAGCTTTAGAAAACAAAAACTTGCCCAAGAGCTTATCTACCAGCTTGATGATGACAGGTTAGACCAAACTATTGATAATGTGGCAGAACTTGATGATGAATTAGTAGAAGACTTCGTTCACTACGATCTTGACCTACGAGATATGTGGAAAATTTATCCTTCGCTTAAAGCAAGAGACTTGATTAGAGTAGGAAGATTTCTGTCTAAATAGAGAATTAGAAATCTTCAAGCTTTCTTTCTCCTAAATCTTCTTTTCTGTCCAGAAACTTATCTTTCAGTGATTGGCTTAATGCTCCGAATAGCTGTGTAAAGTGGGTTTCTCCTACTTGTTCTGATTCTTTCTTAAAGCGGTCAAAGCTCGCAGCCAATTTCAAAGCTGATTCTTTATTTGTAGAATTAAGCTTGTCAGCCGTTTTCTCCAAGAAGAATGTTTCAAGTTCTGCTTTCTTGTCTCTGTCTTCGGTTTCCAGTAGTTCCTCAAATTTTTCCTGCATATCTCTGAATTATTGTGCGAAGGTTGATATTTTTGTGCAAAAATTGTGCAGAAGGGGAGGGTTTGTGCAAAGCCGCCTTCAAGAATGATGTAATTGGCGGCCATGTCGAGATTGGCATCGGCCGCACCGAGGTCGGAAACGTTCACGTCGGATTGGGCTATCGAAAGATCTGACCAACCTATCGAAGAAGTATCCAGAGCCGCTTTAGGGACGTAACCGGCGCTTGTGTCCCAGACAGTCGTCCCGCTATCCACGATGTCGTGGCCGTTGATATCGTTCCCGTTGGAAAGCACGTCGCTGAGTGTCCCGGTTCCGCCGCCTCCGCTTGAGGATGCCAGCGGGATGAAACTGGAGACCGGTGAGGCGAGAGCGAGACCTCCGGCACCGAGACCGAGCATCTTGAGGAAGCTGCGGCGGTCGAGAGAACCATCGGAATCGTCTCCCTCGGTCTCGGACAGCTCCTGTAGCTTCTCCTCTATCTTCCGCGAGATGTAGTCGTCGCCAGTGTCTTCACCGGACAGCTTCTCGTGGAGCTTCTCCTCGACCTTCTGGTCGACTATCTCCTCGATTTTTTCCTCAGAATCCTCCGGCATCTGGCTAACGGTAAGTTGTCTGCGGTTGTTTAAGAATTTCCCGGGGCTCTAGATGTAGCCCATGTCCTGCAGCTGGTCCTTTGCCGCTTCTTTCTCCGCGTCGACGCCGCCCTCGCCGTACTCCCGGGCCTGTTCTTCCGCGTCCTCGGTGCAGCACTCCGCGTCCGTATGCCTGTAACCTTGGTCGTAAAGCTCCGGGTACGAGACGGACTCCATCTTGATGTAGGCCCAGACGTTGGCCTCCTCCCAGTTCTTCAGCGGGTTGACGCGGGTGTACTCCGCGGGTTCCTCCTTTTCCTCGACCAGCTCGATTTCAGGCTCCTTGTCCTCTCCCTGGGCTATCATGTCGCCGCCGCGTATGCCGGCTATCATGGTGTCGAAGCCGTGTTCCTCCCTGAACCGCTTCAGCGGGATGACCTTCAACGCGCCGCAGGACTCGGGCACGCCCCACTCCTCAGGCTTCAGGTTCTGGCGCTGGACCGGCTTCAGCTTGGTGTTCGTCCCGCAGTCGCCGCACTCGACCCGTTTCTCCCTCTCGTTCAGCTCCGCGATTTCTCCGCAGGCAGGGCATTTCCATTCTCCTGTATGCTCGCCGTGGTAGCCTCGCGGGTCGTACTCGTTGCGTATGATGTTGTCGAGGAACTCCTCGTACTTCTCTATGATTATCTGGTTTCCTATGCCGTTGAACGGGCCTACCGTATCCGCGCCCCGGTCGCCGGAGTCCTCCGCGAAGTCGCGGCGGAACTCGTACATCTCATCGAACTGGTTGCCGGTATCGATAACACCGAAAGGCACCGGGGAGACGCCCTCGTTAGGTCCGATCTCGTACAGAAGCAGGTCGGCGATGACCTGCGCCTCCTTGCCGCCGGTCCAGAGGAAGACGGTGTCGCCTTCATCTTCTTCGACTACCTCTTCAAGGGTGTCGATGGCCTCCTGTATCAGCGTAGTCTGTGAACCTTCTCCGGGTACGGGCGTCTTCATCGACGGCCGGGAGTTCCAGGTCATTTCGTGTCACCCCCGAGCTGGGCCTCGATGTTCTCGTGTGCGAGTTCGACCTCGTCCTTCGTCCACTGCTTGACCTGCTCGGGCTGCAGCGGCGACTCCGTGACTTCGAGCCCGATGAAGTCTGTTATTATGTCGTACATGTCCTCCGGCTTGATGGTCTCCTTGTCAGGTATGTTCAGCTCTTTCGTGGCGCCGAAGCACGCCTCGCGGTCGTGGACCCCGGTCCTGTAGTAACCCATGCCTATCGGGTTCTCGTGGAGGTTGCCGGAGACGAACACTCCTTCTTTCCTGTCCGGGATGATATCGGGAACGCTCTCGTAGAAGTCCGCATCCTCGTCATAAAGCTCCCATTTGTACTTGACCGACCGGTACATGCCCGTGTCCATCAGCTCCTCGCGGAACTTCTCCTCGTTGAAATCCTTGCGGTCGACCAAGAGAGTGAGGCAGGAGTCGAACGGGTCGGCGCACACGACCTGCGAGTTCTCCTCTATCAGTTTTACACCGGGCCGGCCGAAAGTGAACTGGTTCTCCACGCGTTCGTTGACGGGGTGCATCTCGCCGCCCTGGTACTCTGTAAGCGTGTCGATGAAGTCGTAGTCGACCTTGTAGTCAAGCCAGCCCTCCTGCTTCAGCCACCTGTTTACGCGGAAAGTGTGGGTTAACTCGGTCTGGCCGTGGTCGCTGAAGAACATCAGGTCACCGTCTATCTGGTTGTCTATCTCGGAAAGCAGTGACTGGATGTGGTCGATGAGGTGCTGCCTGTAAGGCTTGCCATTGCGGGTTTCTGTGTGCTGGAAGTGGCAGTAACTGTCGACCAGCCGGTAGCCGAGGAACACCACGTCGAACTCCTGGTGTCTCATCACCTCCTTGGCCCGGGTGAAGAAGTTCCGGGTCTGGTCCAGGAAGCTGCTGTACGTGGTGTCGGGATGGTCTCTTATCATGTCGCTCGCCGGCGCCGGCACGTTCACCAGCTGCGCGCCCTCCTGCGGGACGGTCTGCGACGCTCCCTGCAGAGCATCACCGTGAAGGATCGAGCCCTCGTTCCCGCTCTGGAAAGGAATCGAGAAAGGCATTCCCATCGCAAGAACCCGCTGGCCGTCCCTGACCGCCTGGTCGATGAACGTCGACTTCCGGGGCCGCGTCGTCTGCTCGCCGCCGAACTTCGACACCTCCATCATACCGTTCTCCGCTGGGTTCAGTCCAGTATAAATCGAGCTCATCACCCGCGGCGTGACACGCGGCACATCCGCGTCCATCTCGCCCTTGTGGATCTCCTCTAAGAAACCGTTCAGCTCCCGTGGAGAGAGTGCATCGATGAAAACAACAACATCCGTATCAGACAGTTCTGGTCACCTTGTGGAAATTATTGACCGGTAATGGTTTTATAGCTAGCTGAGCCGGGAAAAACCGGCTTTTCTGACATTAACCCGTCAGTAAGCCTTGTCTATATAGATATTCGTCCCTAAATAGTATATATATAAGCCTTTCAAGCGATATTTTCGCCTGCCGAGTATGAAAGTATGGCCTGAATCGAGCTACCGCCAGTTGGTATAACACCACCGTTTTTCTTCAGAGACCCATTACTTCCGCCACTATCCCCTGAACCAGCCCAACCACTAGCAATCGCACTTGTGGCAACTGCGTGTCTCTGTCCTTTCTGGTTAATTGTGAATCCTCTTGTAGCTATCGTTGTCTCCGTGGAAACCCTGATTGTCACCCCAAGTTGCTCGCTTCCTGTCCGTCGACTCTGTCGGCGTCCAGTCCGCCCGCGTCCAATCCAAGCATTTCATAAACGACCGTATCAACTATCTTAGAAATTCCGGACCTTAGCTCCTCGATACGCTCCTGCTTGTCTATCTTGACCTCAAGCTTCTAGAACCTGCTCTTCAGAATCCGGCATCTAAAATCTGGAATTGGTTTCTCTGCAGCGAATAAAAACTTGGCTCAGACGAATTTCAGATTGAGAAATAACAATCTTTGGCCGGCCTTTTTTCCTCAACCCATCATTGACTTGAGGTAGCTGCCCGTCAGCTCGAGCAGCCTCTTCAGCTCGATAATACCGGCCAAAAATAGGGTATTAAATGAATAACGCTTCAGGAGGACTAACTAATCCTCATCAGCTGTTAATGCTATACAAATTTTCCAATAGAATAGGCGCTTAGCACAGAATTTTGAGGCTTGATAAAACAACAAATAATTACATTTACTACAAGCACCAATTAAAAGACTCCATCGGCATCTAAATAATCCGATTCTGGCCTATCTTTATTGTGCCGCTAACTGGTCCCCCAGGGTTATTATCGATCACCTTTACACTGCTATTGAAATAAGCAGTTGCGTAATCGAAAGCTACCGAATTACTTGAGCTAGCGTGTATTTTCCAAGTTATCGTCGCGCTTGTGAGGGAAGGCACATTATTATCAGTTACTTTGCCCAAAGTGCCGCGAGGAGCTATGCTGCCGCTGCCGACTAGATTACCGTTATAATAGAAATATCCTCTGGCAGACCCACTGAAAGTTATACCGATGTTGCCGCCAATATAACCGCTCATATTTTTAATTACCCTTGTTGTTGTGGTAGTTCCCGTAAAACCATCAGTGGAAGGACCGACATAACCGAAATCTTCCGTGAACTTCATGGTTGTAGTAGTAGTAGTAGGAGATGCTCCTGGTTCGATTTTGAATGTTTCAGCAGGGTTGGGAGTAGCTATACTTTTCGCAGTAAGGGAGATGAGACTGTTAGAAGTGGACGTGCCCACCAAGCTTCCATTTCTGTACCATACTCCTTTAGCAGTACCGCTATTGACCGAAAACCTCGCTCTATCGAAAATAACATCATTGAGATTAGTTGTGAAAGTATAGGTTTTACCTGTTGAAATCACCTTCGAAGCTACATCAGTAAAGACAACCTGGCCGTTCGCATCCCTCTTAACTTTGGCTCTTTCCAAACTACTAGCCTCTTTACCATCAACTGTATCAGCATCAAGTCCAGCGGTCTGAACCACACTCGAAGGTATGTGGCCAGCGCTCGTATCCCAGACAGTCGTCCCGCTATCCACGATGTCGTGGCCGTTGATATCGTTCCCGTTGGAAAGCACGTCGCTGAGTGTCCCGGTTCCGCCGCCTCCGCTTGAGGATGCCAGCGGGATGAAACTGGAGACCGGTGAGGCGAGAGCGAGACCTCCGGCACCGAGACCGAGCATCTTGAGGAAGCTGCGGCGGTCGAGAGAACCATCGGAATCGTCTCCCTCGGTCTCGGACAGCTCCTGTAGCTTCTCCTCTATCTTCCGCGAGATGTAGTCGTCGCCAGTGTCTTCACCGGACAGCTTCTCGTGGAGCTTCTCCTCGACCTTCTGGTCGACTATCTCCTCGATTTTTTCGTCGGATTCCTCTGGCATGTAAACTATCCATAAGTTGGTCGCGCTCACTTAAGAAGCTCCCGGGGACTTCAGTGATCGCTTCATGCCAGTACGCTCAGGCCCTGTATCCCTCCGAAGTTCCGGTCGACAAGACATCGCCAGATCACGTTATGAGGGCGCCGTAAAACACCAAATATATCCATAAATAGGCGAATCTTGGAAAAATTACTTAAATTTTGGAGTTAAACCAGATTACATGCCGATAGAAGCCGAAGACGGAAGGGTATACATCCCGAAGGACCTGCGGGATAGAATGGGTTCGAGGTTTGAGCTGATAGACAGGGATGACACGCAGACAGTTCCTCAAAACAACAGGCCTTGGAGCCGCCGCAATAGGAGTTCTCGCAGGAACACCGGCCTCCGCACTTAACATCCGGGACAGTGAAGGCCTCAAGGTCTTCAGCGACGGCACAGAAAGAATGAGTTCCGCGGCCGGCCAGCCCTTCAAGATAAATGCCTCAAATCTCCATGTCCTGGATGGGGATATAGAGGTAGGTCACAACTCAGGCGGCGATATAAGAATCACAGGTTCCCTGACAGAAGGAGCAAGTCTGTGATCTGTTTCTGCTTGTCCTAGCCTTCAACATGGTACCATTTTCCAGGTATTGTGTGGACTGAGGAGTTGCTGGGTGTTTGCCAGCCGACTGCTAAGCCGTCTCCTCCGCTTCCTCACGCAAATTCCCCTCCTTGTCGCTCCACTTCTCCTTAACCTCATCAACGAAGTCCTTCGGAGAGCCAAGTTCGTTATCTTCCAGACCTAGACCTGATAAACTCAAACTCATAATGATAAAGGCTAGTGAATACTCACTTCACACCAACCACAACCAAAAAAAGGCAATCCTCCCATCTCCAAAAAGTTAAAAACCCCTTCCTCCTGATAAAACCACTCCAACCCGCCAACTCACCCCACAACCTTTACCTTATCGAAAAACATAGTCAACGAAACACTGTTATGGTTATCATGGCTGACCTGATACAGTAGGAATAAGCTCCTTTATCACTGATTCAGACTTTTCATATCAAATTGATACACAAGATTATTTTGATTCGATCCTACCTGATGTCTCCCAACAATTACCTCATAGGCAGGATTATTGTAATTGCTGCTTGTATAGGTATATGCGCCGTTATCAATATTTACTTTCCAAGCTGAACCTGTCCAGCTTAACTTTATAGTATGAGTTCCCGACGATGCATCAATACCCGAATCATGGTAAGCACTCTGGTAGTCCCTCCAACCAGGATTACAAACTCCCGCATCATACACTGCAAATCTTTGAGTCCCATACTGGAAACCAACATTCATGATCTCACACCCACTCGAGTCCTGCAACTTGATTAAATTCCAGTGGCGATCCGATTGAGTAGAACCAGACCCCGAAACTGAATCCATCGAATACTCAAACTCGAAGGTCCTCTGGGTTCCAGAACTGTATGAGAAATTTACTCCAGCATGATCAGGTATACTGTTATCCATAACGATATCGTACATCTCCCCTTTCGACTCATCTATAGACACCGACTCAGGGGTATTATCCACACTGTAGGAATCAGAGGTCGTGAATATATTCAAAACAGTATCAGAAGAAGTCTTCCTCTCATTCCCGTTCGCATCAATATAGTGAAGCATACTGTTCTCAATCCAGACGTTTCCTGGTGAAGCACCATTACTAACAGAACTTGCTATACCCTTAATCCAAATTTGATGAAGCGTGTCATAATTATCGCTGTCAGGGTAATCGTCACATTCCCACCTTGAACCACTTCCCCCTGGCTCTCCTATTGACCAGTGATAGTTTGCACTATTATACATAGGGAATCTTGGCCCAAATAATGCAGGACTTGGTTCGGTTTCTCCTGTGTCTGCTCCTGCAGCATCTGGGAGATTGCCGGAATGCTCGGGTAGCTTGGAGGAATCATTAGCTACTGAAACATACGAAACAGTTGTTGAATCGTCCAGAACCCCTTGAATGGCGTCAGGATCTTTATTTATATAATGAACAACTCGGTTATGGTTGCTTGTTTCACATCTGAATCTTAAGGCCTTAATATTGTTTTGCGAGTAACCAAATCTGGATAAATCATCTTGGTGTGATAGCGCTCCATGACTTAGAGGCCATTGGTCTTCGGTAGGAGCTGGATCTGTATTCGCCTCGTGATCATAATTATAGATCAGAGTCCAACCACTTCCCGATACTCCCATATCACAGTAGACCTTTTGAATTTCTGACTCATCGTTATTTGGATCAACGAAGTAAGTTCCATCTTTCGCAGAAGGTATATTTTGATAAATCTGGTTACAGCTCAATGCAGGATTCTCCTGAGAACCAAGTTCCGGCTCCCCGACTAAAGCCCTCTCGTAACCGTTCTGGTCAATCCAGTGCATCGCCGAGCCTTCTATCCACCACGCACCGGTCGGCCCACCCGTCTTCGAACCCGCTCCCTGGTACAGTTGCTGGACTTCCTGCTGGGACAAGGCGCGGCTGTAGACACGGACCTCGTCTATTTTGCCTGCGAAATAATCTGGACCTCCGCCCCATCTTCCCAAATTCGTAGACCCTATCTTAGTATTCAAAGATCTCGACTTAGACTTAATGAGAGAACCATCATAGTATATCCTAAAGGTGCTCCCATTATAGGTGTAAGTTTGGTGGTGCCATCCGGTATAGGAGCCAGAAATACAGTAATCTATATCAGCACTCCCCCATAATTGAGCTCTCCAGCAACCCGATCCAGCCCCCTCCCTCAAGGTCATAGCAAAATCTTCGCCGTCAGTTCCAGTTTTACCTAGTGTGATTATACTGCCTCGGCTATCAGAATTCGCCTCATCAACCTTGTACCAAGCTGTAACTGTTCTAGCCTTACTCCCTGTGACAGCAGCACTATCCGGAATGTCCACATAATCATTACCGTCAAAGCTCAACGCATCATCAAACTTTCCCGTGGTCCAGGAGGGGTCGCTGGTTTCCGACGATGTTGATCCTCCCCTAGTTCCATCATTATTCCAGCCTGAATCATCAACTACAGTCTGTCCAGATCCGGAATCAAGATGGAAGTTGGCTCTAACACTTCCCGCAACAAGCTTTTGGACATCGAAAAACATTCTGCGCGATACACTACCTTTAGAATTTACGTTTGCACCAACTCCAATCCCACCTGAAGACATTATATTCGAGTCCGTGAAAGACGTTTCGAGAGTCCAACTGGAGCTGCCAGGTTCCTTCGTATAAAAACTATGAGTATCTCCCGATACCACAATCTTCCAATCGCACCATTCTCCGTTAACCCCTGAACAGCCTGAAAAAGAACCAGAATCGATATTAGTCTTGGTGCCGCCTGAAAAATAGGAAATAGCCCAGCTTCCTCCGCCACCACCGCTACGGATATAATAATAATTACCGGTATCCTGTCTTCTGTAAACTATCCCTCCATCAGCGTAATTTTCCCCGCTTGGCTTCTTAAAGGAGCCTGAATACACGAAGTTTTTGACAAACACTCTTTTTTCCAAAGTTATAATGGCTTCTTCACTCACTGAATTAGCATCTATATCAACCACATTTCCTGTAGTTCCATCAGGCTGGGTCACACTGTTTATAGATGCAGAACCAACACCATTGTGCGACCACGAAGGATCTTGTGAATAATCTCCATCACTGAACCTATCAGATACAACAGAATTCGATAAAGATTTGGATAACCAGTACTCCGTACTTCCATCCGCCCAGTGGAGGCTTGAGCCTTCGATCCAAAGAGAGCCTTGAGGGGCAGCTGAGTTAGAAGTAGAACTGAGTGAAAAAGCTGCAGCAGAGACAAACAGTATTAGAGCCAGTAAAAAGAAGGACTTATGTCTAGTACGCATCTGTTCCCACCGGTATTTGGAAGCTTTGAGTTGCGTTGGCGTTTCTAATCTCATTCCCGTTCATATCAAGGTCTCCGCC
>JBDGRE010000008.1:0-4708 GCA_042218325.1 Candidatus Nanohaloarchaea archaeon
GGAGACCGCTGGCGATAAGCCAGAGGAAGGCGCGGGCCACGGTAGGTCAGTATGGCCCGAATGCTCTGGGATACACGCGGCCCACAATGGCCGGTACAAAGGGATGCGACCCCGAGAGGGGAAGCTAACCCCCTAAATCCGGTCCTAGTCCGGATCGAGGACTGCAACTCGTCCTCGTGAAGGCGAAATCGGTAGTAGTCGCTGGTCATCATCTAGCGGCGAATAAGTCCCTGCTCCTTGTACACACCGCCTGTCAAGTCACCCGAGTCAGGTTCAGACGAGGACCTGGGTTTCCAGGCGCAAGTCTGAGCTTGGCAAGGGGGGCTAAGTCATAACAAGGTAGCCGTGGGGGAACCCGCGGCTGGATCACCTCCAGAAAACCTAGCTTCTCCGACACAACCCGGAGAAGCTGACTCACTTCCACTTCAGCTATCGAGTGTAAATGACCTTTCCGTCTCTCCTGCACTGTTTTTACTTCTATCAAAGCCTAATTTCTGACAAGATAACTTACAAGCAGACCTGTTATACCTGCAAGGAATATCGCGCCGGGCCACAGGTGAACCGACCACGTAACTCCACCAGTCAGGAACAATGTGGCGAAGAAAGCGGCCTGGAAAAACGCCGGAACGCAGGCCGCGAAGCCACGGAACGGCTTGACTCCGCCCCTGAAAGGCTCTAACTCCATGTAAAGCACGTCGGAAAGCGCTGCAGCTGCAAGGAAACCGGGGAGTAGTATGTAGTTACCGGAGATATATGCCATACCAAGTGCATCAAGACCGAAAACGTAAGTCAGGGATCCCGGCACGAGGTCGAAACGGTCCCCGAGCAGCAATGCGAAACCTGCGAGGAACGCGGACTGGACCATGACGGAGAGCATACCTATCTCTATCCCCGCGGCTGCGGGTATGGATGCGGCTCCGGAGGCTATCGCAGGACTGTACCAGCTGGCGCCGAAAGGCCTCAGCATCTGGTGGGCGTACATCGTCATGAACGTGAAGACCGACAGCAGGACACCTGCTGAAGTAAGTATAGAAAACTGCTCCTTCCAGGACCTGGCAAGGTCACGGTCCCAGAGATTGCGGAGAGGGCCGGACACGAACATGGACGCTCCAGTAGCAAGCAGCAGGTGCGTCGGACTGTAAAGCGCTTCTGTCGTGGACTCGATGCCGAACGCTCCGTGCCACAGCATGTCACCAAAGCCGCCAGTGAAGAACAGTATGAGACCGTAGAAAGTCAGGCGATGGCTACCGGGCAGACCTCCGAGAGGGCTTCCATGCTCTTTCCATCCCTCGTACAGGAAGTAGCCGAATATCGAGAAGGTGACGAGAAAAGCCGAGTAGAAAAGGCCATGCTCGGGCGTAAAGAACGTGACTGGCGCGCCCTGGACATGGTTATGGCCGTCCGAGAAGACTCCGGCTATGAACCAGATAAAAAGCACGGAGAGCGTCGTGTCGAAATTTTCATCGAGCCACCCCGTAACGTCCATGAGTGAAGGTTCCGGCACGCCGAATAAAAACTCCACGGTCAAAGGTCCTGCCGCAGGAAGAAGCCGTAGGCACCAGCGAGAACGAGAGAGGTCTGGCTTATGAGGTAGACGAGGTAGCCGAAGGACGAACCCAGGCTTTCCGCGAACGTCGGTTCGAGGCCTTCCCTGGAGTTGTAACGTGTGCCGAGCATCGTGCCCGTGAACTCCTGGTAGACCGCGGACGACGATATCTTGGTCACCCTGGATTTGAAGCGCTGCCGCTTCGCCTCCAGCTGCTCCCGTAACTCTTCACGGGACGGGCCCTCGCGCTCCTGCACCGGCTCCCTTTCAGGAGCTCCCGGCCTTACAGCCTCTCCCTCCGCAACGACACGCCCTTCCATCTCCGACTGTACGACAGCTGGCTCCCTGGTGTCGGGGCCGGGCAGCTTCTTCTCGATAGAGCTGTACGGGTACAGCGTGTTGGCGGCGAAATCTGCGATGAAAGGCGTGCCGATGAACAGGACGAGAACGAGTGTGCCAGCTATCAGTGAGCGCCATCTCGAACGGAAGACCGTGGAGAAGAACGTTCCAAGGCCTATGAAGAACGTGATGTAGATGACCGTCCCGATCCATATCATCGACAGCCGGGAAACCGTTTCCAGGCCGGGCATCTTGCCAGTCATGAATATCGCGAGGCCGGAGGAAACCGTTAACGCGGAAAGTATCGCGAAGGCGACCGTGAAGATCCCCGCGGCGAGCTTTCCATTGATTATCTCGTCCCGGTATATAGGGTAGGACAGCAGCAGCTCTATGGTGCCTTCCTCTCTCTCCTTCGATATATAATCGTAGCTGAGCAAAAGGCCGAGCAGGCCCGCCGTCATCGGCATGTTGAAGCTGAACAGCGGCTGGAAGACCTCTATAAGGGTCGGCTTCTCGGGCGCCGCGCCGTAGACATCGCCGCTGCCGAACTCCTCAAGACTCTGCTGGTAGTTCTGTATGCCCATGTAGACCGATACCATGGAGAGGACCAAGAACAGGCCCAGCACTATCAGGAAGCGGCGGCTGGAGAAACTGTCCTGCAGCTGTTTCCTGCCGACGTCCCACATCGATCCCATCAGCCGGTCAGCTCCAGGTAGGTTTTCTCGAGGGTTGACTCCTTCAGCCGGAAACCCTTCACGCCAGCGCCCGCGTCGGCGAGTTCGCGGACTATCCTCTGCCGGTCTTCCTGGGCCTGCAGCTCGAAACTGTTCCCGTCCCGCTGGAAGTCGATTCCCATCGATCCGAAGACCTGCTCCGCCTTCCCGGGGTCTTCGACCTCGACCTCTATCTCTATATCAGAGCCAGCCTCCTCACTGAGCTCCTCTTTGGTGCCGGAGGCCTTGATTATGCCGTCAGCGAGTATGCCGAACCGGTCGCACAGCGGCGATATCTCGCCTGTTATGTGGGACGATATGATGACTGTCATGTCCTTCTCCCGGTTGATCTTCTCGACGTGCCTCCTGAACTTGTTCTTCCCTTCCGGGTCGAGACCTGTGGTAGGCTCATCGTATATAGCAATATCCGGCTGCTTTATGAGCGACTGCGCGATACCCAGCCGCTTCTTCATGCCGGTTGAGTAGTCCCCGACCCTCCTGTCCGCGTCATCCCCAAGGTCGACAAGGCCCAGCAGTTCATCGAAATCCGGGTCTTGGTCCGCGAGAGCCGCGAAGTAACGCAGGTTCTCGCGCCCCGTCATCTCGCCGTAGAAGTTGACATCGGACGGCAGGTACCCGACATGTCGCTTCACTTCCTTGCCGCTCAGGTTGGAGCTGCCGTTTATCCTTATACTTCCGGAGTCCTGCTTCAGAAGGCCGAGCATCGTCTGGAACAGCGTGGTCTTTCCTGCGCCGTTCGGGCCGAGTATACCGTATATCTCGCCCTGCTCCACCGCGAGGTCCACACCGGTAAGGACATCCAAGTCCCCGTAGCTCTTGTAGACGTCTTCGAGTTCGATGACCGTCACAGCGTTCACCTCCTGCCGAACTTCCGGTACACCACGGCCAGGGCGCCGAGGCTGACGAGCATTATCAGGATGCCGACGTACCGGAGGCCGCTCTTCTGGCTTACGTTCACCCGTATCCGCTGCGGCTGCTGGCTCTCCGCTTCCTCCGACGAGGCGGAGACCTCGAAGAAGTAGTCACCGGGTTTCGCGTCCTGCGGCACCGTCGCCCGGACGACGAACCTGCGCGCGTCGTACTGCCTTATGAACTCCATCTCCCGCGGTTGTTTCTCCGCCTCCCATCCCTGGGGCGACTCCACGCTGATAGAGACCGCGGAAAGACCTACCTCGCCGCTGTTCCTCACCTGGACAGGTATAGATATCGTCTCCCCAGGATTCGCTCTTATGTATTTCTTGCGCGCCTCCATGTCCATCTCCGGCCGGACCTCCTGCTTCGAACCCCTCACGGATACGGACAGTTCATGGGTCGAAGCACTCCTGCCCGCCGCCTTCAGCACCACTTTCTTCACGCCGAGTTCCTCGTTCTCCGGCACCGTTATCTCCGCCTTCACCGTCCTTGACTGCCCGGCTGGCACCTCTATACCGGATATATTGAAACCCTGATAGGTGAAGGAGCTGGATATGGACTAGTTACCGGTGGAGCTCGACAGCTGGAAAGACTGGTTGACTATACCCGTGTTCCGGAGGTCGACCGTCACGGTCAGTTCCTCGCCCTGCGCCACGAACACTTTCTGCGGTACATCGACATCGAGGTCCGAGGAGGCGAACACGTCACGGGAAGAGTTCACACCTATCTCGAGGTAAAGGCCATTGCTGTCGCTGTCGATATCCCTTATACTGTAGCTCAGGTTGCTGTCGACGCGGAAAGAATGGCCCTCGGAGTCGAATATCTCGTCACCCTCCAGCTGGTGGAGCACCAGAGAAGTATCTCCTTCCTCTCTCGCTACCTTGAATGTGTTTGAGGTGCCCGTCATCTGGTCGTAACTGAAGGTGTAATCGTCCAAATCGACACTGGAGCCCGCGTGAATCTTGAAACTATCCTGGTACTGTACAGCCTGCACGCCGCCCAAGAACAGCATCACGGCAACTAGAAGAGTTTTCTTCCTCATAGAACAGTTTCGGGCTCCGCAGGTTTAAAAAATAGCCAAAACGGTTCGGTCAAAACCGAACACAGTCAATACGGCCGAAAAACCGTGGAATCACGAACCCCGTATGCGATGGACCCGCAGTCAAGCAATCCCACT
>JBDGRE010000009.1:0-7025 GCA_042218325.1 Candidatus Nanohaloarchaea archaeon
GACGAGATGTCGGGTAACCTGGAGGTCAACGCGCAGATGACCTCGGATTCCGCGGCGTTCGGTGTGTCGGAGTCGACCGGTGGAAGTGAGCTGTCCGACTCAACTGTCTACGTCGGCGGTAACCTGGAGGTACAGAACAACATCCTCGGACGCGGGGGAGACGTTGCGGAGAACGTGCCTACAGGTGATGGCCTGGAAAGAGGCGAGGTCGCGGTCATCGGCGGCAACATGTCCCTGGAGGAATCTAGGGAAGCGTACGATAACTCGGTGGCTGGCGTAGTGTCGACCGACCCTTCCATGGTGCTCGCGAAGGAAAGAGACGGCAAGCCGCTGGCCCTGACCGGTATCGTCCCTGTCGAGGTGACGGTCAGGAACGGTGATATAGAGCCCGGCGACCTGCTGACGCCATCGGGGATAGACGGCAAGGCCATGAAATGCCGCGATGAGACAAAGTGTAAGAACGCGGTGATAGGCAAGGCTATGCAGGGCACAGATGAAAACGGCAAGGTCAAAGTGCTTCTGACGATGGGTTGAATATGGAGAGATACGCTGCGGCCGCTGCGATAACCGGCCTCGTGGTTTTCTCGGCCACCTTCGCCATCGATATCCAGCAGACTGGCTGGGAAAAACAGGTCCTCGACAAGGACGTAACCGGTTTCCTCGACGTCGAGGCCGGGAACGGAAAGGTACACCTGGTTTTCCGTGATGCGGGCGGCCTCAAGTACATCTCGGGCCGGAAGTCCGGACTCCTGGAAACCGTTGCTGGCCGTAACTGGCGGCGCGAAACCGTTGCCCAAGGTGAACACACCGGCTCCTACGCTTCGCTGGAAATTATCTCAGGGAAACCTATGGTCGCTTACCAGTACGCCCAGGTCGGCTCGGAGAGAGCCATGCTCGCCACGCGGGAGAACGGCAACTGGAGCCGGGAAACGGTCTCGGAGCAGGAAGGCCTGAACGTCGGGATGTATTCGGAGCTGGTCTCCTACCGCGGCTCTCCTGCGGTCCTCTACACGGATGACTTCGAGGAGTCGCTCATGCTTGCGACCAGGGCGGGAGACGGCTGGAACCGGGAGAGCCTTGAGAGCGACGCCGGCCTGCTCACTGACGCAGAGTTCTGCGGGGGCGAAGTGAAGGCGGCTTTCACCAACAGGACCACCAACCGCCTGATGCTCGGAAGCTACGACGGGACCTGGTCCTCGGAAAGGCTGAACGTGACCGCGACATCGCTTGACCTGTCGATGCAGCAGGGCTGCGATCCTTTTGTACTGATGCACTCTGACAGTGAGGACGCGGTGCTGGCCTACGACTCCGGGGCCCTGAATAAAATCGGTTCATCGCAGTTCTCCCGTGTCTCCTCTGACATCTCCGGCGACACCCACGTCGCTTTCAACCAGCGGGGCCAGGGCCTCCGTTACGGCGTTTACGGCAACGGTAGTTACCCTGTCATCGCTGGTGGTAGGAACACCGGGGGCTACAACGACCTGGAGGTAGATGGAAGCTCGAAGTACGTGGTCTACACTAACGGTACAGACCTGGTATACGCCGAGTATACACCCATGGAGTCCAGGCTGGCGCGGACAGCAGTTGACATGGCCAAGGTTATCGGCCTGTCGCTCCTCCTCCTGGCAGGTCTGATTGTGAAGACACGGGTCAAGAGTCTCGCCCGTGACCTTCTTGCCCGCATGCATCCCCGCTACCAGGGCCTGCACCGTTTTATTGGAGCGAAAGAAAAGTAGTTCCATGGAAGAACAGAAACTCGAGGAATGGGTCGAGAAGAAGCTCGAGGAAGGAGTGGAGCCGTCCAGGCTCCGCAGCAGCCTCAACGAGGAGGGATACGACCCATCTATCGTGGACCGTGTGAGAGACCGCAGAGTCGGGCAGAGGTATAACAGGTCTTCTGGGAAAGAAAGGGGCTCGACGAAGAACCAGGGCAGGGGCAGCGCTCCAGGAAACTCCCGGACAGCAGGTGATCGGCAGGACGCCGAGCAAAGAGAAAGAACAGATCACATCGATGTTTCCGGCCAGCAGCAGAAGACCAAGAGCATAGGGCAGAAGCTCGGAGAGGACATCAAGGGGGGGCTGAAGCCAGTTTCTATACTTGTGCTGGTAGCTGTCACGGTAGCTACCGGCTGGATGTTCTTCCCGCTCGAGGCCGTTGCAGGAAGCATAGACGACATCGGCGCACTACACTCAGGGAAGTCCAGCGACCAGCCGTCCCCGCAGCCAGGCAGCACCTCCCGTTCGACCGCCGAGATAGTCCTCGGCAACGGGGACGCGGACCCATCCCGGGTAACGGTAGAGAGCGGCGGTACCGTCCTGTTCTCCAACAGGTACGAAACCCCGGTACGTGTCGTTTTCGAAAGAGGGGTGGAAAGCTTCACAGTCGAACCGGGAGGGACACAGAGCGTCCAAGTCGATATCACGTCCTACTACACCGCGGCCCCAGTTGGCGAGGGAGCCGAGATCAACGGCGAGGTCGAGGTCGAGTAAAGCTTTCTCTGCAGGTCGCAAACAGTTTAAACGAGCCTCCGAAACACCAAATAAGAAGGTCGAAAAACTCTTGAAAAGGGGCTCATCCAGGAACCTGGTGCTTCTGGCAGTTGTAGTTTTAGCTCTATCCACAGCCTCAGCTACCAACCTACAGAACATCGAGGACATAACCGCCCTGAACAGCGTGATCGACGTCAACAACACTTTGGACCTCCAGGGCAACCAGCTACAGGACCTCGGCAACCCGGACTCGGGAGATGACGCCCTGCCGCGCAGCTACGCTGACTCCCGGTACCTTGAACGGAGCGGCGACTACATGCAGGGCGACCTCGGCCTCAACGGCAACCAGCTGAAGGACAATACAGGCCCTGTCTGGCTCCAGGGCGACACCAACATATCCGGCCAGCTCACAGTAGGTTCGACGGAGTGTGGCCCGAGCGAGTACATCGCGGGCGACGGCACCTGTAACGCTGACAATTACCAAGATGGCGATACCTCTACTGGTAATGAGAATGATCAGCAGGTCACCAATCCTTCCGCAGACACAATCGGTATTACGGATGGAAACGGCAACAGGATTGACACTGCTTCGATCACGGATGACACCATACTCGACGACCAGCAGCTTTCGACGACAGGCGACGATATCAGTATCGATAATGGTAACACGATTACCTTCGACGACGATGATGCGTCGACGCGGTGCTCAGGAGGCGAGTACCTGGCAGGTGACGGCACCTGTAACACGGACACGGACTCGGATACCGACAACCAGAACCTGAACGAGGTGCTTACGCAAGGTAACTCGGCGAGCGGTCAGAGTATAACTGATCCTGCACGGATAGGGGAGACCCGCAGATATGCATCCATGGGTAGCGTGTGGCATGATTCTTTCGAGGATAACAGCCTGAATAACTGGGCTATAACCACGCAGAACAACGGTGCGGCGACCGGTATAGGCACAGGCGGTCAGGCGGGGACGACACCTATCGGTGACTACCTGATAAACATGGAAGGAAGAGACGTGCTGACATATCAGTCCAACATAGATCTCTCTAACCTGGATGCGCCGGTGATAAGCTTCTACTGGGCCTGCAGGAGCTGCGATAACGAGGGCGGAATCTTCTACATATCGAACGATGGCGGCTCGTCCTGGACGCAGGTCAGGCGGCTTAGACCGCAGGCAAACAGCGGTAGAGGTGATGGGCGTATGCAGTACGAGGAGATCAGCCTGTCAGGCTACGGCACCAATGGAAGCGTCAGGATAAGGTTCGAGGGAAGCCCAGGTGGCGGAGACGACTTCGCAGTTGACAATATCAACATCGGAGGTAGGGACGGCCTCGAGGTCTCGAGCAGCAAGACACAGGTTAACTCGGTGGGCACACTGCTCGCAGGCAACGACCTCAACATGAACAACAACGCCATCAAGGATATAGACTGGGCGAACAGCGATAACCCGGATACGGATACTCAGGATGAGGATGAGAACGTCGAGGACCAGGTCCTCAGCACGAGCGATGGGGCAGGAGACGGGAACGACGACCAGGTAAACATCACCGATGGCTCGGGAAGCAACCTCGACACTATAACCATCGACGACGACACCTCGACAACGACTCTCGGCGAGGACGAGGTCGAGAAAGGAGTCTTTGACACAGGAGACAACAATCAGGGCAACCTAGGTATGAATGGATACCAGATAAGGAATACGGGAGATATATACGGAACCAATCCAACACTTCATGCAACTGACAGAGTGGTCAGAGTGGGGCTGGACTCTGATAATAGCAGAACAAGAGAGGAATTTCTCATATTTAAAGATGCGACACATTCCGGCGGGACAACTCTATGGCATGTAGGAGATACAGGAACTGTAACTCAGTATGGCACCCTTGATATGAACGGTAATTCGATTACAAATATAGCAGACGGCTCGATTTTAGAGAATGATATAGATCAGAACACTTTGGATGACTCCGAGGTCGCGGACAACAGCCTGACAGAGGCGAGCATCGCAGGTAACAGCGTGGGCGCCTCCGAGCTCATCGACAACAGCGTAGAGGACTCCGAGCTGCAGGACAACGTTGTGGACAACTCCGAGGTACAGAACGGCGACAGCTTTACCTTCAGCGGTATAACCAATAATGGAAATCTGGATATGCAGAGCAATGCTCTGAATGACGTTGGTTCCATAAGCGATGGAGATGAAGTGAACGTCAAAGAAGATATTCAGACCTCTGGAATATCAACGGACAGGGTGATTATGAAGGAGACATGGCCTGGTGGAAGAGACAATCTGAACGGAGATTTAGGCACTTGGGACGATACAGGTAACGACCTAAGAGATGAGGTCTCCGCACCGCCTTATGGAAACAGAATTGATTGGGATAATGGGAATAATTTGGTTTCACCTGGTCTGGACCTGAAAGACTACTCGCTATACAATGAGGGCGACGGGGCGAGCGATACTCAGACCTTTACATCTAGCCGAGTATTTATGGTGGCTTATATTAACTCAGATTCTTTGGACGAAAATAGTAATGAACTGTTTAAGATACAGGTTAACGGTACAGGCTCATGGGAGACAGCCTATGTAGATAACTCGAATGAAGACTCTGGGTCAAACGCGGGGTGGAAAAAGGCCGTAGTCGACATCACGCCGTATATTAACCAGAATGGGAAGACCTATGTCCGGTTCGATGCCACTGGTGGCGGAGGCGGAGACAAGTATGGTGTCGGCAGAGTATACTTTGTTGAAGCTCAACATCCTTCACGCATAGGAGGCGTTAAGTTCGCGAAAGACGGCGCAGACACGCCTTTAAACTTCTGGGACCAGGACAGCAACGCCCAAAGATCGCTTAAATGGGATAACTCCGCCAACGAATTCCAGATAGAAGACGGTGGAGGTACTATGAGGGACATAACGACTGAAAACCAGGATACAGATACTCAGGATGAGGATGAGAACAACGAGGATCAGTCGCTGTCGATTTCAGGAGATACACTATCTATCAATGACGGGTCGGGTAACAACTTGAACTCGGTCTCAATCAACGACAACGTCAACGATGCGGACGCCGACTCGACGAACGAGCGGCAGGGCCTGAGCGTGAGCGATGACACGATCACTATCTACCAGACGACAAGCGAGTCGACATCAGTGGACTCTGTAACTATCAATGACAATACTGGGACGGACTCTCAGACATTGGGCGAGAACAACGGCACCACGCCGTCAGGAGCCTCCTCGGTATCGCAGAAGATCGATATATCGGGAACTTCGAACGACGCGGCCATCAAGGACTACTACGTGCCGGATACGGACACGACAGATGAGGACGAGAACAACGAGGACCAGCAGCTCAGCTACAGCTCGGATGGAACATCGAGTGCTGGTGCTGTAACGGATACAGTGTCTATCACGGACGGCAGCAGCAGCACGGTTAACTCGATAAGCTTCGACGACGACTACGAAGCGGATACGGACACGAACACCCAGCTTGACGACGAGGCGGCTACGAGCGCCATCAACGCGAACGGCAACCGGATCGACAACGTCGGCTCGCCGAACTCGGGCGACGACGCGATTAACAGGAACTACGCGGACAGCCGGTACGAGAACGAGGCAGAGACCTACTGGGGCGCGATTTCGCTCGCTGACGGCACATTCAAGTTCTACAACGGTACCAACACGTACTCCGGCAGCTTCACCATCCCGAGCGTGGGGTCAACGATATGTTCAGGCAACGCAGGTGCGTGCGTCAGGAGGTTCGCATCGAACAAGTGGAGGATAGCATTTGAGATGCCTGACCTCCCACAAACCGACCAGGGCCAACCCAATCTCGCCTGCCAAGGCTTCGCGGCGGGTGACAACGAGGTCGATGATGGCAACTGGGGTCACGGCATAAGAACGGTAAACACTGATCAGAACGGTCACTGTACTGGGAATATTACCGGAGACTGCGCTGCCGCAGATATCTACAGCGAGGCGGACTCCCACGACACGTTCGGCGTGGTCTGCGACAGGCTTGACTCATAAAGGGGGACACAGGTGAGCTTTAAACAGAGGGAATACAAAGGAGAGATTAAAAAGATGGGCTTGACAGATTCATATCGGTCGAAGACGGTTCTGGTCTCACTAGCGTTTATAGCGATAGCTGCTCTCGCGACAGCTCAGGCTTCGGGTATAGGTCCGGACTGGGACATCTCACGTTGTGGAAGCAGCGAGTTCTTGGCGGGTGACGGGACGTGCAATACGGACACCGACACGGATACCGACAACCAGAACTTGAACCAGGTGTTGAATCAGGGGCAGTCCACCTCAGGTCTTGATATCTTCGTGGATAATTCCAACATCACTACCAGCTCCGGGAACGTCACATTCGGCAGATCCGTCAAGGTGTACGGCGAGGTCTGGGCCAAAGGCACCGGCGGGGGTGGCGGCGGAAGCGGTGGAAGCACTTCTTCCGGACTCTCAGACATTTTAAGCAATGGCAACTCGGCGGGCAGTTACAATATAGATATGAACGGCAACA